>JBIOHX010000107.1:0-11433 GCA_044449465.1 Gemmatimonadales bacterium | reverse complement strand
GGGGAGCAGGTCACTCAGAACAACGCGCAGCAGGCGCTCGTCGACGTGCGCGACGACCGGGAGCGCGTGCTCTATGTCGAAGGTACGCCGCGTCCCGAGATGAAGTTCATCCGCGCCGCCGTCGAAGCCGACTCGAACCTGCAGATCGTCACGCTCCAGCGAACGGCCGAGAACAAGTTCTACCGCTTGAACGTCGACAGCGCGAACGATCTCGTGACGGGTTTCCCGAAGACCCGCGCCGAGCTGTTCCGTTACCGCTCGATCATCCTCGGCGACGTGGAAGCGAGCTTCTTCACGCACGACCAGCTCGCGATGCTCGCCGAGTTCGTGAACGTGCGCGGCGGTGGTCTGCTGCTTCTTGGCGGGCGGCGAAGCTTCGGCGAAGGGGGTTACGCCGGAACGCCGCTCGCCGACGTGATGCCGGTAGTGATCAGCGGCAACGCGGTCGCGGATTCGCTGACTTTCTTCGCCGATCTCAAAGTCGCGCTGACGCCGGCGGGAGAGAGTCACGCCGTGGCGCAGGTGGCGGCAACGCCCGCGGCGTCGATGGCGCGCTGGAAGTCGCTCCCCGCGGTGACGGCGGTGAACCGGATTCGCGACGTGAAGCCGGGAGCGGTCACGCTCATCACGGGGTCGACGCCGGCGGGCGGCCGCGCGGGCGAACCAGGCGAGCCGCTCCGGAGCTACGACCAGCCGGTTCTCGTCTACCAACGGTACGGACGCGGTTTGTCGATCGCGTTCCCGGTGCAGGATTCATGGAACTGGCAAATGGATCCGACGTCGCCGCCCGACGACCAGACCTTCACACGCTTCTGGCGGCAGCTCCTTCGCTGGACGGCGAGCGATGCGCCGAGCCGCGTGGTCGCGACACTGCCGACGGACCAAGCGAATCCGCGGACTCCGATCGCGATTCGCGCATCGGTGGCGGACAGCATCTTCGTGCCACGCAACGACGCGAAGGTCGTCGCGCATCTGTCGAACGAGCATGGGTTCACACGGGACCTGCCGCTCGACTGGGCGATCGACCGTGACGGCGAGTACCGTGGCACGTTCACGCCGGAGGAGGCGGGCACCTACACCATTAAAGTCGAGGCGACGCTGCCCTCGGGAGCCACGTTCGGCGATACGACGTTCGTGCGCGTGGCCGACCTCAACACCGAGTACTTCGACGCCGAGATGCGGGCGCCGCTCCTGCAACGGATGGCGAAGGAGACGGGCGGCAAGTTCTACACGCCGGCCACGGCGGGGACGCTCGCCGCCGATCTGGCGCTCAGCAAGCACGGCGTGACGGTGGTGAACCAGATGGACCTCTGGGACATGCCGGTCATCTTCCTGCTGCTCGTCGCGCTGGTGAGCGCGGAGTGGTCGTACCGTAAGATGCGGGGACTGGCGTGAGGGGCGCCGTGATCGGAATGGCGTGCGGCCTCGCCCTGACCTTGTCGGTGGCCGGGCCGGTGGCCGGGCCGGTGGCCGCGCAGACGCGGCTGGTCATCATCAGCGGTCTGGGGGGCGAACCGAAATACTCGCAGGAATTCACGCAGCTCGCCGAGTCGCTGGCGTCGGCGGCGGGTCAGCGTTTTGGCATTCCAGATTCATTGATAACGTGGCTCGGCGAGGACAGCCTGTCGAAGCGCCCGCACTACGGCGGACAGTCGACCAAGGTCAACGTCGAGCGCGTGCTCGGCCGGGTCGCCTCGAGGGCCGGCCCCGGCGAACAGATCGTCCTCGTCCTCATTGGCCACGGGAGCGGTGAGGGCGAGGACTCGAAAATCAGCATCCCCGGTCCGGACCTGAGCGCGCGGGACTTCGCGCGATTGCTGGCGCCGTTCGGCAAACAGCGCGTGGCCTTCGTCGACATGACGAGCGCGAGCGGCGACATGCTTCCGGTACTCGCGGCGCCGAACCGGGTCGTGATCACGGCGACCAAGAGCTCGTTCGAGCGGAACGAGTCGCAATTCGCGCGCTTCTTCGTCGACGCACTGACCAAGGACGTGGCGGACACCGACAAGGACGGCCGCGTGTCGCTGCTCGAGGCGTTCCGATATGCCGCGGCCGAAACCAGGCGCGTGTATGAAACCAGCACGCGACTACAGACGGAACACGCGCAGCTCGACGACACGGGCGCCAAGGCCGGCGTTGCCGATCCCGACGGCAAGACGGGTGAGGGGCTGCTTGCCCGCCGGTTCTTTCTCGGCGGCGGCTACGCGACGCAAGCAGAAGCCAACGACCCTCGGCTCGCGGCGATGTACACGGACAAATTCGCGCTCGAGGATCAGATCGATTCGCTACGCACCAGGAAGGCCGCGATGGCGCCCGACGCCTACGATGACGCGCTCGAGTCGCTGCTCGTGAAGCTGGCGCGGACGGCGAAGACGATTCGCGAAGTGGAGGGCCGGAAGTCGTGATGTCGATCGCGTTCATTCGCCGGGCCGCGGTCGTCGCGACGCCGTTTTTGGTGACGCTTGCCGCCGCCGCGCATGCGCAGGACGTCGACGCGGGCCGCGAAGCGCTGCGGACCGGAAAATACGCGGAGGCGATCGCGCAGCTCAGCAAGATCGCACCCGCCGACAGCGAATGGCTCGCGGCCCAGCGCGACCTCGTGCACGCCTACGCGACGATCGGCCGGTACGACGATGCCGAGACTACGGCGCGCCGTGCCGCGACGGCCAAGGGCGGCGGCGCGATGGCCAACACGCTCGGCGAAGTGCTGCTCATGCGAGGAAAGCGCGCGGCTGCCGAGAGCGCGTTCGTACGGTCCGGCGCCGAGCATGCGGCCGACAGCCTCACCGCGGGGCTCAACCTCGCGTTGCTGCACTACGGTCGCGGCGAGCATGATCGCGCAATGAAGGAGCTCGATCGCTTCATCGACGTCTACAACGCCGCGGCGGGCGCGAACCTGACGAGCGAGGAGCTCGTCGATGTCGCGACCGCGGTCGAGTATTTGGGCGCGAACGATCCGCAGCTGTTCAAGGATGCGCTCAAGGCATTCGACCGGGCGATCGCCGCCGATCCGGCGAACGCTGACGCCAAGGACAAGCTCGGCGAGCTGTTTCTGCGCAAGTACAACTTCGACGACGCGCAGCGGACGTTCGAGGAAGTGCTCGACGCGAACCCGAACGATCCGCGTGCGCTGCTCGGCGCGGCGCGTCGCCGGCAGAACGATGGGCAGCCGGGGGCCGACTCGCTGCTGCGCGCGGCGCTGACGGTCAACCCCGAGTACGTCGACGCGCGTACGCTCCACGCCGAGATGCTGATCTCGCTCGAGGACTACGCCGGGGCGCAACGGGACGTCGACGGGGCGCTCGCGGTCGATCCGACGGCGGAGCATGCGCTCGCGGTCGCCGCGGCCATCAAGTATCTGGAGCACGACGAGGCGGGCTTCGCCGCGGCGCGACAGCGTGCGCTCGCGGCCGACCCGGGTGACGCGGAGCTGTACACGACGCTCGCGGAGCTGGCGGCGAACGTGCGGTTGTACAGGCCGGCGGCGGATTTCGCGAAGCAGGCGGTGGCGCTCGATCCCAAGGACTGGTCGGCGTGGACCGCGCTCGGCCTCAACCAGCTTCGCCTTGGCGAGATCGACTCGGGAAAGACGAGCCTGACGAAGTCATTCGGCGGCGACCCGTACAACGTGTGGGTCAAGAACACGCTCGATCTGCTCGACACTTACAAGAACTATGACCTGGTGTCGAGCCCACACTTCCAGTTCATGTTGGAGAAGGACGAGGCGCCGGTGATGTCGGTGTATCTGAAGACACTCGCCGAGCAGGCCTACGCGACCTTCTCGCGGACCTTTGGCTACACGCCGCCGCCGCCGATACGGATCGAGGTGTATCGCAGCCACGCGGATTTCTCGGTGCGCACCGTGGGGCTGGCCGGGCTTGGCGCGTTGGGCGTGAGCTTCGGGACGACGCTGGCGTTCGATTCGCCGGCAGCCAAGGACGAAGCGGGTCCGTTCAACTGGGGCTCGACGGTGTGGCACGAGCTGGCGCACACGTTCACGCTTGGAAAGACCGACAACCGAATTCCGCGCTGGTTGTCGGAGGGCCTGTCGGTATACGAGGAGCATCACGGGTTGGCGCCGGGCTGGGGTTTCAATGTGACGCCGGATTTTCTCGCCGCGTTCAAAGCGGGAAAATTGGTGCCGGTGAGCCGGATGAACGATGGGTTCATGCACCCGGCCTACGCGGAGCAGGTGCAGTTCTCCTATTACCAGGCGTCGTTGGTGTGTGAGCTGATTGCGCGCGATTGGGGTGAGCCGGCCATCCTCAAGATGCTGGACGCATATAAGGAAGGGCTGACGAGCGACGAGGTGTTTCAGCGGGTGCTCGGAATGAACCTCGCGGCGTTCGACAAGAAGTTCGACGAGTATGTGCGGACGCGGTTCGCGGCGGTGCTTCCTTCGATCAAGGAGCACCCGCCGGAGATCACGGCGGCGAAGTCGGTCGACGACCTGGAGCAGGCGGCCAAGGTATCGCCGAACGATTTCGGCGTGCAGCTGCTGGCGGGCGCGGGGATGCTCGAGCATGGCGAGACAGACAAGGCGATTCCGATGCTCGAACGCGCGCGGGCGATCTTTCCAGAGTACGGCGGCGACGACAGTCCGTATGCACTGCTGGCCGCGGCGTATCGGAAGAAGGGAGACGCGCGGAAGGAGGAGGCGGTGCTGACCCAGTGGACGTCGCTGACCGAGACGAACCTCAAAGCGCTCGAGCGGCTGTCGGCGCTGCTCGAGCAGTTGGGCGACGCGCGCGGCGCGGCGGATGCGCTCGATCGGGCGATGTACATCGACCCGTTCCAGATGGTCATGCACCTGAAGCTTGCCCAGCTATCCGCGGCGGCCGGCGACCGGGCACGGGTGGTGCGGGAACGCACGGCGATCGTGGCGCTCGGGCCGGTGGACAAGGCCGACGCCTACTATCAATTGGCGCAGGCGCAGCACGACGCGGGGGACGACGTGCACGCGCGGACGAGTGTGCTGCGGTCGCTCGAAGAGGCTCCGAACTACGAAAAGGCGCAAACGCTGTTGTTGACGCTATACGACGCGAAGCACGGCGGAGGAGCGGTGCGATGAGAGATCTGATATCAGCGCGCGGCGCGTTGCTGGCGGCGACGGCACTGTCGATCGCGATGTTGCCGTGCGCGGCGCAGCGGCGCGGCAACCCGTTCTCGCAGTATTTCGGCAGCGCGGACGAGATGTATCAGCCGCCGGACTTTCACGGCAATCCGCCGTACGACGGGCGGTTCACCTTCGCCCGCATTCGCTATCGCGGCTTCGAACACTGGGCCGGCCGCGAAGGGCCGGGCTGGGCGCACGATTATCCGGACGCCGAAGTGAATTTCGCGAAGATTCTGCGCGATGTGACCGCGATTCACCCGTTCATCGAGGCAGGGCCGATCGTGGGAAGCGTGCTCGTGGCGCTCGATGATCCGCTGCTGTTCAAGTACCCGGTGAGCTACATGTCGGAGCCGGGCGGGTGGAATCCGAACGACAAGGAGCTGGCCGGGTTCAGGAACTACTTCCTGAAGGGCGGCTTCATGATCTTCGACGACTTTCGCGAGGGGTGGCGGAACGAATACGACTGGACGCATCTCCGCCAGCTCGTGGCTCGCGCCCTGCCGACCGCGCGATGGGTGCAGCTCACCGGCGACGAGCCGATCTTCGATTCGTTCTTCAAGATCGACATGAAATCGGCCGTGGTGTATCCGTCGACGTCGGCGTACGGCACCCGGCCGCCAACCTACTGGGCGGTCTATGAAGACAACGATCCGAAGAAGCGGATGATCATGATTGCCAACGTCGACGACGACATCGGCGAGTCGTGGCAATGGTCGGCATCGGGATTCGTACCGATCTCGCAATCGAACGAGATCTACAAGCTTGGCATCAACTACGTCATCTACGCGCTGACTCACTAGTTCACCACTTCACCACTTCACCACTTCACCACCTCACCGGATTTTCTCTTGGCCACGACCATTCCTGCTCCCCCGCTGGAGTCCTCCGACGACGTCGCGCTCGCGGACCGGCTGAAATCGGGCCGCGACCAGATCATCGCCGAGCTGCGCAAGCTCATCGTGGGGCAGGAGGACGTCATCGAGCTCGTGCTGTTGTCGCTGTTCACCGGCGGCAACAGCCTCATCGTCGGGGTGCCGGGTCTGGCGAAGACGTTGCTGATCAACACCGTCGCCCAGGTGCTCGACCTCAAGTTCTCGCGCATTCAATTCACGCCGGACTTGATGCCGAGCGACATCACCGGCACCGACATCATCCAGGACGATCCGCAGTCGGGGCAGCGGCGGCTCGTCTTCACGCCGGGGCCGATCTTCGCGAACATCGTGCTCGCCGACGAGATCAACCGCACGCCACCCAAGACGCAGTCGGCGCTGCTCGAGGCGATGCAGGAGCACCGCGTCACCGTGCAGGGCAAGACTTATCTGCTCGAGGAGCCGTTTCACGTCTTCGCGACGCAGAACCCGATCGAGCTCGAGGGGACGTATCCGCTTCCCGAAGCGCAGCTCGATCGGTTCATGTTCAACATCATCATGGACTATCTGCCGGAAGAGCAGGAGGTCGAGGTGGCGCGGGCGACGACATCCGTGCAATCGCACCGGTTCCAGCACGCGGTGAACGGTGCCGACATCGTCGCGTTTCAACAGCTCGTGCGCCGCGTGCCGATCGCCGATCCGGTGGTGCGCTACGCGGTGAGCCTTGCGCGCGTGAGTCGCCCGGGGCCGAAGGCGCCGGACTTCATCAAGGAGTGGGTGTCGTATGGCGCGAGCACGCGCGCGCCGCAGCACCTCATCCTCGGCGGCAAGGCGCGCGCGTTGATGGACGGCCGGTACAACGTCAGCTTCGACGACATTCGCGCGCTGGCCAAGCCGGTGCTCCGGCATCGCGTGCTGACCAACTTCCACGCGCAGTCCGAGCATGTGACGACCGACGAGATCATCGACAAGCTGTTGCGCGTGGTGCCGGTCCCGAAGTCGGGGATGTAGCCGTGACGGCCGTCGCTCCGGAGCAGGCCACGTCGTTTCTCGACCCGACCGTACTCTCGCGGATCGGGAATCTCGAGCTGCTCGCGCGCACCGTCGTCGAAGGCTTCATCAACGGCCTGCACCGTTCGCCGCACCTTGGCGCGTCGATGGATTTCGCGGAGCATCGCGCCTACATGCCGGGCGACGACATCCGCCGCATCGATTGGCGGCTCTACGCGCGCAGCGATCGGTATTACATCAAGGAGTACGAGGCGGACACGAACACCAACTTCTCGGTGATCCTCGACGTGTCGCCGTCGATGCGGTACGGCGGCGATCCGGAGTCGGGGCGCATCTCGAAGTTGACATACGCGTGCTACCTGGCCGCCTGCCTCACCTATTTCTCGAGTCTGCAGCGCGACCGCGTCGGCTTGGCGACGATCGACGGCGACGTCGTCGACTACGTACCGCCGTCGGCGAAGCACCTGCAGCTCATTTTGCACACGCTCGATCGCCTCGAGCGGAAGGGTCGCGACGAGAGGCCGGCTGCCGGTAAGACCACGCTGCTGGCGCCGCTTCGCAAGCTTTCGGAGAATCTGCGGCGGCGCAGCTTCGTGCTGCTCATCTCCGACTTTTATGAAGATGCGGATGATGTCGTGAAGGCGTTGGGCGAGGTTCGCGGCCGGGGGAATGAGCTGATCGTGTTCCACCTGCTTGATCCGCTCGAGATCGAGTTCTCGTTTTCGGACGCCAGCAATTTCATCGACATGGAGACGGGGGAAAAGATGCCCGTCATCCCGGAGTACCTGCGCGAGAAGTATCGCGAGGCCGTGCGCGATCACACAACGGCGCTCGCCAAGCGCATCGGCGAGACGCGCGCCGACTACTCGCTGTTCGATACGTCGAAGCCGCTCGATCGCGCGCTATTCAGCTATCTGGCGGCGCGCCAGCGGCTCATTCGCATTCGATAGGCGAATCGGCGCATGAACTTTCTCGCCCCCGCCTTTCTCGCCGGCCTCGCGGCGATCGCGGTACCGGTGATCATCCACCTGATTCATCGCGAGCGGCGGGTCGTCGTGCAGTTTCCGTCGCTGATGTTTCTCCAGCGCATCCCGTATCGCTCGGTGCGCCGGCAGAAGATCCGGCATCTGCTGCTGCTGCTCCTTCGCTGCGCGGCCCTGGCGTTGCTCGTCGCCGCCTTTGCGCGCCCATTCTTCGGTCGCCGGCACCCGGCGATCGCCAGGACAGGCGCACGCGAGGTGGTGATCCTTCTCGATCACTCGGCGAGCATGGGCTACGGCGACCGGTGGGCCAAGGCGCGCGACGCCGCGAAAAAAATCGCGCGCGGGCTCAGCGGCGGCGATCGCGCGACGCTCGTCCTCTTCGCCGCCGATGCGAGCGTGGCGAGTGAGCCGATGGCGACGCCCGAGCGCATCGTGGCCGCGGTGAACGGCTCCGAGCTGAGCGCCGAGGGCACGCGCTTCGCGCCGGCGCTCAAGCTGGCGTCGCAGATCGTCGGCGCGTCGACGCTCCCGCGCCGTGAAGTCGTGCTCATCTCGGATTTTCAGAAAGTCGGCTGGGTCAACCACAACGAAGTCGCCTTCGCTCAGGGGACCATCATCACGCCGGTCGACCTTGGCACGGCCGCTCGAGCGCCGGACGTGGCGGTCTCGCAGGTGACGATCGACCGCGACAGCACCGGCGTCCGCGATCACGTCACCGTCGCCGCGCGCCTCGTGAACACCGGCACGGCGCCGCGCGCGCTCGACGCGACGCTCGCCGTCGGCGGCCGCGACGTCGAGACGCAGCACGTCACCGTGCCGGCGAGCGGCACGAAGCAGGTGGCGTTCGCGTCGATCCCGGTGCCGAACGGCGCGACGGAAGGTCTGGTCCGCGTCACGCCCGACTCGCTGGCCGAAGACGATCGACTCGCCTTCACCATGGCGCCCGACGCCGCGGTGCCGGTACTGCTCGTAGAGCCCGCGAGCCCGCGCGAACATCAAAGCCTGTTTTTGAGCCAGGCATTGGCAATCGGCGACCGCCCGACTTTCCGCGTCGATGAGAAAAGGGCGACCGCGCTCACGCCGCGCGATTTCGCGGGGCGGTCGCTCGTCGTGCTCGACGAGGTCGCGCCGCCGGCAGGCGCGGTCGGTGCGGCGCTGCGCGCGGCGATCGACGGCGGATCGGGGCTGCTCGTCGTGCCGGGCGAAGCGCGCGCCGAAACGTGGCCCGCCGAGTGGCGGGCGGTCATGCCGGCTCAAGTCGGCCGGCTCGTCGACCGCACCTCGGATGCCGGCGGTACGTTGTCGGCGATCGACTACGCGAGCCCGGTATTTGAGCTCTTTAATGCGCCTCGGAGCGGCGATTTCTCGACGGCGCGGTTCTATCGGTATCGCGCGCTCTCAGCACAACCGAACGCGGCGGTGCTGGCGCGCTTCGACGACAACTCGCCGGCGCTCGTCGAACAGCCCGTTGGTGAAGGCAAGGTGCTCGTGTGGGCGTCGTCGGTCGACGCGTACTGGACGAACCTGCCGCTACAGCCGGTGTTTCTGCCCTTCGTTCATCAACTGGGCAAGTTTGCCGGCCGGTACGCGGATCCGCGGCCATGGTTCGCGGCCGGCGAGGTGCTCGACCTGTCGCGGCACGGCGAGCTGACGGCGCCTTTCCTCGCCGGTCGCGGAGCAGACAGCTCGACGGCGCTGGTGCTTCAGTCGCCGAGCGGAGCCCGCGCGCGGGTCACGGCGGCCGGTCCGAACCATCTGCTTACACTGCGCGAGCAGGGCTTTTACGAGCTCCGGGGGCGCGATACGCCGGTTGGGAGTGGCCGACCGATTGCCGTGAACGTAGATCCCGCCGAAGCGGATCTGTCGCACCTGGATCCGCGGGAGCTCGTGGTCGCGGTCACGGCGGTGAACGGCCAACGGGTGCCGGGCGCCGATCTGAACCTGGCTACGCCCGAGGAACAGGAAGGCCGGCAGCGGGTGTGGTGGTACTTGTTGTTGGGTGCGTTGTTTCTGATGGCGGGCGAGACGGCCTTCTCGAATCGTTTGTCGGTGAAGCGATAGGGCGAGCAGTCGGGTTCTCAGCAGGGGAGCGGGAGGCACGATGGAAAGCGTACACGGAGCCGAAGGAGCACGAGCCACCGAGCTGCTCGGTGTCGTTCGCGGCGTACGGGGGCGCTACCGCGCCAAGCATCTGCTGCGCGGTGCCGCGATCACCGTGGCTGGCGGCTGGCTGGTGGTCGCGGCATCGGCGTACGTGATGAACCTCCTCAAGTACTCGGACGGCGCCGTACTTGGCGCGCGAATCGTTGCTGTCGCGGCGATCGTGGCGCTCGTCGTGCGGTTCATCGTGTTACCGCTTCGACCCAAGCTGGGCGATGAGCAGGTGGCGCTCTATCTCGAGGAGCACGAACGCTCGCTCAAAGCGACCGTGATCACCGCGGTCGAGATGCAGCGGGGCGGTGCGGCGGGGGCCCAAACGACGCGGTCGCCGGCGTTGGTCGACCGGTTGACGAGCGCCGCACTCGAGCGCGTGCACGGCGCGGGTGATGGCCGCGCCGTCGATGGAGCGGAGCTCAAGCTGAACGGCGGCGTGTTCGCCGCGGTGTCGGCGGGCGCGCTGTTGCTCACGCTGTTCGGGCCGCAGGTGCTGCGGCACGGCGTGCGCCTAGTCGCCATGCCGTGGGACAGCGGCACGCCGGTGAGCTTGTTCAGCATTCTCGTCGAGCCGGGCAACGCGACGGTCGCCAAGGGCGGCGACGAATTGATCGACGCCAGGCTGCGCGGCTTCCAATCGGACGAAGTCGACCTGGTCGTGCGCAACGCCGATTCGACGCAGTGGGTACGGGTGCCGATGACCGCCGATTCGAGCGGGCGCTACGCCTTCAGGCTGTTCGACATCGGCTCGAAGACGCAGTACGCCGTGGAGGCCAACGGCGTGCGCTCCACGACCTACATCCTCGACGTGTCGAACCTTCCATACGTGAAGCGGATCGACCTGCAGTACAGGTATCCAGCGTACACCACGCTCGAACCGCAGGACGTGGACAGCACGGGCGACATCGCGGCGCTCGAGGGGACGATGGTGCGCGTTCGCGTGGCACCGACGGTGCCGACGGCGGGCGGCCGCGTCATCATCGACGGGGGCGATACGCTCCAGCTAGTACCGACGAACGACGGCCGGCTGATGGCGATGCTGCGCGTCGCCAAGCCGGGGTTCTATAAAGTCGAATTACAGGGTCCAGGCGGGAAGATGGTCACGGGGTCGCTCGACTACACGATCGACGTCCTGCCCGACCATCCGCCGACGGTCCAGTTCACGAAGCCGGGCCGCGATCAGAAGGTGTTGTCGGTCGACGAGGTCTACACCGAAGCCCGGGCTGAAGACGACTACGGCGTCGCCAAGCTCGATCTCGTCTACTCCGTGAACGGCGGGCCGGAGCGCGCCATGCCGCTG
>JBIOHX010000106.1:0-11516 GCA_044449465.1 Gemmatimonadales bacterium | reverse complement strand
GGCTGACGGGGTCCGGGCGAGTGGCCATCGAGTCCCGCGGCTCGTGGGGCGAGAGGCGGGCCGCGCTGGCGCTGGCGCAAGTCATCGTGCCGCGCTTGGCCAAGCCGCTCGACTACGACGGCGCCGCGGCGGTCGCGCTCGCGCCCAAGCCGCGCGCACATCCGGCCCACGCCTGCGATCTCGTACCGCGCGCGGACGTCGAGGCGGCGATCGGCCCGCTCGACGGCGAGCCCGCGTCAGATGCGCCGGAAACGTCGTGCACCTATCGCGTGGCCACGGCCCACGGTGCACGCGAGTACCCCGTCGAATACCTCTGGGACGGCGGGCAGAAAAAGTACCGGATGCTCGAGCACGACACGGCGGCCGTCACCCGCGTCAGCAGCGTCACTGGCGTCACTACATTCGCGGCGTCCTGGGACCGCGCGGCGCTGCTGCACGGCACTCGGCTCATTGGCGTGCGGCGCGACACCTTCGTCGGCATGGCTCTCCAATCGGCCGACTATGAGAAAGCGAAAGCCCTATTGTCCGCGATCTGCTCCCGCCTCTGACGGCCCAACCACCGCAGCGGCACGAACGCCACCGCACCGTTGCACCCATTTCAACTGGAGAATACGAATCATGAAACGCACAAGCCCCGCGATGGTCGCCGTACTGTTGTGCATCTCCACGTCGTTCGCCGCCGGCCAAGCGCAGGCGCAGCAAGCGGGCGCGTCGTCGGCGTCCGCCCAGCTCGACAACTTCGTCGGCGATGGAATCTGCACCGGCACTATGCCGGCGATGGACAAGACCCCGGCTCACGCCTCGAGCGGCAAGTACCACGGCGAGAAGACGTTCGACGGCCACTGGGCCGTGGTCCATTACGACGAAGATCGGAGCGCGGGCATCACGAATCCGTTCAGCGTCGCGCAATACATCGGCTACGACGCGGCGAAAAAGCGCTTCGTCGCCGTGCAGTTCGACAACACCGGCGGCAGTTACGGAACTGGCGTCAGCTCCGGCTGGAAGGGCAAAACCATCACCTTCGACGAAACCATCCAGATGGACGGCAAGAGTATGCAAGCCCGGGACGTCTTCACCAGCGGTGAAGCAGGCATGTCGACTCACTCCGGAATGCTGCGCGACGCGAGCGGCAAGTGGACCACGATGGACAAGGAAACCTGTCACAAGCCGTAACGACCGCGCGCGTAACCACACCCTCCTGAGGAAATTCTGATGATCCCGTCCCTTCGACTTGCACTCCCCGGCATGCTCTTGCTCTCGCTCGGCTCCGCGCCGCCGCGAGAGCAGCACCACTCCGTCGTCGCCGCGCGAACGCGCATCTACTATATCGCCGCCGACCCCGTCGACTGGAACTACGTCCCTGGCGGCCGCGACGAGGTCGTCGGGCGACCGTACGTCGACTCGGCCTTCTTCGCCAACGCCAAGCCGCGCGCCGTCAGCACCGTCTATAAGAAGGTGCTGTACCGCGAATACACCGACGGCACCTTTCACACCCTCAAGCTCCGCACCCCAGAGTGGGAGCACCTCGGCTTCCTCGGCCCGCTGATTCGCGGCGTGGTCGGCGACACGATCCGTGTCGTGTTCC
Organism: Gemmatimonadales bacterium; assembly: GCA_044449465.1. Taxonomy (GTDB): domain Bacteria; phylum Gemmatimonadota; class Gemmatimonadetes; order Gemmatimonadales; family Gemmatimonadaceae; genus JAQBQB01. The sequence continues at coordinate 9,931 of JBIOHX010000106.1, read as the reverse complement.
GCAACAACGGCGACCGGCCGTACAGCATGCATCCGCACGGCGTGCTGTACGACAAGAGCTCGGAGGGCGTGCCATACAACGACGGCACCAGCGGCGCCGACAAAGCCGACGACGGCATCCCACCGGGCGGCACTCACACCTACGTATGGCCGGTGCCCGAGCGTGCGGGTCCCGGGCCGATGGACGGCAGCTCGGTGATGTGGATGTACCACTCGCATGTCGACGAGGTCCGCGACATCAACACCGGGTTGTTCGGCCCGATGATCATCACGGCGCGCGGCAAAGCGCGACCCGATGGCTCGCCCAACGACGTCGATCGCGAGATCGTCGCGTCGTTCATGCAGGAGAAGGAGGATGTGAGCTGGCTGTCGGACGCGAACCTCCATGGCGCGGACTCGTCATCGAAGGCCAAGCCCATCCCGAATCCGCACGAGCTGGAGGCCGGCTACCCGTGGTTCGTGAAGTTCACGATCAACGGCTTCATCCACGGCTCCATGCCGATGTCGGAGCTCACCGTCAAGCGCGGCCAGCGGGTGCGCTGGTATCTCATGTCGTCGACCAACGACTTCGACGTCCACGCGCCGCACTGGCACGGCAACACCGTCGTCATCGCCGGCATGCGCACCGACGTCGCCGCCTTGAATTTTATGGGCATGGCGACCGCGAACATGGTGCCCGACAACGTGGGCATCTGGCTCTTCCACTGCCATGTGTCGTTCCACAATTCGGCGGGCATGGCCGTGCGGTATCGGGTGACGCGGTGATCTGGCGCGCCTGAGATGCACGCCTCTGCGAGGGTATTCGCTAATCGCGGCGACCACGGCTTCTACCGCTGGTTCGCGATCGCGGCGTTCGCCGTCGTCGTCGTCGGCTTCGCGCGGACCTTCTATCTGAAGGCGTTCTTCGGCACGCCGGCGCTGCCCTGGCTGCTGCATCTGCACGGCGCACTGATGACGTCCTGGTTTGTTCTCTTTTTCGTGCAGACGAGTTTGATCGCGGCGCATCGAGTCAACGTGCACAAACGACTGGGCATCGCCGGCGCCGTGCTGTTGGGCCTGATCGTGATCGTCGGCGCCATGGTGGCGCTGCGTGGTGCGGCGCGCGACGCACACAGCCCGACGACCGGTGGTCCGCCGCCGCTTCAGGTCCTGGGGTTCTTTCTCGCTGTATTGCTCGTCTTCGCGATCCTCGTCGGCACGGCGCTGCTGCTGCGCCGCCGCCGCGACTGGCACAAGCGGCTGATGCTGATGTCCTGCGCGATCCTGACTGGGCCAGGCCTGTCTCGGATTTCGTTCGAACGGGTTCCTGCGCTGGCATTTCTTCGGGGCGGCGGCCCAAGCGGCTTGTTCGACCTCGTGATGCTGCTCGTCTATGCGTGCATCGCGTGGGATACGTGGCGGCATCGCCGGCTGCACCCTGCGTTCGTGTGTGGCGCGCTACTGATCGCCGCGGTGGACCTGCCCTTCATCTGGATCGTTCTGTCGAGTCCCACCTGGACACACTTCGCCGCCCGGTTGGTATCGTGACCCGCCGGCGGAATCGCTTGAACGTTCATCGAAGAGGAAACCATGACTGATGCGCGCTCGAAACCATCGTTCGCCGCCGCCTGTGCAATCGCTTTGCTCGTGGCGACGACTGCGCGCGGCCAGTCAGCGCCACCCAAGGCGCCGGTCCGTCCCGTGACCGACGACTACTTCGGCACCAAAGTCGTCGACAACTACCGCTACTTCGAGAACGCGAAAGATCCCGAAGTCGAGCAGTGGATAAAAGCGCAGGCCGATTACACGCGCGCAACGCTCGATGCCTTGCCCGGGCGCGCAGCGCTGATCGAGCGCCTCGCGGCGTTGATGGGGTCGACACCGAGCGCCGTCACGGGTCTCGAGATCGTCGCCGGGCGCTATTACACCCTGCGGACACCGGCCGGCGCGCCGTCACCCAAGCTGTATGTGCGTGATGGCGTGAAAGGCGAGGATCATCTGCTCCTCGATCCGGACAAGCTCAGCGCCGATCCGCAGTCGCATCTGACGATCGAAGGGTATTCGCCGTCGCCGGATGGCTCGTACGTAGCCTACATGCTTGCCGCCGGTGGCTCGGAACAAAGCACGCTGCACATTCTCGACGTGAAGACGGGCAAAGACCTGCCGGAAACGGCGGAACGCGTCCAGGCCGATCCCGTCTGGCGTGCCGATGGCCGCTCGTTCTTCTATACTCGCTCGCAGAAGGTGACGGCCGACATGCCGGGGGCGCAACAGTGGAACGGCCCGCGTGATTTCATCCATGTGCTCGGACGGGCGTTCGACGACGATCCGCCGATCGTCGGCCGTGGCGTCAGCGATGAAGCGTTCTCCCTCGCACCGGCTGAATTCGCCGACGTCATGACGGCGCCGCGCTCGCGGTACGCAATCGCGTTTGTCTTCGCGGGCACCGATACCCGTATGCGCGTGTATGCGGCGCCCGTGGACTCGGTGCGAAACGCACACACTGCATGGCGTCCGATCGCCGCCAGCTATGATGATCAATACATCGGCGGCGACACCCCAGAAGCCGCGAGCATCGCGCTGACTGCGGACACGTTGTACTGGTTGTCGCGCAAGGACGCGCCGCGCGGCCGGATTCTGAAGCTCGATCTGACCAGGAGGGACTCGAGGCCGGACGTCGTCGTGCCCGAGGGCGCGCTGCCGATCTCGGCGGTGTACGCCGCCCGCGGCGCGATCTACTGGCGGGTCAGTGACGCCGGCATCAACGGCGTTCGTCGTTTGCGCTTGCAGCACGGTGCACGCATCGAGTCGTTGCATCTGCCGTACGCCGCCAATGTCGCCGACGTATCGGCGGACGCGGCGAGCGATGCCACCGTCCTGGCGGCAGTGAGCTCCCTGCGTCCGCCGGCGTATCTCGGCGTCGACGCGAAGACAGGAGCCATTACCGACACCGGGCTGCAACCGACCGGACGCGCCGACCACGCGGACGACCTGGTTGACGAAGAAGTGAAAGTCAAGAGTTGGGACGGCACGGAGGTGCCGCTGTCGATCATTCATACGAAAACCGTGAAGCTCGACGGCACCAACCCGACGATCATGTCCGGGTACGGCGCCTACGGCATCAACGCGCCGGGGCCTAACCGTCAAGCCATGCGCGTCCTATACGATCGTAACGGCGTCAGTGCCACCTGCCACGCGCGTGGCGGCGGCGAATACGGCGAGGCGTGGCATCAGGCTGGGTTCCAGGCCACGAAGCCGAACACCTGGAAGGATTTCATTGCCTGCGCCGAGTACCTGATCGCACATCGGTACACGAGCGCGTCCCATCTGATTGGTTCGTCGAGGAGTGCCGGCGGCATCCTGATCGGTCGCGCCATCGAGGAGCGTCCCGACCTGTTCGCCGCAGCCATTGCGGTGTCCCCGGCGACCGACATGCTGCGGTTCGAGACCACCGCTGGCGGCCCGCATAACGTGCTCGAGTTCGGCAGCGTCAAGACCGAACCCGGCTTCAAGGCACTCTTGGCGATGAGTCCCTACGCCAACGTGAAGGATGGCGTGAAGTATCCCGCGGTGTTGATCACGGCCGGCATCAACGACAACCGCCTCCCCGCGTGGCTCCCGGCCAAGTTGGCCGCGCGTCTTCAGGCGGCCACCGCGAGCGGCAAGCCGGTGCTGCTCCGCGTCGACTACGACGCGGGGCACGGCCTCATCGACGCGACAAGAGGCCAGGTCGTCGTCGCGCTCGCCGACGAGGTCAGCTTCATCCTCTGGCAGACGAGTGGCCCGGACTTTCAGCCAAAACGTTGAACCATCACCGAAGCCTTCTAGGGAGATCGTCATGCGCCGCGTTCGCACGTTCGCGATGGCTTTGCTGGGCACCGGATTGATCGCATCCAGCGCGTTCGGTCAGGCACCGCCGCCGGTCGCTCCGGTCCGTCCGGTAACCGACGACTACTTCGGCACGAAGGTCGTCGACAACTACCGCTACTTCGAGAACTTGCAGGATCCCGAAGTCCAGCAGTGGATGAAGGCGCAAGCCGACTACACACGTGCAACTCTGGATGCGCTGCCTGGGCGCGCAGCGTTGGTCGACCGCATCACGGCGCTGATCCAGTCGATTCCGGCCGGCGTCGCGGGCCTCGAGATCGTCGGTGGGCGCTACTACACCCTGCGCAATCCAGCAGACGCGCAATCCCCGAAGCTCTACGTGCGCGATGGTGTCGATGGCAAGGACCGCCTGCTCGTTGATCCAGAAAAGCCATCGACCGATCAGCACTCTCATCTGACCATCGATGGGTATGCGCCGTCGCCCGATGGCCGGTATGTCGCGTATGGGATTGCCCGAGGTGGGTCAGAACAGACCGTCCTGCACATCTTCGACGTTCAGGCAGGCGAGGACCTGCCGGAAACCGCGGACCGCGCCCACGGAGATCCAAGCTGGCGCCCAGACAATCGGTCGTTCTTCTATGCGCGCCGACAGAAATTGACCGGCGACATGCCGGCGACGGACCGGGACAAGAACTCACGCGTCTATCTGCACGTGCTCGGCCGATCGTTCGACGACGATCCGCCAATCCTCGGTCGCGGGGTCAGCGACGGAGCGATTGCGATGACACCCGCCGAAATCGCCAGGATCGTCACGTCACCCGAGTCGCATTATGCGGTCGCTTTCGTCAAACCTGGCGGCGCCCCGCAAATCCGCGTGTACGTTGCGCCGCTCGCGGCGATCCGCGATGGGAGCACCGCTTGGCGTGCCGTCGCGGCCAGCTATGACGATCAGTATATCGGCAGCAGTTTCGACAACGGTGCCGCCACCGTCGCGGGGCTGACCGGCGATGCGTTGTATTGGCTGTCGCGCAAAGATGCGCCGCAAGGCCGCATTCTCAAGCTCGATCTGACCCAGGCAGACTCGAGGCCGGAAGTCGTCGTAGAGCAAGGCGATCGGCCAATTTCGGTCGTCACCGCCAGCCGCGATGCGATCTACTGGCGCGTGAGCGACGCCGGCATTTACGCCGTTGAACGCCTGCGGCTCGCTAAGCACGCCACGCCGGAAGTCGTGACCCTCCCGTATGCAGCGAACATCGCCGCGGTGGCGACCGACGGAACCTCCAGCGCGGCCGTCGTGTCAGCGACGAGCTGGCTGCGATCGCCGGCCTATCTGAGCGTCGGCGCCAGAACTGGCGCTGCGGTCGTAACCGAGCTGCGACCCGCCGGGTTTTACGACCGCGCTGACGACTTCGTCGCGGAGGAAGTCAAAGTGAAGAGCTGGGACGGCACGCTGGTGCCGCTGTCGATCGTTCATCAGAAGAGTCTCGAGCTGGATGGATCGCATCCCGCGTTACTGTGGGGTTACGGAGCGTACGGCGCGAGCGATACGCCGGGTTATGCGGCGCCGCTGCGCGCCATCATCGAGCGAGGGGTCGTCTCCGCCGACTGCCACGTGCGCGGCGGCGGCGAGTATGGCGAGGCGTGGCACCAGGCGGGGTTCCAGACAAGCAAGCCGAACACCTGGAAGGATTACATCGCCTGCGCCGAGTATCTGATCGCGCACCGGTACACGAGCGCATCCCATTTGATTGGTCACGGTGGGAGTGCCGGCGGCATCCTGATCGGCCGTGCGATCGAGGAGCGTCCCGATCTCTTCGCCGCCGCCGTCGCCGACGTGCCGCTGACCGACATGCTGCGCTTCGAGACCACCGCTAACGGTCCGGGCAACATCGCCGAGTTCGGGAGCACGAAGACCGAGGCCGGCTTTCGAGCACTCGACGCGATGAGTCCCTATGCCAATGTGAAGGACGGCGTGAAGTACCCCGCCGTGTTGATCACGACCGGCATCAACGATCCGCGTGTTCCGGCCTGGATCCCGGCCAAGTTCGCCGCGCGTCTACAGGCCGCCTCGGCGAGCGGCAAGCCCGTGCTGTTGCGCGTCGACTACGACGCGGGGCACGGCTTGGACGCGACGAGACGCCAGGCCATCGCTTCGCTGGCGGACTACGTCAGCTTCGCGCTGTGGCAGAGCGGCGATCCGGCGTTTCAACCAAAACAATAGAGTGATATGACCACCCAGGCTCCTGTCGCCCGCCGCATCGCTGCCTGCCTCGTTCTCGCGCTCGTGTCGGTGGCGCCCGCGCCGCCCGCCGCGCCGCTAGTTGTCCGCCCCAACGCGAACACCGCACGCGCCGGCGTCCTCCACGACGGCGTGCTGACTGTCGCGCTCGAAGCGAAGAACAGCACGTGGCGCCTCGACGGGCCCGATCATCCGCCGATGACAATCGAGGCGTTCTCGGAACCGGGTAAGCCGCCCCTCATGCCCGGGCCACTCGTGCGCGCACCAATGGGAACGGAGATCCGGCTATCGATCCGAAACTCGCTCCTCGTTCCGCTCACCTTCTTTCTTCCAGCGGCCGTCCGCGGCGGACCCGATCGGTTCAGCGCCAGGGATTCTGTCGTCGTCGCGCCGGGCGCGGTTGGACTGTTGACGACGAGAGCGTCCGTGCCAGGCAACTACATCTACCGCGCCACGACGCCGAGCGGCACGAGCAAAGCGTGGAAGCTCGCCGGTCTCCTCGGTGGCGCGCTGGTGATCGACAGCGCCGGGCCCACGCCGCCGCGCGATCGTGTGTTCGTGATCATGCAAGCCATGGACTCTGCATTCACAGCCTACACCGATTCATCGAACGGAGACCTTCAGCACGCGCCGCCGGGAATCGCGCGCATCCTCTATACCATAAATGGGAGCTCGTGGCCGAACACCGAGCGGATCGCCGCGACCGTCGGCGATTCGCTCCATTGGCGCGTGATCAACGCGACGTACGACCTGCACCCGATGCACCTCCACGGCTTCTACTATCGCGTCGACGCGTATTCCGGCGCATTCGCTCCGGCACCTGGAGCAATGGTCGTGACGCAGTTGATGACGCCGTTTTCGACGATGTCCATGTCGTGGGCACCGAACCGCCCGGGCAATTGGCTCTTCCATTGCCATTTCGCGTTCCATCTAATGCCGGATTCTCTCTCGGCCGCCGCGGACGATCCGCACCATCGGGACATGGTCGGCCTGGTGCTCGGCGTCAACGTCGCGGGTCCACCGGGCATGCATCCGGCCCGGCAGCCTGCGGCCGCTCGACATCTCCGCCTCATCGCCGTCGCCGACACCATGCACGCGAGCGCGCTCGGCTCCCAAGCAGGCGCGCCGAGCTCGGTGCCGCTTCACCAATTCGCGGCCGATTTCGTGCCGTCGATGCACTTCATTCTGGAAGAGCACGGGCACGCCGTCGTGCCCGCGCACGATTTCAGTCCCGAGATCGATCTGACGAAAGGTGTGCCGGTCTCGATCACGATCGTGAATCATCTCGCCGAGCCGACCAGCGTGCACTGGCACGGCATCGAGGTCGAGGACAGTTACGTGGACGGCGTGCCGGGCTTCAGCGGCGCCGGCACTCACGTGGCGCCGGCGATCGCGCCGGGGGATTCGTTCGAGGCGCGCTTCACGCCGCCGCGCGCCGGCACGTTCATGTATCACGCGCACATGGATGAATTCCGCGAAGAGCTCGGCGGCCTCGAAGGCCCCCTGATTGTCCGCGACTCCGGCGTTGCTTCTTTCCCCCCGGTCGACGATCACGTGTTCTTTCTGAAAGGGCTCATCAACGACGCAGCGCATCCTCGCGAGATCAACGGCGAAACGAATCCCGACACCGTCGTGCTGCACGTGGGTCGGCCAGCGCGGCTCCGGCTGATCAACCTCTCCACCGCGGACCCGGTCCCATCGTTCTGTCTCACCGCGCGGCCCGACAGCACGCCGGACGGTGCGAAGGACACGATGATCGTGAATTGGCGGCCGGTGGCGAAAGACGGCTTCGACCTCGCGCGCGCGCAGCAGGCGCCGCGTCCGGCGCGACAGATCATCAGCATGGGCGAGACGTACGACTTCGAGTACACGCCGGAGCGAACAGGCACGCTGCGCTTGGAGGTTCGCACCAGCCGACTCCTCGTCAGAGTGCCGATTCGCGTCGAGCGATGAATCGCGCCCAAAACAGAGACCGCTGGTTCTTCACCATCGCTGCCCTCGTGGCATTCGCGATCGTGTTCGCCGGCTTCGCGCGGACGTATTACCTAAAGCCTGGTTCGGCACACGAGCCTTGCCCTGGCTCCTGCACTTGCACGGTGCGGTAATGACGTCCTGGTTTCTGCTCTTCTTCGTGCAGGCTCAGCGCACCGCGATGCGGCGCGGGCACCCGCATCTCCCCGGCATGGCGTTCCAGTTGGCCACAGTCCTGGACTTTGCACTACTCGTGGGTGCGGCGATCCTCATGCGCCGTCGCGGCGACATGCACAAGCGTCTGATGCTGCTCGCCTGCCTCAGCATCCTGCTGCCGGGCATCGTGCGCATTCCGCTGCACGCCATCGAATCCGGCGGACTGTTCACCATCGGCATTCTGTACGCGTGCGTTCTCGTCTGCGCCGCCGTCGACGCCGTCAACCACCGGCGATTGCATCCCGCCTTTGTCTGGGGCGGGCTGTTGATCATCCTGTCGCAGCCGCTGGGCCTTGTCATCGGGGCTACACACGCCTGGACACACTTCGCCGCCCGGTTGGTATCGTGACGCGTCCGCCCAATGGCGTGAACGTTCATCGCCGCCCGCGGCCCTCTGCCTCACCAACCAATTTGCGAATGCCCGACGCCGCTTACTTGAGATCCTCCGCCAGCCCGATCAGAAGCCCTTCGGGGCCTCGGATGTAACACAGCCGATAAGACTGTTCGTACTGAACCACTTCGCCAACGAGCTGCGCGCCATGCGTGCGAAGCCTGGCGAGCGTCGCGTCGAGGTCGTCCACGGCGAACATCACACGCAGGTAGCCGAGAGCGTTCACCGGAGCGTTGCGGTGATCGGCGATGACGGGCGGGGTGAGGAATCGCGAAAGCTCGAGCCGACTGTGGCCATCTGGGGTGACCAGCATGGCGATCTCGACGCACTGGTTCCCTAGTCCGGTGATGCGCCCGGCCCACTCTCCCTCGATCGTCGCACGCCCTTCGAGTTTCATGCCAAGCTCGGCGAAAAATGCGATCGCGGCATCGAGGGATTCCACCACGATGCCTACGTTGTCCATCCGCTTGATAGTCATGGCTCTCCTGGACTTGTCGGCCGCAGAACGCCGATTCAACAGCGTTCACTAGGCATTGGCCGTGGCGCCGGCCAGAAGTTCGCCAATCGTGCCATGGCCGACGCACGAACTATGCGTGCAGGCAAGGTTACCCGGCCATCCGCGCCTACTCGATGATTGTCTCCTTCATAGTGCCCATTCAGTTGTGAGGCACGCCCGGGCCGGTGGTGGATTCATCGGCAGCGGGTCGGGCGTGAAGCCTCGGCGCTTGAGTGTTGTCTGAAGTTCACGCACGTGGTCGAAATCGGCAAGAGCGGCCTTGTTGCTGTGTAGTGCGCCATTCTCAAGTCTCGTCTGTTGCCGTCGCGTCCCACGTCCCACGATCCACGATCCACGCTCACCGCCCCACACTATAAATGATGCTCGTATACTGCATCTCGTTCCACGTCTGATCCCCCCAGTGCACGTCGACCGTCGGATCCGGGTTGTGCTTGTTGGTCGCCGAATTGTCGTACCAAGCCATTGACGTGAGCTTGGCCCCCGCCGGCACCGCGAGCGGCGTCGCGTACATATAGTAGGTCTGCCAGTTGAAGTCGTAGTGCGGCACGTCGAGCACGACCTGCCGCGAGCTGTCCGGCAGCACGAGCGCGTACTGCCAGCGCGTGCCGCGCAGATGCGTGTGCGGCAGGATGCCCCAGATCTTGATCGACCGCCCCGCGCCGATCTCCGCCCGCACCTCGACGTCCTTCGCCCCGGCCGGCAGCGTGAACGCGCCATTGATGAATGCCGTCACGAACACTTCCTCGCTCGGCGGCGCGGGCGCAAAGTGGAAACCGATCGACGTGCGATCC
>JBIOHX010000105.1:0-11540 GCA_044449465.1 Gemmatimonadales bacterium | reverse complement strand
TCCCCGCCCCGTTGATGCCGACGACGAGGATCACCATCGGCAAGTTGAGCGACCGCTTCAGGCGAATCGGCGGGCGGGTGATGGTCGCCGCCGGCGACACCTTTCGCGCCGGTGCCATCGATCAGCTTCGCGTCTGGGCCGAGCGAACCGGCGCTGAGTTCGTCGCCGCGACGCCCGGAGCCGATCCCGCGTCCGTCGCCTTCGACGCCATCGACGCCGCCATCACCCGCGGCGTCGATGTCCTCATCGTCGACACCGCCGGCCGCCTGCACACGAGCGAGGGGCTCATGGAAGAGCTCAAAAAAATCGCGCGCGTCATCGCCAAGCGACTCCCCGGCGCCCCGCACGAGACCCTGCTCGTGCTCGACGGCACCATCGGACAGAACGCGGTCCAGCAAGCCAAGACTTTTTCCGCCGCGGTCCCCGTGACCGGTCTTGTGGTGACGAAGCTCGACGGCACGGCGCGCGGCGGCGTCGTCGTCGCCGTGCACGAAGCCATCGATGTTCCGGTCAAATTCCTCGGCGTCGGCGAGCAAGCGGCCGACCTCCTCCCTTTCGACCCGACGACGTTCGCGCGGGAGCTTCTGAGCGGCGAGTGACCGAGCGCGAGCGCGGACAGCGGCCGGCCCGGCTCTATCTCGATACGCCGGTCACCTACCTCAAGGGGGTCGGGCCCGCCCGCGCGGCCGCGCTGCGAAAGCTCGGCGTCATTACCGCCGGCGACCTGCTGTTCCACGTGCCGCACCGCTACGAGGACGCGAGCACCGTCACCCCGATCAAATCGCTCGAGCCGGGCATGCAAGGTACGGTCATCGGCACCGTCGTCTCGAAAGGCGTGATCCCCACGCGCAAAGGGCTGCGCATCTTCCAGGCGGTCCTCCGCGACGATACCGGAATGATAGAAGTATCATGGCCTGGGCAGCCTTTTCTCGACCGCTCCATCGCCAAAGGCGACGTGCTGCTCGTCGCCGGCGCCGTTCGCTTCTTCCACGGCCGCCAGCTCCAGCCGCGCGAGTTCATCAACCTCGGCGACGAAGCCCACGCCACCGCCGAGGGCCGCGTGCTCTCGGTCTACCCCGCCACCGAGGGGCTGTCGTTCAAGGTCATCCGCTCGATCATCGATGCGCACCTCGACCCGCTGCTGGATCTCGTCACCGAATACCTGCCGTCCGACGTCCTCGCCGCCGCCGGCGTGCCCGGTGTCCGCGATGCGCTCCGCATGGTGCACCGGCCGTCATCGCTCGCCGAGGCCAACGCCGGGCGCTCGCGCCTCGCTTTCGAGGAGTTGTTCTTCGTCCAGCTCCTGCAACAGCGCGCCAAAGATCTCGCGCGCGTGCGGCGTCCCGGGGTCCGGTTCGTCAACAAACGCGAGCTCACTACGAAGCTCCGGCAGGCACTGCCGTTCGAGCTCACCGCCGCCCAGGTGCGCGCCGTTCGCGAGATCGTCGCCGACATGGTCAGCGACCACCGCATGCACCGCATGCTCCAGGGCGACGTCGGCAGCGGCAAGACCATCGTCGCGCTGTTCGCCGCGCTCGTCGCGCTCGAGAACGGCTACCAGGCGGCCATCATGGCGCCCACCGAGCTCCTCGCCGAGCAGCACGCAATCACGATCGGCACCCTGCTCGCCCCGCTCGGCATCGAGCCGCTGCTGCTCACGGGCAGTCTGCCGGCGCGCGAGCGAAAGGCGATCGCCCACCGCCTGTCGAGTGGCGAGCCGTTGATTGCGGTCGGCACTCATGCGTTGGTGCAGCAGGGCACCGAGTTCGGCAAGCTCGGCTTCGCCGCGATCGACGAGCAGCACCGCTTCGGCGTCGAGCAGCGCAAAGCGCTTGGCGCAAAGGGTCGCGCGCCCGACGTGCTGCTCATGTCGGCCACGCCGATCCCGCGCTCCCTCGCCCTCACCCTGTACGGCGATCTCGATCTGAGCATCCTCGACGAGCGGCCCCCCGGCCGCCGCCCCGTCACGACCGCGCTCCGGCGCGAGTCCTCTCGCGCGCGCGTCCTCCAGTTCATCGAGCGGCAGCTCGAGGTGGGGCGCCAGGGCTACGTGGTGTACCCCGTCATTGAGGAATCTGAAAAGACGGATCTCAAAGCGGCGACGACGATGTACGATGCCCTCGCTGCCGGCCCGTTCGCCGCGCGCAGGCTAGCGCTCCTGCACGGGCGCGTGCCGGCCGAGGAGCGCGATGCGATCATGCGCCGGTTTCGCGCCGGCGACGTCGATCTCCTCGTCGCGACGACGGTCATCGAGGTCGGCATCGATGTGCCCAATGCCACGGTCATGCTCATCGAGCACCCGGAGCGGTTCGGCCTCTCCCAGCTGCACCAGCTGCGCGGGCGCGTTGGCCGCGGCGCCGAGGAGTCATACTGCATCCTGCTCGGCGATCTCTCGCCGGAGTCAGCCGAGCGGCTCGACGTCTTCACGCACACGGAAGATGGGTTCGAGATCGCTCGCGCCGATCTGCGCCTTCGCGGCATGGGCGACCTGTTTGGCGAGCGCCAGAGCGGCGTTGCGACTTTTCGCATCGCCGATCCCCTGCGCGACGAGGTGCTGAACGAGCGCGCTCGGGCGGCCGCGGCCCGCCTGCTCGCCGACGACGCCGGGCTCGAGCTCTCCCAGCATGCCGGCCTTCGGCGTGTCCTCGGCGAGCGATACGCGCGCGCGCTCGAGCTCTTCCGAGTTGGCTGACGCGCCTAACGCTCGGGCGGCGGCGGCTGAGACAGACGCCGCTTGATGCGATCCAACTCCGCGTTCGCTTTTGCCAGCTCGTCCCTCAGCCGCTTGATCTCGGCGTCGCCCGCCTGCGCGTCGGCCGCGGACTTCGCGGTCTCGGTGCGAAGGTCGCCGGCCGCGCTCCTGGCCGTCGATCCGACCCCGCCCCCCCCGGCGGGCGCGTTCGGTTGCGCGATCGTCGACGCCGCGATGCGATTCAATCCGTCGATCTGGCTGGCGAGGCGCCGGAGCGTCGTGGCTTCGGCGACATGCGGCCGCGGGCGGCGATCGGCGAGGTAGCCGTCGAGCGATGCCATGGCCGCCGGCATCGACTCCGCGTGGTTGCTCGGGTCCATCCGGAAGAGCCCACGCCAGTACGCGGTCTCCAGCGTCTCGGGCGTCCCAGGGTACGCTGTCGCGAATCGCGCCAGCAGGCTGTCCGCGTCCTCGAAGTCGCCGCGACCCGCGGCCGCCTGAGCGTCGGCAAGCGTCGCCGGCCATGCGCGAGCTGGCGCCGAAGAGCCGCCCTCCCGTGACTGGAAGCTGGCGCAGCCTGCGGCGAGCGTGATCGCGAGGCTCAGGACTACGCGCGACGCCGTGGCCACCGGCCGTCCAACACGCGGCTGGGACGGTTGGAGGCGGGCCGCTGCGCCGTCGTCCGGCGAGCAACGCGCGTTGGCAGCTTGATCGTGAAACGGGTGCCAACTCCAAGCTTGCTGTCGCACGAGATTGTTCCTCCGTGGGCCTCGACAATCTGCTTAGCGATGGCAAGTCCCAAGCCCGATCCCGCGGCCTGGGCCGAACGCTGATTGTCCGCCTGATAAAACTTCTCGAAGATTCGCGGAAGCTGGTCCGGCGGGATTCCGGCGCCCGTGTCGTGGATCACCATGCGCACGAATTCGTCCGCATGATCCACGATCAGCTCGACCGTCCCGCTGCGCGGCGTGAACTTGAACGCGTTCGACAGCAGGTTGCCGAGCACTTCATTGATGCGGTCGAGATCCCAGAACACATCGTCCGGCACACCGCCGCGACGCTCGACGCGAAAGTTGATCTCGCGCTGCACGGCGAGCACATGGAACGCGCTCCGCAAATCGGCCAGGAGCTGCTCGACGTTGATCTCCCGCGGCTCGAGTCGCCCGCCGCCCGCCTCGAAACGACTCACGTCGAGCAACTGCTTCACTAGGCGCAGCAGGGTGTTCGCCTGGGTGACGAGCGTTCGATGGACCTCCTGCTGTTTGGGCGTGAGCGGGCCATAAATGCCATCGTCGAGGAGCTGCAGGTAGCCCACCATCACGTTGATTGGCGTCTTGAGCTCGTGCGACGCAACGGAGACGAACTCGGCCTTCAACTTGTCCAGCTCCGCGAGCTGCCCGCTCATCTCGCGAAAGCTCTTGGCGAGCTGGCCGAGCTCGTCGGATCGGTCGGCGGGGATGACCAGTTGATAGCTCAGGTCGCCGTCGGCAACCGCGCGCATTCCGGACCGCAACTGGTCGATCGGATGGCTGATCGACCGCGTGAGAAAGAACGCAATGAGTCCCGCGAGACCAAGCGCGATACAGAGCGCGACGATCGACACTGTGGTCGTGCGCGACGTTGCCGCCGCCTGGTCGGCCACCCGTTGCGCCGTGCGCTCTCGCAGCTTGTCCTCGGCGAAGAGCACGAGCGAGTCCGCGTGCAGCAGCGCTGGAACGAAGGCGTGTTCGGAGAGCGAATCCGCGAGCGTTGTGTCGCTCTTCAGCGCCGCCCGGTATTCGGATGGGGCGGTCACGGCGAGCTGTCGCACCGACGCGCCGATGTCGATCGCGAACTCGGGCATCTGGAAGTGCGCGAGCGAATCGGCGAGCGAGCCGACGCGGGCGACCGCTCGCTCCATGACGTCGCGCGACTCGGCGCTTTTCGCGAATAGCAGCGCGAGCTCTTCGCGCTTGAGATCCGACAGCCCGGTGCGCAGGCGGCCGATCAGCAGCGATGCCGCAAACTCCTTGTCGTGCAGCGCCCTCGTGTCGTCACGCAACCGCCGCAGCGACTGAATGGCGAAAACGAGCGGGCCGACGAGAACGATCGTGATCGTGATGAGACCAACGGCCAGCCTCGAACGCAGGGTCATGTCGATGCGTGGGGCGTTCTGATGACGCGGTGCCGCTGCAAGGACGGCGCCGCAATGACGACACCGCTTGCCAGGGGTACCGTCATCGGAAGGTTAGCGATAGGCTTATGGCTCGACACGCCAGCAGGTTACCGGTTTTGGCGGTTTAGCAGCTCAGCACTTCGCAGCGTAGCCCGCACCACATGGCCGATACTACTCCTCGCATCGCCGAGCTCTCGCAGCAGGTGGGTCAGACCGCGACCGTGCGCGGCTGGGTCACCCACGTACGTTCGTCGGGAAAGGTCGCGTTCGCCGTGATCCGCGACGGTACGGGGGTTATGCAGGCAGTGTTCGTGCGAACTCAGCTTGCGACGGAAATTTGGGAGCGGTTCAAAGAGCTCACCCTCGAGACTTCGGTCGCGGTGACCGGCGAGATTCGCGCCGAGGCGCGCGCGCCTGGTGGCTACGAGATGGGTGTGTCCGGGCTCACCGTGGTCGGCGCGAGCCCGCTCGACTACCCCATCCAACCGAAAGAGCACGGGATCGACTTCCTGCTCGATCACCGGCACTTCTGGCTTCGCAGCCCCCGCCAGCGTGCCATCTTCGCCGTCCGCAACGAGATCGAGCAGGCGATTCACGATTTCTTCTACGAGCGCGGCTTTCTGCGCGTCGACACGCCGATCCTCACCGCGGCGATCGGCGAGCGAAGCGGCCTGTTCTCGACCGAATACTTCGACGAAGGAAACGCCTACCTCGCGCAAACCGGCCAGCTCTACGGCGAGGCCGCCGCGGCCGCATTCGGAAAGATCTACACCTTCGGCCCGACCTTTCGCGCGGAAAAATCCAAGACGCGGCGTCACCTCACCGAGTTCTGGATGATCGAGCCGGAAGTCGCTTGGAACGACTCGAACGACAACATGCGGCTCCAGGAGGATTTCGTCTCGTTCGTCGTCCAGCGCTGCCTCGAGCGTCGCGCCGCCGACCTGGCGGAGCTCGAGCGAGACGTCGCCCCGCTGGCGCGCGTCACACCGCCATTCCATCGCGTCGACTACGGCGACGCCGTCGCGATTCTGCAGAAAAAAGGCAGTGCGGTGCAGTGGGGCGACGACCTGGGCGCCGACGACGAATCGCTGCTCGTCGCCGACTACGACCGCCCGGTGTTCGTGATCAACTACCCGAAGGAAGCCAAGGCCTTCTACATGAAGGAGAACCCCGCGGACCCGCGCACCGTGCTCTGCGACGACTGCCTCGCTCCCGAGGGCTACGGCGAGATCATCGGCGGGTCGCAACGCGAAGACGACCACGATCGGCTGCTGCGACGCATTCACGAAGAGCACCTGCCCGTCGACGCCTATGGCTGGTACCTCGATCTCCGCAAATACGGCACGTTCGTCCATTCCGGATTCGGCCTTGGCCTGGAGCGAACGGTCGCGTGGATCTGCGGCCTGCCGCACATTCGCGAAGCCGCCGCTTTCCCGCGGATGATGCACCGGTTGCGTCCATAACGCGTTGGATGTTGGACGCGGGACGTTGGACGAGACTGGTGACCTTCTACGGCACACCAACCGTCGCGCCGTCAGACGTCCCGGCGTTCCACGTCCAACGTCCCACGTTCCACCCGCTTCACTTCGTCCCAGATCGCGTCCAGCTCCGCGAGCGACGCGTCGCCAACTCGCAGCCCGCGCTCGGCGGCCGTCCGCTCCACGGCGCCGAACCGGCGCGCGAACTTGACGTTCGCCCGATCGAGCGCCAGCGC
Organism: Gemmatimonadales bacterium; assembly: GCA_044449465.1. Classification (GTDB taxonomy): domain Bacteria; phylum Gemmatimonadota; class Gemmatimonadetes; order Gemmatimonadales; family Gemmatimonadaceae; genus JAQBQB01. The sequence continues at coordinate 4,979 of JBIOHX010000105.1, read as the reverse complement.
CGGGTGCACCTCGGCCTTTCGGCAGAGGTTCACGACCGCGAACAACAGATCGCCGAGCTCGTTCTCGAGCGCGTCTCGCCGGGCATCGTCGAGCGGACGTGCCAGCTCGCCTCGTACTTCCTGCAACTCTTCTTCGACTTTTTGAATTGGACCGTCGACATCGGGCCAGTCGAAGCCGACGCCGGCCGCGCGGTCCTGCAGGCGGAACGCGCGGTGGAGCGCCGGCAGATCGACCGGCAGGCCGTCGGCGATGCTCGTCCGTCGCTTCGCCTTCATGCGCTCCCACGGCTCGCGCGCGCCGTCGCCGTAGAGATGCGGATGGCGCCCTTTCATCTTCGTCATGAAGCCCTCCGCCACGTCGCGCATCGAAAATGCGCCGCGCTCTTCGGCCACGACCGAATGAAACAGCACTTGGAGCAGCAGGTCGCCCAGCTCTTCGCGCAGCTTGCTGTCTTCGCCCGACCGGATGGCGTCGTCCACCTCGTATGCTTCTTCGATCAGATACGGGCGCAGCGACTGGTGCGTCTGCGCCGCGTCCCACTCGCAGCGAGCGCGCAGGTCGCGCATCAACTCGAGCGTATCATCAAGCGACGGTTTTGCTTGCATAGCCTCCTCGGGTCCGGTATACTACCCGGCCCCGGAATCGTGGGTCAATGCACAGCTTGAACAGGCGCGCCTGGGTCGACGTCGACCTCGGCGCGTTGTTACGCAATGCCCAGGCGATCGCCGCGCGTGCCGGCGTGCCGCTGCTGCCGATGGTCAAGGCCGATGGCTACGGCCTCGGTGCCGTGCGCGTCGCGCGCGTGCTCGAGCGCATCGAGCCATGGGGCTTCGGCGTAGCGACCATTGCTGAAGGCGAAGAGCTTCGCCGTGCCGGCATCAGGCGGCCCATCATCGTCTTCACGCCGCTCCTCGCCGGCGATTTCGACGCCGCCGAGCGTGCCGACCTCACGCCAGCTCTCGGCGGGCGCGACGCCATCATCCGCTGGCAGCGCACCGGCCGGCCCTGGCAGCTCGCCATCGACACCGGAATGAATCGAGCCGGGCTCCCATGGACCGACGTCGCGTCCATTCGCGACCGGCTCGCCATCGACGCGCCGCAAGGCGTATTCACGCACTTCCATTCCGCCGACCGGGACGACGCGTCGCGCCGCGAGCAGGAGCGCCGCTTCGACACCGCCCTCGCCGAGCTCCCGGTCCGTCCCGGGATGGTCCACGCCGAGAACAGCCCGGCCGTCGAGCACGGCGGACCGTCGCGCTGGACGGTCGTGCGGCCAGGCGTCTTCCTCTACGGCGTGTCGAGCGGAAATGCGCCCGCGATCCAACCGGAGATCGTCGCCTCGCTTCGCGCCCGCGTTGTCGACCTACGTACCGTTCCGGCAGGCGAGAGCGTGAGCTACGGCGGCACCTGGCGGGCCGACGGCGCCCGCCGCATCGCCACGCTCGCCATCGGGTACGGCGACGGCTATCGCCGCGCTTTCGGTAATCGCGCCCACCTGCTTCTCAGCGGGCAACGCGTTCCCGTCGTCGGCGCGGTCACGATGGACATGACGATGGCCGACGTCACCGGCATTCCCTGCGACATCGGCGACGCAGCGACGCTCCTGGGCGCCGACGGAACCGAGCGCATCACCCTCAACGATCTCGCCTCCGTCGCCGGCTCCAGCCCCTACGAGCTCCTGACCGGCCTCCGCGGGCGCCTCGCGCGCCGCTACACCGACGCGTCAGACGAACCGTGACGCGCGCCGCGATCATCGTGCTCGACGGCGTTGGCATTGGCGCGGCGCCCGACGCGGCCCGCTACGGTGACCTCGGGAGCGACACGCTCGGCAACCTCGCGCGCGCCGTCGGCGGGCTCGATCTGCCGAATCTCGCGCGCGCCGGCCTTGGAAACATCGCCCCGCTCGCGGGGGTGCGCCGCGTCGAGTCGGCGACCGCCGCCTGGGGGCTCATGGAGCCGCGCTCTGCCGGCAAGGACAGCACGACCGGCCATTGGGAGATCGCCGGCGTTCACCTCGCCCGCCCGTTCCCGACGTTCCCGAACGGCTTCCCCATGGACGTCGTCCACGAGTTCGAGCGCCGCACGGGCCGGCCGGTGATCGGAAACGTCGCCGGCAGCGGCACGGCGATCATCGAACAGCTCGGATCGGAACAGGAGCGCACGGGCGCATGGATCCTCTATACGTCGGCCGATTCCGTCTTCCAGGTGGCGGCGAATGAGGACCTCATTCTGCTCGACGAGCTCTATCGAGCGTGCGAGACCGCTCGCGCCATGCTCGTCGCGCCGAATGACGTATCGCGGGTGATCGCCCGGCCGTTCGTCTCCCACCCGGCGGGATATCTGCGGACGAAGAACCGCCGCGACTTCTCCATCGCGCCGCCGAGCGAGACGCTGCTCGATGCCCTCGAGCGGGGCGGAATCGCCCGCGCCGGGGTAGGGAAGGTCGACGACCTTTTTGCCGCTCGGGGGATCACGTCTCGTCACACCGCGGACAATCCGGAGGGGATCGCTGCCATCGGTGAGTGGCTGAGCACGGCCCTGAGTGGGCTCCTTTTCGCCAACTTGGTAGATTTCGACCAGGCATTCGGGCACCGAAACGACGCGCCGGGGTTTTATGGAGCGCTGCGGCAGTTCGACGCCGCGCTCCCGGGGCTGCTGGCTTCACTTCGCGAGGACGATCTGCTCTTCATCACCGCCGACCACGGGAACGACCCGACGACCCCGTCGACCGATCACGCGCGCGAGTGCGTCCCGCTGCTGGCGTTCGGCTCGCACGTTCGGCCTGCCTCGCTCGGCCACCGCTCTACCTTCTCCGACCTGGGGGCCACGGTGGCCGACTGGTTCGGCGTGGACTTTCGCGGACGGGGTACATCGTTCCTGTCGCAGCTGGTCGCTCGCTGACATGACGGCCGAAGCGCGGCCGGGGGGCGTCGAACCCTCCGGCGACGAACGCACGCTGACCGTACTGCGCGAGCGGGCCTTCGCGGCCATGGAGCGCGCCTACGCCCCCTACTCCAGCTTTCGCGTCGGCGCCGCGCTGCTCGCCTCCGATGGCAGCATCACCGAAGGCTGTAACGTCGAGAACGCGGCATTCCCGTCGGGTATGTGCGCTGAACGCGGCGCCGTCGCCGCCGCCGTTGCCCGCGGTAATCGATCATTTGAGGCCGTCGTCATCGCCACCGAGGCGGGCGAGCCGACCCCGCCCTGCGGTATGTGCCGGCAGGTGCTGGAGGAATTCTCGCCGCAACTGCTTGTCGTCAGCGTCACACGCCGCGGTCGCGAGGCGCGCTGGACACTCGACGCGCTGCTGCCGATGGCGTTCACCCCGCACTCCTTGGACCGGCGATGACCCGGAGAGCCCGTTTTGCGTAAGCCGCTAATCACGCTCCTGGCAGCGATCGCTGCGGTCACCCTGTTCGCGTGCACCGAACAGCTCGACGCAGGCAAATCCTGTCCGCTGCTCTGCCCCGAGCAGGCCATTTCGCTCAAGGACACGACCATCGACGCCGTCGTCGTCGACACGACGATCGTTGGATTGCCGCCGATCGGGGGCGAGAGATTCCTCATGCTCTCGTCCCACGGCGACACCCTCGAGACGCGGACCATCGTTCGCTTCGACACGATCCCGGCGACCTTCACCAAGGCCGGCGGCGACAGCTCGATCACCGAGGTCGACAGCGCGTTTATCGTTGTGCCGCGCGCCTTCGCTGATAGTCTTCGCCGGCCGAAGGGACCGATCACCATCGAGGCCTACGACGTGGACACGAGCGAAGCGGACACCGTGTCGTCGGTGCTTGCGTCGCTCTTCCGCCCCGACCGCTTCCTTGGCTCCCGCACCTACGCGCCGGAATCGCTCCATGACTCGGTGAGCGTGCCGATCTCCACCGACACCGTGCTCAATCGCGTGAACTCTGGCGCGCGGTTCCGCATCGGACTGCGGCTGGTGACGTCGCAGGGGCAAGGGTTCGACTTGCGTCTCGGCACGACTGAATCCGGAACGCCGGCGGAGCTGCGCATCGTCGCGTCGCTCGACACGTCGGCCACTGCAGTCCTCGTCGCCCCGGTGTCGAACAGCCCGCCGCAGCAGCTCTTTCTCTCGGCGCCGCTCGCCGATTACACGATCGTCGTCCGCGGCGCGACGCCGGCTCCGCCCGGGCTCATCGCCGTGGGCGGGGTGCCGTCGCGCCGCACGTTCTTGCGTTTCGATCTGCCCTCGCACATCGTCGACTCGACCACCATCGTACGCGCCTCGCTGCTGCTCACGCAGTCGCCGAATCGCCGCGTCGATGCCAACGACACGGTCGTCGTGTATCCGTTGGCGATCCTTGCGTCGCCTCGGGTGACCAACATTGCCTCGCAACTCCAGTTCGAGGCGGCGCCCGGCTTCCTCGGCCTCGACTCGTTGATTCTCGCCCCGGGCGACAGCGGGCCGCGCGCGTTCGAGATCGCCGGCCTGGCGCGCACCTGGCGAGGCCAACCGCTCACCGTCAGCCCACGGACGCTGGGATTGAGCAGCGCGGCGGAAGGCGAGTTCCCGGCGGAGATCGACTTCTTTTCGACGTCCGCGGCGCCGTCCCTGCGACCGCGGCTCCGTATCACTTACGTGCCGCAGACGAACTTCGGCCTGCCATGACGGTTTTCCGGGTGCCTGCATGAACACTCATCCTCGTATCAAAATCGCGATACGCTCATTGCACCTGCCGCTGCTGGCCGCAATGGCGGCGCTCGCGCTGCCGCCGGCCGGGGCGGGGGCGCAGGCCACCCTCAGCACCCACGGCTATCGCTTTCCGACCGGACAGTTCAGCGCCCGCGCCAATGGGACCGGCGGCGCGCTCGGTGAGCTCGACCCGCTGTCGCCGGTGAACCCGGCCGCCATCGGCCTGCTCGGATCCCGCGTCGTCTATCTGCAGATCGAGCCCGAGTTCCGCACCGTGACCACGGCCAAAGGGAGCGACGCCACCACCACCACGCGCTTCCC
>JBIOHX010000104.1:0-11590 GCA_044449465.1 Gemmatimonadales bacterium | reverse complement strand
GTGTGCTCGTATCGTAACGCCTGCGCGGTGGTGCCGAGATTTCCCGAATTACAGCGCATGGGGCGCGCGGGGGGTGGCGGCGGCCCCCCCCTCCCCCCCGGGCGTGCATACGGCGCACGAGTGGACCCGACCGTGGGGATAATCTTAGCATTCATCAGGATTGATTTACGTTGATCCAGATCGATTCGAGTTGCCCGGACCAACACCGACGACGCCCACCCACACTCTTTCCCGGTTCCCGCATGCGACGACTTTTGGTACTGGCCCTAGCCTCAACTCTGCTCGCTTGCGGCGGAGACTCGCTTTTGGGTCCGGTCACGACCGCGGACGGCGAGTGGACCGGCACGCAGAGCGGATATGCGCTTTCACTGAACCTGACCCAGGTCGACACGAGCGTCGCCGGATCGACGGAACTGACCGGGGTCGGCGGCTCGACCGCCGGTACGGCGTCGGGGACGTTCATCTATCCGACGCTGCACCTGGAGATCATCGTCCCGGGGTTCGAGACGTTCGTCTACGACGGCACCATGTCGACGACGCAAGCGAAAATCTTCGGGAAGCTCAATGGCTCCGGCTTCACCAACGTGGAGATCGACGTCCACAAGAGGTGATCGCAGGGCTGGTGCGCGGGCCCGGGGGGGGGGAGCGCGTGACTGCAACCGCGCGATGGCGCGCGAATGACGCGATCAGCAATGAACTGGTGACAGCGCGGAGCGCATGCGAGCTACAATGGCCGCGTGCCTCCGCGTTCACATTTCCCTGAGCCTCTAGCGCCCGCCTTGGTGGGCGTCGCCAGCCGTCGCGGCTTCACCATAGTGGAGCTGCTCCTGGCGCTGTTCGCGCTCAATGTGGCGGTGCTCGCCCTCGTCGCCGGCGGAACGATCACGCTGCGTCGAACGACCGAGCTGCGCGAGCGAGGCGCAGCCGTAGAAGCGGCAACGAACCGTGTCGAGCGACTCAGCGCCGGGCCATGCGCCACCGCTACGGGTTTCGCCGCCGTGGCAGACCTCAACGAGCGGTGGGCGGTCGCGCTCGTGGCGCCCGCCGTCCGGGAGATCGTCGATAGCGTCAGCTATCGCACGGGTGTTGATTCGCGAACGCTCGTGTTGCGCACCCGTTCACCATGCTGACCCGATGCTGACGCGCCGCCGTTCGGGGCTCACGCTCGCCGAGCTGGTGATCTCGCTCGCCGTCGCCGGCATCGTGCTCGGGCTGCTCACCGCGATCGGCGTACGCGAGCAGCGCGTCTTCTCCGATCTTGCCGATCGCGCCGCCCTCGCGGGGCAGCTCCGCGAAGCAGCCGCCATCCTTCCCATCGACGTGCGTGCGCTATCGCCGGCGACGGGCGACATTCGCGTGGCCAGCGATACGGCGATCGAGCTGCGCGGAACGATCGCGAGCGGCGTCGTCTGCGATACCGCATCAGGGTCGCTGGTCGTGTCGCCGCCTGTTGGAGATAGTGGCGCGCTCTACGCCACAGCACTCAGCGCCGTCTCGCCGGGAGACACGTTGTGGTTGCTCACGGCTAGCGATTCCGCGGCCGACTGGCAGGCATTCGCGGTGGCATCGGCATCGTCCGCGAGGGCGGGGCCGTGCGCCTCCGCCGGCCCGCGCCTCGCGCCGGCGATTCTCACTCGTCCGCGCGGGCGACTGACGCTCGTGGGGAGTATTCCGGGCCGCGCCGTGGGGAGTCCGTTCCGTGTTACGCGCGCCCTTCGCTACAGTGTCTACCGCGCCACCGACGCAGCATGGTATCTGGGCGAGCGTGACTGGAATTCCGTATTGCTTCGGTTCAACACCATACAACCTGTCGCCGGCCCGCTCCTCGCGGCATCGGCGGGCGGAGTGCGGTTCGCTTATCGGGACAGCGCCGGGAGCGATCTCGCCACCCCGGTGGTCAACACCGCGGCGATTCGTCTCATCGACATCATGTTGCGCGGCCAGACCAGGATCGCCACGCGCATCCTTGGCGCCCGAGCCGACACGGGCGTGCGGCGCGACTCGGCGCACGTCGTCATCGCGCCGCGGAACCGGTGACACGAATGCCCGCTCGCAGCCGTCGATCGATCCGCGCGCGCCGGGGCATCGCCCTCGTCGCCACGCTTGCGCTCATGACCGTGCTCGGGCTTCTCGTCGTCGGCGCGGTCGGCTCGGTGGTGGTGGCGCAGCGGGGAACCGAGCTCGCTCGCGCGGGGGCCTTGCTCGATGCGGCGGCGGGCGAAGCGATCGGCACTCTGCTGGCTGATCCCGTGGCGTACGCGATGGCCGACCTTCCGCTCGGCCGGGCGCGCGCGTATTCGATGTCTCTCATCGACGGCGGCGCGGCGGTGGTCAGTGCGACACGGTTGCCTGGCGGGGTGCTTTGGCTCGTCGCGGCCGTCGGCTCGAGCGGACCGGACTCCGGTCGCCGAACTGTGAATCTCGTGGCGCGGTTTCCATCAGTCGGGCCCATACCGACGTCCGGCCTCGTCGCGCGCGGGAGCGTCGTCGCCAGCGACGGCGTCGCGTTCACCGTCGATAGCACGAGCGACGCTGATTGCGCGCCTCCCTCGCCCGCGAGTGTGCCCGACGTCACGGTCGGCTTGGGCGCGACGGCGTCGCTCGGCGCCGGCGCCCGTTCCCTGACTTCGGGCGCGGCCGCCGACCCCTTTGAGTATTTCCTCACGGCATCCCAACTTGCGTCGCTGGACAGCGTCGGTGCCGTCGTGCACGTGCGGGGCGACACGACCATCGCGGGCGGGTCGTTCGATGGCCTGCTCGTGGCCGACGGCTCGATTGTGTTTACCGGCGCGTTCGCGCTCTCGGGTCTAATGGTCGCGCGCGACTCGATCATCTCGAGCGGTGGCCTGGCGGTACGCGGCGCCGCGATGGCCTTCTCCGCGGCAACGGCCATGCGTTTGGCCGGCGCGACAATCGAGTATGCACCTTGTCAGATTGCCCGCGCGCTACGCCGCGCGACGCGGCCCGCGCCGGTGCGCGGGCGCGCATGGGCGGAGTTGTTCTAACCCCTGTGATAATCGTCACTTCTGCCGGCGACTGTTACCTGTCGGGGGGTCGGTCGTGTTCGGTGGGACGGACATGATGAGGCCGGATGCACGGTCACAGTGTCCGACTCGAACGGCCGCACGACGCTGAACGGTGGTCAAGATGATGGGCGGCTCGATGATCCATACCGAGCTCCCGGACACCGTGACAGGTCCCAGTCGCGCGCTTCGCTGAAGAACCCTCCACCGTCACACCCACCGCCATGTCTGTGTTCGGTCGAAAGAAGACAACCATCGGTCTCGACATCGGGTCGGGCCTGATCAAGGTCGCGGTGGTCGATCACTCCAAGCGCGAGCCAGAGTTGGTGCGCGTGTCGGTGACGCCGCTGCTCGCCGATGCGATCGTCGAAGGTGAGGTCATGGATCCCGGCATCGTCGCCGAAGCGATCCAGACGGCGCTCGCCGAGGCGGGAGTGAAGGCCAAGGATGTCGTGACCGCCGTGGGCGGCCGCGACGTGATCATCAAGAAAATTCAAATCGAGCGCGTCAAGGAACAGCAGGCGCGCGAGTTGATGCGTTGGGAAGCCGAGCAGCACGTGCCCTTCGATATGGAGTCCGTCGAGCTCGACTTCCAGATTCTCGATCCGGACGCGGACGGCGTGGAGATGAGCGTGCTGCTCGTCGCCGCCAAGCGCGACCTGATCGAGTCGAAGATTCGCATGCTCACCGACGCCGGGCTCGCGCCAGGCGTCGTCGACGTCGAGGCGTTCGCGCTGCACAACGCGTTCGAGGTGAACCACCCGGACGCGATGAGTGGCGTGGTCGGTCTCGTCAACATCGGCCACGACGTCACCAACATCAACATTCTCGACGACGGCGTGCCGTTGCTCACCCGCGATCTCACGGTCGGCACGCGCCGCTTTCGTGAAGATCTGCAGCGCGAGCGCGGCCTCGGCATGGACGAGGCGCAGGCGCTGCTCCAGGGCTATGACCGGTCGGCGCACCTCGATGCGGTGATCGAGACGCGCGGCGAAGAGATCGCCGTGGGTATCGAGCGCGCCGCGACGTTCCTGTCGCAGAACTCCCGGGCGCAGGCAATGCGGGCGATCTACACCTGCGGCGGCGGTTCGCGGATCCCGGGCCTCAATGAGATGCTCGCCGAGCGTCTCCACCTCACGGTGCAGCGGGCCAACCCGCTGGCAAATCTGAAGGTACGTGACGGGGCTCTCGCGTCGCTCGTCACCGACGAAATCGCCCCGCTTCTCATGCTTCCCATCGGTCTCGCGTTGAGGCAAGTCGCATGATCGAGATCAATCTCCTGCCCGGCTCGGGCAAGAAAAAGGCGGCCCGCCGCCAGTCGCTCAACGTGGGCGCCGCGCTCGCCGGCCTCACCGGCCGCATGAAGGACAAGTTCATGATCGCAGCGGTCGCCGCCGTGGTCGTGGGCGCGGGCGCCGTCGGGTTTCTGTATTTCACTCAGTCCGCCAAAGACGCGTCGCTCGCCGAGCGCCGGGATCAGGCGGTCCACGACTCGACGCGCTACGCGAACTTCCTCAGGGACCGCTACCACTCGGAGGCGGTCCGTGACACGCTGCTGCGCCAGGTCAACCTGATCAAAGGCCTCGACGAAGATCGCTTCATCTGGGCGCACGTGCTCGATGAAGTGAGTCGCGCGCTGCCGCAGTACACCTGGCTCAACGTGCTCGGGTACGCCGGCACGCCGCAGGGCAACGCCAACGTCGTCGCCTCGCCCAAGGACACGCTCAAGAAGAAGGACGCCAGGCCCAAGCGCCTGGCGACCGAGGTTCCGCGGGACAGCGTGACGATCCGCCTCATGGGCCGCACAGTCGACATTCAAGCGTTGACCCGGTTCATGAAAGATCTCGAAGCCTCGCCCTTCATCGCGAACGTGCAGCTCGACCGGTCCGAGCTGGCGATCGATCAGGGCAAGGAAGTCACGCAGTTTCAGCTGACGATGGGATACACCCGGCCGGACACGACGATGATTCGCCGCGTTCCGCTCAGCCTTTCGGTGAGGTAGGCCATGGCTCTCTTGCCCCAGAACCAGCGCGACAAAAAGTTGCTGCTGGTCGCGATCTTGGCGGTCGCACTCGCGGCCGTCTATCAACAGATGGTGTGGACGCCCAAGAACCTGGAGCTGACCAAGCTCTCGGCGCGCGTCGACGCGCTCGATTCGCTGAACACGATCGCGAAGCGCGAGGTGGCCAAGGGCACCACGGCCAAGATGAAGCAGGAAGCCGACGCCTACTCGCGCGAGCTCGACGTGCTTCGCCATCTCGTGCCGACACAGAACGAAGTGCCGGCGCTGCTCGAGGCGATCTCGAACGCCGCGCGCCGCGCGGGCCTCGAGCTGAGCGACGTGCAGCCGGACGGCGTGATGAATGGCGACCGCTTCGACACCTACCGCTACAAGATGGGCGTCACCGGTCCATACCATAAGGTGGCGGACTTCCTGGCGAACGTGGGCGCGCTGCCGCGCATCGTCGCTCCGATCAACATCGCGCTGACGACGTCGACGCGGACCACCGGTGAGATCAAGCCGGCCAAGGACGAGCAGTTTCTCGACGCCAAGTTCCAGGTGCAGACCTACGTTGCACACGTCGCCCCGCCGGCGAACATCGCGACTTCCAAGGCAGGTGCCCCGTGACGCGCACGTCTCTCTTCGCCGGCGCGATGGTCTTCGCCGTCGCGACGACGGCTTCCGCGCAGGCGGCCCTCTACTCCAAGGCCAGGAGCGTGACGGAACGCGCCGTGGCCGCGACCAACGCCCACACCGCGTCCGAGCAGCACCCCGAGAGCAAGTCGGCGGCGGCCAAGCCCGCACCGGCGCAGGCTCAGGCGGCGCAGCAGGGCGCGGCGAATGACGGGAAGGCGGCGGCGCAGTCGGTCACGAAGCTCAACATCGCAAGCGCGGACACCGTCCCGCCGGCGATGATCATGCGCGAGTCGTACGACTACTCGCGCGACGGACGTCGCGATCCCTTCGTCTCGCTGCTCACCACCAACGAGCTGCGGCCGACGATGAGCGATCTGCGGCTCACCGGAATTCTCTTCGACCATTCCGGTGGTCATTCGGTGGCGACGCTGCGCGATCTCGGCACGAACGAGTTGTACCGGGTCGCGGCGGGTTCGCCGCTGGGTCGCATGCGGGTCTCGGCGATCCGCGTCAAGACCGTTGTCTTCACCATCGACGAATTCGGCACGACGCGCCAGGACTCTCTTGTCCTTGGCGACTCCACCAAAGTGAGGGGAAAATGAAGCCACACCGGACGCTTGCATCTGCGATGCTCGTTGCGTTCGGCGCGGTCGGTGGACCTGCTGCGGTTGCCAATGCAGTCCCGACCACTCCCAACGACGCCACGGTCATCGCGCTCAGTGTAGTCCCGACTACCGGGCGCGCCGATGTGGTCATTCGCCTCGACGGCGCGGTCACCGTGAAGCACTTCGTGCTGTCGAAGCCCGATAAGATCGTCATCGATATGAGCGGCGCTACGCTGGCGCTGCCGCAGGGCGACGCCTACGACGGCGTCGCGCGCGGCGGCATCACGCGCATCCGCTATTCGCAGTTTACGAGAACCGTCGTCCGCGTCGTGCTCACGCTGGATGCGCCGCACGCCTACGATGTGACGCAGTCGAACGGCGAGATTCACATCGTCGTCGACGGCGCCCACGCCAAGTTTGCTCCCTGGCGCCTGACCAGCGAATCGGCGAACGACGTTCCGGCCGCACCGGTGCAGGTCAGGCCGGTCACGCCGCCGCCGGTCGCGCAAGCGCCGGTCGCGCAAGCGCCGGAGTCGCCGGTCGTGCAGCCCGTGTCGTACGAGCCCGCGGCTCGTCCGGGGCCGCAAGCGTACGGCGCTACCGCCGCCGAGATCAAGCGCTTCGGCTCGCAGCAGTCGCAGGAGCCGCGCATCACGTGGAGCGGCGAGAACACGCCGATCAACGACGTGCTCGCGATCTTCTCGGCCTTCACCGGCCGTACGATCCTGCCGTCGAAGGGCGTGATCGGAACGATCACCGCCAGCATCAACAACCTCCCGTGGGACGTGGCGCTCAAGGAGATCATGAACGCCAACGGCTATGACGTCACCGTCAATCCGGACGGCGTCATCGTCATCGACACCTTCGAGAACGTGCTCGCGCGGCAGTCCACGACGCCGCTCGAGACGCGCACCATTCGCCTCAACTACGCCCGCGCCAACGCCGCGGCGCCGATGATCGCCGCCCGCCTCACGCGGAGCTGCCCGATCACGGCCGCCAACGCCATGGCCGCGGCGGTCAGTCCGCCAGTCGCCGCGCCAGCTATGGCGCCAGGCGCGCAGAGCAGCGGCATTCAGAGCATCACCTGCCCGGCGCGCGGCACCGTCACGGCGGACACGATCACCAACAGCATCAGCATCACCGACGTGCCGTCGGCACTGGCCGATCTGGCGCAGTACACCCGCAGCCTCGACCTCCGGCAGCCGCAGGTCAACATCAAGGCCAAGATCATCCTCGTCGATCGCACGACCCTCGAGGGCCTGGGCCTCCGCTACGACCTCGGCTCGCAGCAGCAGTTCTTCAACGACATCGTCCCGCGGCTCGACTCCACGGGCAGAGCGCGCACCGACGCCGGGCAGATTCTCCTCGGCGGCAACACCATCTCAGCGATCGCCAACGCCACGCAGCGCATTCCCTCGGCGGCGCTCCAACTCGTCTACTCCACGGCGATGGGCAACTTCGACTTCACCACCTTCCTCGAGGCGCTGCAGCAGAACACGCTCCTCGACGTGCAGGCGGAGCCCAGCGCGAGCGTGTTGAACAACCGCACGGCGAACCTCACCGCTGGAACGCAGGTGCCGATTCGCGTCATCGACGCCGGAACGGGTGGGTCGCAGACCAGCAACTTCCCGCGCGCGACGGTGCAGATGCAGCAGACCGGCGTCATCCTCGAGGTCACGCCGCAGATCACCGCCAATCGGCAGATTCAGATGAAGGTGCACGTCGAGAACTCCGACGTGCAGTTCGAGGCCAACGATGTCGGCGCCGTGTTTCCGAAGCAGAGCGTCGACAACGTCGTGCTCGTCGCGGATGGCGAGACGGCGGTGATGGGCGGTCTCACGCAGACCACCGTCAGCATCAGCAAGTCCGGTCTCCCGGTGCTGGTCGATCTTCCGATCATCGGCCGGTTGTTTGGTGTGACCACGCGGCAGGAGACGAAGCGCGATCTCCTCATCCTGATCACGCCGCATATCATCGACGATGGGCAGTCTCTGCCCGAATCGGGTCGCCCGTAAGGGCGGCCCCGGAGCAATACGATGCGATCCGTCATTGTTCGTCTAGCCGCTCTCGCCGCGGTGGTCGCCGTCGTCGCTAGTTGTGACGCCGGACTTCCGACCAACGGCCAGCTCGGCGGCAACGGTACTCCCGGCAACCCCAACCTGGGCGGCAACGGCAACGGCGCCGCCCCGTCGATCGCGATCGACTCGCCGCTGGTCGGCACACTCGTGAACGTCGGCGACTCGATCCTCGTCACCGTCCATCTGCACGGCACCCGTTCGCTCAAATCGGCGACCGTCAGCGGCGTCACCGAAAGGGGCAGCGTCGATCTCGGTACGTTCACGCAGACCACCCGTTACGCCCAGTTGACGATCCCCGCGGGCGGCAGCTTCCGTGCGGGGCTTCGCGACACGACGGTTCGCCGCTACCTCAAGCCGATCAGCCAGGCTGACACGTCGACCGACAGCTTGATCGTGCTCGTGACCGCCCTTGATTCGGCGAGCGCTGCCGACACCGCAACGGCACGCATCAACATCGTTTCCGGCCCGCGGCTCTCGCTCGTCACCCCCGCCGAAGGCGACAGCATCCCGGCCGGCGCGAGCCTGAGTGTCACGGCGCACGCGACGTCCGATCAGGGCGTCAATCGCATCGACATTCGCGTCCAAGGCGAGACCAATTGGCCGACCAAGCTCGACACGACCATCTCGCAGATCTACTTCAACGGCCCGCGCGACGTGACGTTCGCCGCGGTCGCCAAGATCCCGGCCAACGCGCCGTTGCGCGGCCGGGTGACGGTGAGCGCGACAGCCACCGACGTGAACCGCGAGCCTGGCTCGTCGTCGCCCGTCACCGCGTTCGTGCGCAGTGCCAATGCGTCGGCACCGCGCGTGACGCAGACGGTGCCGCCGAAGAGCGAATACTCCGACTCGGTCAGCGTCCGGGCCACCGGCGACGGCATCACCACCGTCGGCCTCATCATCCGCGACACGACCGGCGCCATCGTGCAGACGAATACGGTGCCGTTGACCGCGCCGTTCAATGCCAACGTCCAAGCAAACGTCGCGCTCAACCTCGCGCCGACGCTCCAAGGTAAGCGCCTCGGCATCACGGCCTTCGCCGTCGACCAGGCGAACAAGACGGGCTATGCCGTCTCGGCCAGCCAGGTCGGCACGCAGGACAACGTCGCCCTGGCGCGCGTCGACTCGACGCTCGTCGTCTACGGTCAGACCTTTGCGCTGCCGCACAACGGCACGATCGGCGACATCGCCGTCGACGCCGGCCGCGGCAACGTGTTCCTGTCCAACACCAGCTTCAACCTGCTCGAGCTCTGGCACTCCAACGGCACGGCCAAGACGTTCTTGCCGAACGGCATTCCCGTGGGCTCGCTGCCGTGGGGCCTGTTCATCTCGAACAATCCGGACACGCTGCTCGTCGCCAACTCGGGTGGCACGAACATCAGCCGAGTGTTCATCGGCTCATCCGATCCGTCGCAGCTTCACGAAGACCTTCCCAACCGCATCCTGACGCGCAACAGCTACGTCTACTCGGTCACGGTGCAGAAGGATGAGAATACTGGTAAGATCCGCCTGAGCGCGATCGGCCCGATCAGCTACTCGGATCGCCCGCAGTACATCGCGCAGTCGAAGGGCGGCCGCATTTACTACTCCACGCGCCCCACGGCGACCGCACCGGCCGGCACCATGCGCTGGCTCGACCCGAGCCTTCCGGTACCGGACCCGCGCCAGGTCTGGCAGTACGGCGGTTTCATCGACGGTACGGTGCAGACCTACGCGCTGTTCAACGTCGACTCGATCGCCATCGGCGCGGCGCTACCGACGTCGGCCAACTCCGACACGCTGTTCGTCTGGGATCACCCGTATGGCCAGCGGAGCGGTGTCATCGCGGTGAGCGACACGATTCCGACCAACGCCATCGCTCAGGCGGTGGCAGCCGGTAGCGACGCGGAGCTCCAACTCCGTCTCGACATCAGCAGCCTTGGCCTGACCGACACGACCTTCGTGGCGGCGAGTGGGAATCGCAACTGGATCGCGTTCGGCGAGGGCCACAAGACCGGCGCCGGCCGCATCGTCATGGTCGCGGACTCCACGCCCACCGGCCCGAACTTCTTCTCCCCGCCGGTCACGATCGCCGACCTGACCGACAACGCGTCGGAGCAGGTGTTTGGTCTCGCCCTCGATCTTTCGGGCGGAACGGTCGCCTCGCACGGCACGCAGTCGTACTTCGCCTCGGTGAGCGATCCCTTCCATCTGCGCTTGCAGGGCAAGTACGACTCGTTCGACGACGGCGCCGGTGTGGCCTTCCACCCCTCAGCCGACGGACCACTCACGCCGCAGGCTCAGCGTCTCGCGTTCGTCGCGGCGCAGAGCGGTGTGATCGAGGTCGTGGACGTCGCCTACTACGTCAACCGCGCGCGGTTGCAACTCAAGAACCCGATCTATGGTCCGCTCCGCGCGTCGCTGCCCATGCCCGGCGATCCGCCGGACGTGGTGCTCAAGCTGTACGCAGTCAGCACGCAGGGATTGGTCGTCATCAACCTCACGGCAAGCGATATCCGGCCGGGACCGTAATCCCGGCAGTGTGATGGTGAGCAGGTCGCTTCGCGACAAACCGTCGGGATGCCGGACAACGGCACCTCGACGGTTTTCGCTTCCGGAGCGTTATCCTATTCGCATGCATCTCAAGTTCACCACCGCCGGCGAGTCGCACGGACAGGCGCTCGTGAGCGTCCTCGAGGGAATGCCTGCCGGGCTTCCCCTCCTCGCGTCCGACGTCAACACCGAGTTGGCGAGGCGCCAGCAAGGCTACGGGCGCGGCCGCCGCATGCAGATCGAGAAGGACACGATCGAGTTCCTGTCCGGGGTCCGCGCCGGCGAAACGATCGGCTCTCCGATCGCGATGCTCATTGCCAACCGGGATTGGCAGAACTGGCGTGAGATCATGAGCCCCGACCCCGACCCAGCGAGCGCCGACGAAGTCGCGGGCCAGGAAGAACCTCGTCAGCCGCGCAAGCGCGCGGTGACGCGCGTGCGTCCCGGCCACGCCGATCTCACCGGTATCCTCAAGTACGACCGCACCGACGCGCGCGACATTCTCGAGCGCGCGTCGGCGCGTGAGACGACGGCCCGCGTCGCGGCCGCCGCCGTCTGTAAGCGGCTGCTCATGGAGTTCGACGTTCGCGTCGGCAGCCATCTCGTCCATCTCGGCGGCCTCGACGCGGCGCGACCGGCGGCGTTCAGGTCCGCGGGCATCGCCGCCGATTCGTCGCCTCTGCGCACCTTGGACGCCGACGCCGAGTCGCGCATGAT
>JBIOHX010000103.1:0-11591 GCA_044449465.1 Gemmatimonadales bacterium | reverse complement strand
GGGTGGGGTGAACGGCCGGCGGCCGTCCGTCGCGCGGCGCGCGACTGGCGCGCGCGCGAATCGCGGCGCGTTCGGCGTCGAGGCGGTGAAGGATGACTTCCCAGTCGGTGTTGCGTTCGGTGCCCGTGCTCACGGTGATCGGCTGTGTCACGTCGACCGTCTCGTCGAACAGCAGCAGACCGCTCTGCGTCTCGCGCGGTTGCAAGCGTTGTTCACCGAACCCGGCCGATAAGGGAATAACGTCGAATGGCCGCGCGTCACGGCCATCGGACGTCACCGTGACATCCGTCGGAACGAAGACCGCGTCCGCCGTGAGGCCGCTGAATACGACGTACCAGACGCGCGGCACTCGCACACCGTGCTGCCCGGCGCGCTGCATGATCTGCCTGCGCTTGGAGTCGAGCCGCGCCTCGAGCGCGCGGTAGGCGTCAGGGGCGAGCGTGCGAATCACCGGCTCGTCCAGCGGAATGGCCGTGATGCGCACGCCGTCCGGTTGGAGCACGATCGCGATGTCGTCCTGTTTGAGCGTGCCATAGCCGGCGGGGATGAGCGTCGTCGAGGTGTCGGGCGCGGTGCGCACCGGCACGCTCAAGGCGGCCGGAACGGCCGTCGTGCTCGGCGAGCCAGCCGGAGCTGCACACGCCGCACTCGCGCACAGCGCTGCGAAGCCGAGTGCGCGCTTCACGAGTCGCTCCGCCACGCCGGTTGCGCCAGCAAGCCATCAATGGCCTCCGCGAGCTCGTCGCGCCCTTCACCGGTCACGGCGCTGAATGCGATCATCTGTTCGGCCTCGAGCCCGAGCGCCGCCGAAAGATCGGCGACGCGGCGCGCGCGCTGCGCGGCGCCGAGCTTGTCCGTCTTGGTGATCACGACGATCGTCGGCACGCCCAGCTCGGCGAGGAAATCGAGCATGCCGCGGTCGTCCCCCGTCGGTTCGTGCCGCGCGTCGAGCAGCTGCACGATGCCGCGCAGCGTCGGGCTCGTGCGCAGGTAGCCTTCGATCAGCGGCCGCCACTCTGCGCGCCGCTCCTTGGAGACGCGGGCGTAACCGTAGCCGGGGAGATCGACGAGCACGAAGGTGTCGTTCACTTTGAAGAAGTTCACTTCGCGCGTCCGCCCCGGCGTGTTGCTCACGCGCGCGAGCTTTCTGCGATGCACGAGCCGGTTGAGGAGCGACGACTTGCCGACGTTCGAGCGTCCGGCGAATGCGATCTCGGGGAGGGTCGGCTCCGGCCGCCACCCGCCGGCGCTCGCCATGCCGCCAAGAAAGTCGAGGGAGCGAATCACGAGCGGGTCGGGCGCCGTCATCGGTGCGGTCAGTGCGGCGCGACGGCCGGTACTTCGGCGGCGAAGTCGGCGTGAACAAGAGCGAGCGCGAGCACTTCGTCCATCGTCTTCACGGGATGAAAGGTGATGCCCGCGCGCACTTCATCCGGAAGATCGTCAATCTCTCGCAGGTTCTGATAGGGCACGATCACGTGGCGCACGGCATTGCGGTGCGCGGCGACTGCCTTTTCCTTGAGGCCGCCGATCGCCAGCACGCGGCCGCGCAGCGTGATCTCGCCGGTCATCGCGACGTCGCCGCGCACGGGGACGCCGGTGAGCGCGCTCACGATGGCGGTCGCGATCGCGATTCCCGCCGACGGCCCATCCTTGGGCGTGGCGCCGGCCGGAATGTGCACGTGCAAGTCGCGCGAGCGGTGAAAGTCTCGATCGATGCCGAGCATGTTGGCGCGGGCCCGCGCGTAGCTCAGCGCCGCCGTCGCCGATTCTTTCATCACGTCGCCGAGCGTACCCGTGAGCTGGAGCTTGCCGCGCCCGCCGACGACGCTGACCTCGATCTCCAGCACGTCGCCGCCCACGCTCGTGTACGCGAGGCCGGTGACGACGCCGATCTTCGGCTCGAGGGTGAGGAGTGAGGGATCGTAGGGCGGCGTGCCGAGCAGGTCCTTGAGATCGGCGGCCGCGACGGATGCTTTTGGCGCTGGTTCGGCGGCCGGCCGCTCTGCGCGGCGGCGCGCCAGCTTGCGCGCGATGCGTCCGATGCGGCGCTCGAGCTCGCGCACGCCGGCTTCGCGCGTGTAAGCCTGCACGATCGCCGGGATGACGTCGGCGTCCCAGTCGACGCTGGCCGGGTCGACACCGTTGGCGCGGAGCTGTTTGGGCACGAGGAACTGCCGCGCGATGGCGTGCTTCTCCTGGTCCAGATAGCCGGGAAGCCGGATGACCTCCATGCGGTCGCGCAACGGCTCGGGCACCTGCGGCAGGTAGTTGGCCGTGGTCACGAACAGGGCCTGCGACAGGTCGTAATCAACTTCTAAGTAATGATCGTTGAACGCGCGATTCTGCTCGGGGTCGAGGACCTCGAGCAGCGCGGCCGAGGGGTCGCCGCGGAAGTCGGTGCCAAGCTTGTCGACCTCGTCGAGCAGGATGACCGGATTCACGACCTCGGCGCGGCGCATGGCCTGGATGACGCGGCCGGGCATCGAGCCGATGTAGGTGCGGCGGTGGCCGCGAATCTCAGCTTCGTCGCGGACCCCGCCGAGGGACATGCGCACGAACTTGCGGCCGAGGGCGCGCGCGATCGAGCGGCCGAGCGACGTCTTGCCAACCCCGGGCGGACCGACGAGACAAAGGATCGGTCCTTCCATGCGTTCGACGAGCGACAGCACGCCGATGTAGTCGAGGATGCGGTCCTTCACCTCCTCGAGCCCATGGTGATCTTCGTCGAGAATCCGCCGTGCGTGCGCCACGTCGAGCACGTCGTCCGTGCGTTCGGTCCACGGCAAGGCGATCAACCAGTCTATGAAATTTCGCCCGACCGTGGACTCTGGGGAGAGCGGCGACATCTTGCGGAGCTTGCGGACCTCCCGCAGCGCGCGCGCCTTGATCGCTTCCGGCATCCGGCGCGCTTCGATCTGGCGCTCGAGCTCGGGGCCGTCCTCCGCTTCCTCTTGACCGAGCTCGCGGTGGATGGCCTTGAGCTGCTCCTGGAGATAGAACTCGCGCTGGTTCTGGAAGAGAGAGCCCCGCACTTCCTCATCGAGCTTCCGCTCGAGGCGGAGGAGCTCGGTCTCGCTGGCCAGCACCTGGCTCAGGGCGTCGAGCAGCACGACCGTCGACGGGGCCTCGAGCAGGGTTTGCCTTGTCTCGACGCGCACGGCGAGGTGCGCGGCGATGCCGAACGCCTGGCGCTCGACCGAGCTGGCACTCTGGACGAGGCCGATCACTTCGTTCGGAATGCGCCGGTGAAGCGACACGTACTCCTCGAACAGCGCCAGTACGCGCCGCGTCTGCACTTGGAGCGCCTCGAGGTCGTCGACCGCCCCCTCGGGATCGTCGGCGAGCGCGGCACGGAGATGTCCGGACGCCGGGGTGTATCGCGTCACCCGCGCCCGAGATACGCCCTCGACCAGGATGCGTGCGGTACCGTTCGCCTGACGCGTGGCCTGCACGATGCGCGCGACGACCCCCACACGGTGCAGGTCGGCCGCGGCGGGTTCGTCGGTGTCGGCGTTCCGCTGCGTGACGAGAAAGAGAGCGCCGCCCTCGGCGCTCGCCGCCTCGATCGCGCCGAGCGAGCCCTGTCGTCCCACGAGCAGCGGCATGGCGACGTGCGGGAAAACCACGACGTCGCGGAGCGGTAGGACGGGGAGGCGGCGAACGTCGGTGTCGGCCATGCCCAAAGATACGGGTGGGCGGTCCGCCTTGCTGGCGCCCTGGGGCCGCTACGCTTCCTTCTTCTTTCGCTGCGGCGATATCTCGAGAAGCGGCGCCGTGTTGTTCATGACCGAGCTCTCCGTCACTTTGACTTCCTCGACGTCTTCGCGCGTCGGGAGCTCGAACATCACGTCGGTGAGCAGCTCCTCCAGGATTGCGCGGAGGCCACGTGCGCCTGTGCCCCGCTTGAGCGCCTTTTGGGAGATGGCGCGGAGGGAGCTCTCCTCGAAGGTGAGCTTCACTTCCTCCAGCTCGAACAGCTTGGCGTACTGCTTGGTGAGGGCGTTCTTGGGTTCCTTGAGGATGCGGACGAGCGACTCCTCGTCGAGGGCCTCGAGCGCCACCGCGACCGGAAGGCGGCCGACGAGCTCCGGGATCAAGCCGAAGCGGAGCAGATCGTCGGGCTCGACCTCGGCGAAGGGGTTCTTGGCCTGCGTCGGCGTACGGGCCTCGTCCATCTTGTTGAAGCCGATCTGCCGGCGGCCGGTCCGTGCCTCGATGATCTTTTCCAGCCCATCAAAGGCACCGCCGCAGATGAACAGGATGTCCTTGGTGTTGATCTGGATGTATTCCTGCTGCGGATGCTTGCGGCCGCCTTGGGGCGGGACCGACGCCACCGTGCCTTCCAGAATCTTCAGCAGCGCCTGCTGGACGCCTTCGCCCGAGACGTCGCGGGTGATGCTTGGGTTTTCGGACTTCCGGGCAATTTTATCGATCTCGTCAATGTAGACGATGCCCCGCTCGCACTCGGCGACGTTGAAGTCGCCGGCCTGGAGCAGGCGGACGAGAATGTTCTCGACGTCTTCACCGACATAGCCGGCCTCGGTGAGCGTCGTGGCATCGGCGATCGTGAACGGCACGTCGAGGATGCGGGCGAGCGTCTGCGCGAGCAGCGTCTTGCCGACGCCGGTCGGGCCGATGAGCAGGATGTTCGACTTGTCGAGCTCGACGTCGTCGTCGCGGAGGGAGGCCGAATTGATGCGCTTGTAGTGGTTGTAGACCGCGACCGACAGCGCTTTCTTCGCCTTTTCCTGCCCGATCACATATTGATCGAGCGTGTCCTTGATCTCCTGGGGCGTCGGGACCTGGGTGATCGCCTCCGCGACCTCGCGCTCCTCGTCCTCGGCGAGGATCTCATTGCAGAGCGCGATGCACTCGTTGCAGATGTACACGGAGGGCCCGGAGATGAACTTTCGGACCGAGTCCTTGGACTTCCCGCAGAACGAGCAACGTAGGTGTTTGTCGTGCGACATGACAGATCACTCAACGGGTAACGCGGTTGCCCAAGCGGCCGAGGCCGGGCTGCTGAACGCCGAGGGAAGGGGTCCGGCGCGGCGGGTATGCTGAGACTTAAGGGGCTGTGTCCGGTCAAGCAAGAGACGACCGAGGCTCGTGAACGTTTTCACGAGCCTCGGTTCCGCGCCATAGTCACTTCGTTACAGCCGCGAGCGCGCTCGGCTCGACGATTTCGCCGCGGTTGGTGATCACGTTGTCAATGATGCCGTAGTCCTTCGACTCTTCCGCCGACAGATAGCGGTCGCGATCGGTATCACGCTCGATGCGGTCGAGCGGCTGGCCCGTGTGCTTGGTCCAGAGCTCGTTGAGCTTGCCGCGGAGATAGAGAATTTCCTTGGCCTGAATCTCGATGTCCGACGCCGAGCCGCCGCCGCCCTGCTGTGAGGGTTGGTGAATCATGATCCGCGAATGCGGCAGCGCCGAGCGCTTGCCCTTGCGTCCGCCGGCGAGCAGAAAGGCTCCCATGCTCGCCGCCAGGCCCATGCAGATCGTGTTCACCGGCGATTTCATGTACTGCATCGTGTCGTAGATCGCCAACCCCGCCGACACGCTGCCGCCGGGCGAGTTGACGTAGAGGAAGATGTCGCGGTCGGGATTGTCGGCCTCGAGAAACAGCATCTGCGCGATGATGATGTTCGCGACGTCGTCGTTCACCGGCGTGCCGAGGAAGATGATGCGATCCATCAGCAGGCGGCTGAAGATGTCGTAGCTCCGCTCGCCGCGGGGCGAACGCTCGATGACGTACGGAGGATAGATGGTCGGCATGGGGGTATGTCAGTATTCTAAAGTCAGGTTCCGATGTCGTTGCGTCCCAACAGCCAGGCGAAGACTTTCTCCTCCGTGATGCTGCGCTCGATCTCGCGCAGCCGGCCGGCTTTCTGCAGCGAGGCATACACCTGGCCGGGATCGGCGCCGCGCTTGCTCGCGACCTCGGCCACGCGCTCGTCGATGTCGGCCTCGCTCGCCTTCAGGTTCTCCCGCTCGGCGATCGTGTCGATGATGAGATCGCGCCGGACCTGCCGCTCGGCGATCGGCCGGAACTCGCCGCGAAAACGCTCCTTGTCGTCGTCCGGCACCTGGTACGCCTCGAGGTAGCCGTCGATGAGCTGGTTGACCCAGCTCGGGGGGATGCCGAACGGATTGGCGGCGGCGATCTGGTCGATGAGCTGCTGCCGCAGATTGGCATCGGCTTCGCGCGCGGCGTGCTCCTCGAGATCCTTGCGCACCGTCGAGCGGAGCGCGTCGAGCGATTCGAAGTCGCCGACCTCGCGCGCGAATGCGTCGTCGAGGGCGGGCAGCGCCTTGCGTTTGACGTCGAGCAGCTCGACCCGAACGGGCTTCATCTTCCCGCGCTGGTCCTCGTCGGGGAAGTCGTCGGGCCAGCGAACCGGGCGCTCGGCCGTCTCGCCCGCGCTGAGCGACATGATCAACTCTTCCACGCCAGGAATGGCCTGCGCGCTGCCCAACACGAGCGGGTATTCGCGCGGCTCCGGGAACTCACCCGACGGGTCGGCCGTGGCCAGGCGGACGCGCACCATGTCGCCCGGCGCCGGCTTGTCCTCGACCGGCGCCCACGCGGCCTTTTGGTCGCGGATCTGCTCGATCTGCTCGCGCACGTTCTCGTCGGTGACGCCGTTCTGTGCGCGGGACACACGAAACCCCTGCGTACGGGCGAGCTCGATCTCCGGGCGAATCTCGACGTGCAGCTCGAAGCTGAGGGGCTGCCCCTCCTCGAACTTGAGATCGTGCACGTGTGGCTGCGACGCGACCTTGAGCTGCTCGCGGTCAATCACTTCCTGAAACGCTTCCTGAATCAGCGCCTCGATCACTTGCTGGCGAATCGCTTCCTTGAACCGCTTCTTGACCATGGCGGGCGGCGCTTTACCGGGGCGAAATCCGGGCAGACGCACGTTCGTCGCGTACCGGCGCGCTGCTTTATCCTCAGCGTCGCGGACGGTCTCGACCGGAACGCGAACTTCGATCAGGCGTTCCAGGCCGTCCGTCTTTTTCGGCGTGATCTCGATGTTCATGGTGCGAAAGCTAGTGGGGCGTGCGGGCCTGGGGAGGGACGACCGATTATCATGCACGGAACCACCAGACCGGACCCCTGAACGGCGCTTCCGGAGGGCCGCGCCGGAACGTCAGTTCCGACAGTGGGTACACCCGGGACCGCCACCATCGCAACCGATCGAGCGCATGCCGCGACTTCGTGGAGTGATCGCCGCTCTTGTGTTCTTGTGCGCGTCGCGCGCGGCCGTCGCGCAAGCCGCGGGGACGCTCATTCCGATCCCATATCGGACGTACATCGGCATCAATCCGCTCGGCGTGCCATTCGACATTGGTTCGGCCGAGGTGGAAAGCGCCGTTGCGCCGGGCATCACGCTCGGGGGTTTGGCGTCGTATACGGACGTCGAGGGCCACCGCTGGCTCACCTTCGACGCCAAGGTTCGGTACTACCCCGGAGAGGTGGTGCTGCGGGGGTTTTCGATTGGGTTGAGCGCGGGCTCGCTGCGGTACAGCACGCGGGACGATTCCGCCGGCGTGCCGATGCGGCGGGTGCTGACCGCGCCGACGATCGGCGTCATCGCGGACTATAACTGGATGCTGGGCACCGAACGCCGATTCGTCGTCGGAACCGGGTTGGGCGCCAAGCGGATTCTTGCGTCCGAAGACGAACGAAACCGAGTCGGAGCTGACCGCGCCTACCTAACCGCGCGGTTCATCGTCGGCCTAGCGTTCTGACGCGAGGGTGGCGGAACTGGCAGACGCACTGGACTTAGGATCCAGCGCCGTAAGGCATGGGGGTTCGAATCCCCCCTCTCGCATTTTCATCGTTCACTGCATTCCGCGATTACGCCGCTTCACCACCACTCGAGGCAGGGCATCATGACACGGCCCAGGTTAGCTCAGAAGCTGATTGCCGTTCTCTCGCTGTGCGCCGCTACGGCCGCCGTTGCTTGTATGAGTACCCCGTCCGAGAGCGGGCTCGGCGCGCTCAATCCCACCGACACCTCGATCGCCGGCGCGTACAATCTGGTCGCGATCAACGGGCTGCCCCTGCCGTCGACGACACAGGTGAACGCCTCGCAGTCGCTCGAGGTGGACGCCGAGCAAATCGTCATCGGAAGCGACCGCTCGTGGGTCGACACGTCGACCACGGTCGTCATCGACCTGGTGAGCGGCAACAATTCGACGCCGAGGCTCACTGCCTCGGCGGGGACGCTCAACATCACAAATGGAACCATCAACTTCGTGACGACCTCGGGCGGCGGCTCCGCGTTCACTGGCAGCGTGAAGCAAGACACGTTGACGGTGCTGTTCACGGGCACGCGGTTCGTGTACGTGAAATGACCCGGAGCGTGGGGGCGAGGTGACGCGATCGATCGAACGACAACGGGGGGCCGCCTGGGCGACCCCCCGTTGTCATCCTCGATATCTCTAGAATGCTCGTCTAGCGATTGACCTCGATGCTCACCGCGCGCGTCGGACAGGTGGCCGTGGTCGGGTCCGGACTGCAGACCTTGAGCTCGATCACGTCGCCATTCTTCAGCGGAGATACGGCCGCCTGGAGATCCTCCATGGTGTGAATCGGCCGCGCTGTCGGAACGAGCTCCGAAAGAATGACGTCGTTTGGACCGAGACTGCGGAACGACGCCCCGCTTGGCGAGACCTTGGTCACGACGATCGAGTTGCGATACGCGCTCGACAGCTTGGCCTGCTGAGCGAACTCGCTCGAGATCGGCGCCACCGTGATGCCAAGTTTGTCGTTCTGCTTCCCGACGTCGTCGTTGCGTGCGGGGCTCGACGGCTCGTCGTTGGACGCGACGGTCGTTTCGTCGGGCGTCGGTTCGCCGAGCTTCACGTGCAAGGTCTTCTTGCCCTGCAGCGGACGCACCACGTCGAGGTCGACGACGTCGCCCGGCTTGTAGCCGCGGATGACGCGCTGCAGCGTGGTTGCCTGGTCGATGGGATGGCCGCCGGCGGAGACGATGATGTCACCGACTTCGGCTCCGGCGCGCTTGGCCGGGCTGTCGTTCTCCGGGTCGAACCCTCCGATCTTAGCACCGCTGATGGTCGACAGACCCGCTGCCTTGGCGTCGATGGCATCAACGTCCTGAATCGTCACGCCCAAGACGGCACGCCGCACCTTGCCGTACTTCACGATGTCCTGCTCGACCTGCTTGGCCAGCGTGATCGGGATCGCGAAGCCGTACCCAGCGTAGTACCCCGTGCCGCTCGCGATCGCGCTGTTGATGCCGATCACGTCGCCATGGATGTTGAGCAGCGGTCCGCCCGAGTTGCCGGGGTTGATCGCGGCATCGGTCTGGATGTAGTCGGTGATCGCGTACTTGTTGTTGAGCAGGCCGTGCTGGTCGCGCCCCTTGGCGCTCACGATGCCGGCCGTGACGGTGAAGTTGAGCTGGAGCGGATTGCCGATCGCCAGCACCCATGCCCCAACGCGCGCCGTGGCGTCGTCGCCGAGGTTGAGGGTCGGGAGGTTGTTCGCGTCGATCTTGATGACGGCGACGTCCGTCGTCGGATCGCGGCCCACGACCTTGGCGTTCGTGAAGGTGCGCTTGTCGAACAGCGTCACGTTCACGCGGTCGGCGTCGGCGACGACGTGGTTGTTGGTGAGGATGTAGCCGTCGGGAGAGACGATGAAGCCCGACCCGCTCGCCATCTCAGGCTCGTCGGAAGGCGGTTGCTGATCCTGAAACTGGCGGAAGAAATCTTGAAATCCCGGCGGCTGCTGCTGCCCGCCGCGGCCGCGGAGGCGGCTCGTAGGCTGTTGGCGCGCGAAGCGTTCGGTCTCGATCGAGACGACGGCGGGCCGCGCGTGATCGGCGACGGACTCGAACGCGGTCTCCATGTCGGCTGCCGGCGCGACCTGATCCGCGGTCGGCTTGGTCATGGCCGTACTGGCGACGCGGCTCTGCGCCCAGCCGAAGCGCGTGAGGTTGAAGCCGGATGCAAAGATCAGTCCGCAGAGGAAAGCGACGGTGATCGCCGCTCCCAGGCGTGCACGAGAAAGCTTAGTAGACATAGTGAGAGCTCACCTGCGAGAATGTGTGGACCCTTCGTCGTACCCAACGCCACGGCGCAAGTTTCGAGCGCCGCTGACATTGAGACACGAACGGGCCGGCCCACGGTTTCTTCCGCGGGCCGGATGCAACGAAATCTTTACGACCCACCGCTGCTGCGCGTACCTCTCCTACTTCTTGCTTTCGTCGACGATCTCGTAGTCTGCCTCGACGACGTCTTCAGGCGCATTGGAAGTTGACGCGCCCGGGCTCGGTTCACCACCCGTCGGGCCGGCTCCGGTCGGGCCTGCGCCGCCAGCGTCGCCCGGGCCGCTCCCTTGGCTCTGCGCGTAGAACGACTGGCCGGCTTCGCTGAACGCGCGATTGAGCTCTTCCTGCGCCGCGCGGATCTCGCCCATGTCGTCGCCGCGAAGCGCCTTGCGTGCGCGTTCCACCGCCGCGTCGAGCTTGGACTTGAGCTCCGGCGCGAGCTTCTCCGACCACTCCTTCGCGTTCTTCTCGACCTCGTACGTCATGCTGTCGAGCCGATTCCGCGTGTCGATCTCCTCGCGACGCGACTTGTCCGCGGCCGCGTTCTTCTCCGCGTCCTTGACCATCTTGTCGATGTCCGAGTCCGAAAGGCCACTTGACGCCTCGATGCGGATCTTCTGCTCCTTGCTCGTCGCCTTGTCTTTGGCCGACACGTGCAAGATGCCGTTCGCGTCGATGTCGAACGTCACTTCGATCTGCGGCATGCCGCGCGGAGCCGGCGGAATGCCCGTGAGCTGGAACTTGCCGATCGTCCGGTTGTCCCGCGCCAGCTCGCGCTCACCCTGCAACACATGGATCTCGACCGTCGTCTGATTGTCGTCGGCGGTGGAGAAGGTCTCCGACTTCTTGGTCGGAATCGTCGTGTTGCGCGGAATGAGCACCGTGGTCACGCCGCCGAGCGTCTCGATTCCCAGCGACAGGGGCGTGACGTCGAGCAGCAGAACGTCCTTCTGCTCACCGGTCAGGACCGCGCCCTGGATCGCCGCGCCGATGGCCACGACCTCGTCGGGGTTCACCGAACGATTCGGCTCTTTCCCGAAGTAGTCCTTGACGATTTGCTGGATCTTGGGAATGCGCGTCGAGCCGCCGACGAGAATCACCTCGTCGATCTCGTTCGGCTGCAGGCCGGCGTCCTTGAGCGCCTTCTTCATCGGCTCGAGGGTGCGCTGGATGAGATCGTCCACCAGCTGCTCGAACTTGGCGCGCGTCAACGAATAGTTGAGGTGCTTGGGGCCGCTCTGGTCGGCGGTGATGAACGGCAGATTGATGTCCGTCGTCATCGTGCTCGACAGTTCCATCTTCGCCTTCTCGGCGGCCTCCTTGAGGCGCTGGAGGGCCATCGGGTCCTTGGAGAGGTCGATGCCCTGATCGCGCTTGAACTCGCCAACGATCCAGTCGATGACGCGCTGGTCGAAGTCGTCGCCGCCGAGGTGCGTGTCGCCGTTCGTCGACTTCACCTCGAACTGACGCGAGCCTTCCACGTCATAGAGCTCGAGGACGGAG
>JBIOHX010000102.1:0-11664 GCA_044449465.1 Gemmatimonadales bacterium | reverse complement strand
CCCCCGCCCCTGCAGCCAAGGGCTTCCACTCGGCCTGCTATCTCCGCGGCATGGAGCCCTTCATGGCGCGCGGACGCGCGGGCCGCGCAGCTGGCATCAAGGGCCATCAGGTCGACACCGTTCGCGTCGCCGAAGTGAAGGCGGGTAAGCTCAAAGTGCCGACCGAGCCGTCGATGCTGTACCAGATATTCGGCGGTACCTTCGACACAGCCACCGGCAAGGTGACTGGCGGCAAGCTCCTCTACGTCACCTACATCCCCTTCGCCACCACGGCGACCACGGGCATCTCGAGCGCGCCGTCCGACAAATCGCCCTGGCTGATGTATCCAGGCACGCCCAAGGCGCACATCATGTTCTCGGTCGGCATGTAAGACGTCGTGGCGCGTGGGCTAACGGATTGCCCAGTGCCCCCGCGCGCCCCACGCCGTCGTCGAAAACAGACCCGCCGGCAACTCCATCCCCACCTTCCAGTCGGCGTAATCCTCGGTCTGCACCGGCTTGCCGTCGACCGTCATCGCCACCTTCGTCGCTAGCCACCCGTCGCCAACTTTGACGTAGTCGCCGAGGTGCACGTCCATCGGCGGCGACGAGGGCGTCGGACGCAGCATCATCCGCACGACGACGTTCCGCTCGTCGTCGACCCAGATCTGCGGCGACGTGCTGTCCGCGAGCGACGCGACGCCGATGATCGTCGCCGGCCTCCCCTCCCACGAGCCTTTGGCCACCCGCGACAGATCGACGTGCGTCGCCTCGAGCTGCCGCACGGTCTGGTCGACCGGCTGCACATATACGCCTTCGATCAGCGGCAGGAACTCGTTCCCATCGGCGGTCGAAGCAGCGAGCTTGCCGGCGCGAAAGCGCCACGATGAGTCGGCCGTATAGAGAATGCCGTTTCCCGCCGCTGGGCTACCCAGGTCGATGCGCAGCTGTGTACGGCCGTCGGGCGTCTGTCGCAAACTCTCATACCAGGTTGCGAACGTCGGCGTGCCATCGGCGCCGTAACGCGTCGTCTTCTGAACGAAGCGGAGGGTCGAGAACCAGCGGCCCGCGTAGGCGTCGTGCATGCGCTGGAGCACGTCGCGGCCGGAGGCCGGCGTGGACTGGGCGTGGCTGTTCGCGGCGCAGAGCGTCGCGAGGCAAACAAAAAGGCGCAGTGGCCGAGGCATGGCAGGGCTTGCTGGGGTGGTCCGAGCGCGAACACGGGAATCCGTCGGATATTATCGGCTGAGGAGTCCCCTCGCCACCCTTGACCCATCGCTTGTTTCTCGTAGACTGTCTACCAGTGCTCTCGTAGACAATCTACTACTGGCTGCATTCCTCATGCCTTCCGACCGGCTCGACCTCCTCCAGGGTACGCTCGACCTCCTCGTCCTTCGCGTCCTGCGCTGGGGACCGCACCATGGTCACGGCATCGCCACGCTCATCGAGCAGACCTCCGACGGCCAGCTCAAGGTGGAGGGCGGCTCGCTCTACCCCGCGCTGCAACGCCTCCTCGCTGAACACTGGATCGAGGCCTCCTGGGGCACGTCGTCGAACAATCGCCGCGCGCGCTACTACAAGCTCACGGCCGCCGGCCGCCGTCGCCTCACCTCGCAAGAATCCAATTGGGCGCGGCTCGTTCGCGCGATGGAGCTCGTCGCGAAAAAACCGGCCGTGGAGCGCTGATCATGAGCCTGAGAGCCGTGCTGTCACGCCTCGCCGCCCTGCGCCGCCGGCAAACCATCGACGTCGAGTTGGCCGAGGAGATCGACACGCACCTCGCGCTCGCCGCCGAAACCAAGCGCGCTGCCGGACTGGATGCGCACGACGCGCGATTGGCTGCGCGTCGCGAGTTCGGCAATCCCACGCTCGCCCGCGAATCGAGCAGCGCCGCGTGGGCTTGGCCGGCCGCCGACTCCCTCGTCGCCGATGTGCGCTTCGGCGCGCGCATGCTGCGAAAGCACTGGGCCGCCACCGCGGTGGCCGTCGGCGCGCTCGGGATCGGCATCGGCGTCACCTCCGCCGTCGTGTCGCTCCTCGAGTCGATCCTCCACCCCCGCTACGCCGTCGCCGATCCCTCGCGCGTCATCGTGCCCTGGGCCAAGCGCATCGGCCCGGAGCACTGGGACGAGATGCAGATCTCCCTCCCCGAGCTCATCGCCTGGCGAAAGGACGGTACTCAGCAATCGCTCGCCGCTTTCACCTGGACCCGCAGCGTCAACGTTGCGGCGCGGAGCTCCGTCGAGCGCATCGCGGCCACCCTCGTCACCAGCAACTTCTTCGACCTGCTCGGCGCCCGGCCCTTCATCGGCCGCGGCTTTACCGTCGGCGATGGACGAGGGGATGCGCCCAACGTCGCGGTCGTCACATATGAGTTCTGGAAAGAGTCGATGCACGGCGATCCGGATTTGTCGCGGCCGATTCTCGTCGACCGACAGCCGTACGCCGTCGTTGGCGTGATGGAGCCCGGCTTTCGCGTGCCGATCCTCACGCCGGCCAAGCTTCTTCTCCCCGTTCGACCCACCCCGGACTTCCTCGACCGAACGGCCCGCTCGCTCGTGCCCATCGCGCGCCTGGCGCCCGGCGCGAGCATCGCGTCGTCCACAAAGGAGCTGTCGCGGCTCACGGCGAACTTCAACGCCGACGATCCGGCAGAGCGGGGCGCCTGGACCGTCAACGTCACCTCGCTCCAGCGCCTCGGCACGGCTCACGTGCTGTCGACCCTCGGAATCTTCCTCACCCTGGCCGCCGTGGTGCTGCTGGTCGCCTGCTCGAACGTCGCGATCCTCCTCGTCGCGCGCCTCCCCGCACGCCAGCGCGAGCTCGCGCTCCGACTGGCGCTCGGCGCCGCCGAGAGTCGCATCGTGCGCCAGCTGTTCGTCGAGAGCGCGCTCGTGGCCGCCGGCGCGGCGGCACTCGGAGTAGCCGTCGCACCGCCAGTCATGAACGTTCTCGTCCGATTCATCGCCCCGTCGCTCCCCTTCCTGCTCGCGCCGTCGCTCGACACGCGAACCGTGGTCGCCGCACTGGCGCTCGCCGTCGCCACCTGTCTCCTGTTCGGAATAACGCCGGCGGCGAGCGCCGTACGGCTCCTGCGCCGTGCCGGCTCACTGCTCGGTGCGCGCACCTCCGGCGCCATCGAACAAGAATGGATCCGCGGCTTGCTGATGGCAGTCGAGGTGGCGCTGGCCCTCGTGCTCCTCGTCGGCGGCTGGCTCATGGTCGACAGTCTGGTCACCGTCAACCGCCGGCAGCTTGGCTTCGAGACGCGGCAACTGGTGACGGCGCGGCTCCTGCTCGACACGAGCCGCTACGCGTCGCCCGCAGCACGCGAGACATTCTACTCGACCCTCGCTGCTCGCCTTCGGGCGCACGCCGAGCTTCGCGACGTGATGATCGGCAGCACTCTGCCGCTCGCTACCTCGGGCGAACTGGCAAACTACGCGACGCGCGCGCCGGCGCGAAGCGGAGAACGCGTCGACACCATCGTTGCCAGATCGAACGTCGTCCTGCCGCGCTACTTCGACGCCCTGCACGTCCCGTTCGTTGCCGGCCGGATGTTCGCCGGTAACGAGCGCGAACCCGTCGTCGTCGTGAACGAAGCGCTGGCCAAAGCGCTCTGGCCCGGCCGGGGCGTCATTGGCCAACGGCTCGAGGTTCTCGCGCCGATGTTCGCCGACGGCGAGGCGGTCACGAGTGGACCACGCACGGTCGTCGGTGTCGTACGCAACATTCGTCCATCGCCCGTCTATCCCACGGAGGCCGGGCCGAACTTCTGGCTGCCGTACGCACAGCAGCCGCTCCGCGGAATGTACGTCGCCGTGCGCGGGCCCAATTCAGCGACCGCGACTGCCTCGCTGCGTGCGGAAACGGCGAGTCTCGACGAGCTATTGCCCATCTACGGCGTCAAATCCGTCGATGAGCTGCTCGACTACTGGTTGGCCGACGTGCGCCTCGGCGCGCTGATCGCCGACGTGCTCGCCGGAGTCGGCGCGCTACTCACGATCGTCGGCATCTACTCCGTCGTCGCCGTCTTTGTCGCGCAGCGACGCCAGGAGCTCGGCGTGCGCATCGCTCTCGGCGGCCGCGGGCGCGACGTGGCGCGCCATGTGCTCGGCCGTACGTTGCGTCCGACGCTCGTCGGCGCGTTGTTCGGCCTCGCGATCGCGGCGGCAGCGGGCAGGTTCGTGTCGTCGATGCTGTACGGCGTGTCGCCGCTCGATCCGACGGCATACGCTGGAGCGCTCGCCATGCTGCTCGGCGTGGTCGCGCTGGCTACGGTCGTGCCGGCGAGACGGGCAGCGAGGACTGATCCGATGGATGCGTTGCGCGCGGAAACGTGACGTTGCTGCAAGGATTGTTGGTGCGCCAGGCACCGCAACCACCCCGTCACTTTTCCCGCGACCAGAGCAACAGCACGCCGCACATCGCGCTGCTGCTGTATTCCACAGGCACGGACGCGCCCCCAGGGTAGAACTCGGCGATCGCGAAGTCCTGTGGCGATGCATGACTGAAATCGGTGATCGGGTACGGCACGCCGTCGAGGTAAACGTTCACGAAACAGTTGGGCGTGCGGCACCCCATCGAGCGGCAGGGCGATCTCGACGAGACGAATTGCGTCTCCCCGTGTTTGCCCGCGGTCGACATCAGGCCGGGCATGCGCGAGCGCATGGCATCGGCCAGCGTCGAGTTATCCAGCTTCCTCATTTGCGACTCGCCAATGAAGTATCCGCCGGCATGCGACTTCATGCGAGATTCAGCATCTCGAAGAAATGGCGACAAGTAGTGTGTCGCCGAGTCACGCACCTTCATGGCGGCGAGCTGTTGGACTTGTCGATGCATGACGACGGTGAGCGGCAACGTGTCGGCGGGCGAGATCGCGACCGCGAGGGTCCTCACGTCGAACCCGACCTTGCGCAGGCGAACGAGGCTGCCACCCTCGGGCAGGAAGAAGAGACTCACCGTGCCGGTTGCTGTCGTGAGCGCGCTCATATTCGACAACATGTCACGAACCCGGACTTGTAGTCACACAATTCACCCCTTTGCCATTTCCGTTTCCGTTTCCGTCAGTTTGTGTCCGCTTGTGTCGCTTTTCCAATTCGTTACGGCGTGCCCGAGGCAGTTCCCACTAACGAACAACCCTCGGTGTGCGGGCCCCTACAGCCTCCGGAACGTTCGCCCCCACCGTATACGGCCTTTCGATCGCGTCCAGGCGCTGCCCGCGCATCACACGCTGCCCTTCAGCCGACAATACGTAATCGACGAACCGTTCGGCTAGCGCGCGGTGCTCCGCCTGAACCGGAATCGACAGCCCGAACAGAATCGGCGCGCCACGCATCGTCACCGTGTCGCCCGGATGCGCCCCGGCCACTCGGGTGCTCACCCGCGCGTAGTCCGCGCTGTCGGCCGCGTCGCCAAGATCGACGTCGTCGGGCAGCTTCACGAATTCGAGCCCGTCGTTCCGCGCCAAGTTCTCATACGTCCAGATGTAGTCCAGCTCATGCGTCTGGAGGAGCGCGACCTGCTCGGCCTCGCGCGGGCGGACGTTTCGCTCAGGGGCGTTGGCGAGGAGTCGCTGGTACAACCCGGGTTCGCGGTAGTGCCGCTCCGCCAGCTGCATCGCCAGCAGTGTGCGATAGCCCGAGGGATCGGTGTTCGGATCGGCGCGGCCGACCTGCACGCCAGGCCCTTGAATGACCGTGCGCCAATTGTCCGCCGTGATGCGATCGGCGCCTACGGAGCGCCGCGTGTACGCCAGCACGATCCGGTTGCGCGCGAACACGGCATACCACTCGACGTACCGCGGCATCAGCAGCTTCGGGTACACGTCCGGGTCGGCGAGCAGCAGCACGTCCGGCGTACGATGCAGCTCCGTGATGCGGCGCGCGATCTCGAGGCTCGCGCCGGGCTCCAGATCGTACTTCGCCCCCGTGCGCGCCGCGAAGCTGTCCAGCAGCGCGCGTACCGGCCTCG
The DNA here is from genome assembly GCA_044449465.1 of Gemmatimonadales bacterium. Taxonomy (GTDB): domain Bacteria; phylum Gemmatimonadota; class Gemmatimonadetes; order Gemmatimonadales; family Gemmatimonadaceae; genus JAQBQB01. The sequence continues at coordinate 5,712 of JBIOHX010000102.1, read as the reverse complement.
CGATCGACGCCGCGTTCATCACCAGCAGCGCGTCGCGCCGCGCCCGAGACGCGCGGACTACCGGCGGTCGCGACGCGGCCGCCGACAGCGCCAGAGCTCCCCCAATGGCAATGAGGGAGCTCGTCGCCGCCCGCGGCCGCAGAGCTCTTACCAGATCTTCACCCGATCCTTCGGAGCACGCCACATCTTGTCGCCCGGCTTGACGTCGAACGCTTTCATGAACGCATCGTTGTTCGTGAGCGGCACGAACGCCCGCGCCATCCCCGGCGAATGCGGGTTCGTCAGCAGTTGGTTGCGCAGCGCCGCGTCGCGGAACTTCGTCCGCCAAATCTGCGCGTATCCCATGAAGAAACGCTGATCGCCCGTCAGCCCGTCGATCACCGGCGCTGGCTTGCCGCCGAGGGAGATGTGGTAGGCGCGATAGGCCTGCATCAGACCCGAGTTGTCGCCGATGTTCTCACCCATCGTCAGCCCGGGATTGATGTGCAGCGTGTCGATCGGATTGATCGCCGCGTACTCGGCGCCGAGCGCTTGCGTGCGCTGCTTGAACGCCGCCGCATCGGCCGGCGTCCACCAGTTCCGCAAGTTGCCCATGCCGTCCGACTTGCTGCCCTGGTCGTCGAAGCCGTGGCCGATCTCGTGGCCGATCACCGCGCCGATCGCGCCGTAGTTCACCGCGTCGTCGGCGCTCGGGTCGAAGAACGGCGGTTGCAGAATGGCCGCCGGAAACACGATCTCGTTGTTCGACGAGTTGTAGTACGCGTTGACCGTCTGCGGCGTCATCCCCCAACGCGTGCGGTCGACCGGCTCGCCCAAATGCCGCGCCATGTCGTCATACCCGAACTCCGCCGTGCGCTCGGCGTTGCCGAGCAGGTCGTCGCGCTTGATGACGAGACTCGAATAGTCGCGCCAGTGGTCCGGGTACGCGACCTTGACCGTGAAGTGCGCGAGCTTGTCCTGCGCCTGCCGTTTGGTCTCTGGGCTCATCCAGGGCAGGCTGTCGATACCGACCTTGTACGCGGCGAGGATGTTCTTCACCAATTGATCCATCCGTGCCTTGGCCGCGGGCGGGAAGTATTTCTGCACGTAGATCTTCCCCGCCGCCTCGCCAAGCGATCCTTCCACCTCGGCGGACGCACGCTTCCAGCGCGGCGACATTTCCAGCTGGCCACTCAGCGTGGAATCCCGGAAGGCAAACCGCGCTTGAACGAACGCTGCCGGAAGCTCGTTCGCATACCGGTCGAGCAGCTTGAACGTGAGATACTCCCGCCAGGTCGACGCGGGCGTCTTGGCGAAAACGTCGTTCATCGCTTTCACGTAGTCCGGCTGGCGGACGATCACGTCCGTGCCGCCGGAGAGCCCCGCGCTCTTCAAGTACGCACTCCAATCATATGAAGGCGTCGCCGCCGCGAGCTCGGCGAGCGTCATCTTGTTGTACGACAGGTTGCGGTCGCGACTCTTGGCGCGCGTCCACTGCGGCCTGGCGATGGCCGTCTCGAGCGCCACGATGCGCTTCGCGGCGCCGGCGGCATCGGGCTGTTTCGCGAGCGTCAACAGCCGCGTGATGTACGCATCGTACGCGTCGCGCGTTTTGACGATGGCGGCGTCGCTGCGCAGATAGTAGTCGCGATCCGGAAGCCCGAGACCCGACTGGCCCACCTGTACGATGTTGACCGACGAGCTCTTCGGATCCTGGCCGACGTTGACGCCGAACGGGTTCTGAATGCCGAGCCGCGCGAAGTGCGCGAACGTCGCCGGCAAATCCTTGGTCGACGTGACCTTCGCGATCGCGGCGAGCTCGGGCTTCAGCGGCGTGATTCCCAGTTGCTCGACGCGCGCCGAATCCATGAAGCTGCTGTAGAGATCGCCGATCTTGCGCTGCTCCGACCCCGCCGGCGCGTTGGACTTCGCGGCATCCTCCAGAATGCCATGCACGGCGACGCGGCTCTTCTCGGTCAGCTCGTTGAACGCGCCCCAGCTCGAGGCGTCGGCGGGAATCGCCGTTCTCGCGAGCCAGGAGCCGTTGACGAAGCGGAAGAAGTCGTCTTGCGGACGGACGTGGCGATCGAAGTTGGTGGTGTCGATGCCGAGGGTGCGCGTGGCGCCCTGCTGGTGCTGGGCGAGCGCGATGGCGGGGAGGAGGACAAAGGCGCTGAGCGCGCCGAGTGTCAGCGCCTGAGCGCGTTTGGAAGCGATTGACATAGGCGAGGGTTGTGAGGGACTCAAAACTGAATTTACACTGCGGACGCGCGGGCGACGCGAGCTCGGCCGTGCGAGAGTCGCGACGCTACTTCCGCGGCGTGTTCAAGTCGCGCGACAGAATCAGCTTGAATGTCAGCTTGTCCGACGTACGCGTCAGGCCAAAACCGGCGCCCGCCTCGATGTCCAGCGTCCCCTCCGTATGATCGACGACCGCGAACAGCTGGTGCACCTGGTTCTCCCCCGACTGCAAGTCGCCGAGGGGCCCGAAGTCGTCGTACTCCTCGGCGGCGACTGCCCAGAGCGGACTGACGTTGTAGGCCAGTCGCGCCGCGGGAACGAAGTCGAGCCCCTTCAACCCGTCCTGGTACTTGGTGTCGAGGATCGGGTTGATGATGATGTCGACCGGCTTCAGGTGCCAGCCGACGATCGGACGCGTCTCCTGCGTGAAGCGGCGGTCGTCCCACCGCGGCGAGTTATCACTGAACTCGAAATTCACGCCGTACACGAACGTGCGCTCGTCGGCGTTGGGGACGACGAACAGCGTGCGCAGCTTGAACCCGTTGAAGCCCCAGCCCAAGCGGTCGTCGTGGCTATAGAGGGGCAGGTAGAGTCCCGCCTCGAACCAAGGCGCGACACCATACGCCCACTCGGTCACCCCATTGAACGATCGATTCGCCGAAACAGCTCCAGCGAACGGCTGACCCGCGAGTCCGTCCGCGACGTAGTTGTTGTGCCAGGTGAGGTTGAAGGTTCCGACCGACGCGATGGCCGCTGTGTAGACCTGAATTTCGTCGGTCTGAGCGCGCGCGGTCGTCGATACGAGAAGCAGGGCCGCACTCAGAAGAGCAAGGCGGGGTAGGCGGGGCATGAGTATTGTCGTCTCGTCGAGAGGGTTTCGCCGAGAATGATACCATGTGCCAGGGGGCGGGTACCATACGGCGGCAAAAAGTTGAATGCGCGCGCCTTTGGTTCCGGAGCTTCTGCCGCATGACCATCAGAATGAGAACGCTGATCCCCTTGGGGCTGCTGGCGACGTTCGTCCTCCCAGCCGCGATGGCCGCCCAGCAGGCGCCCGGTGCCTTCCCCATCGACTCGGTATCGATCGGCGCGCCTGTGCGCGTTCGCGCGGACAGAGGCCATCGAGTCAGCGGTACCTTCGCGGGCGTCACCGCCGGTTCGTTGCTGGTCGCCGATTGTGAAGGTTGCGTTGTTCCAGCGCACTTCGCGCTCCCCGCCATCCGCAGGCTCGAGGTCGCCCGGCGAGCCTCCGCGGGGCGTCAGGTGGGCAAGGCCTTCGCCGACGGCGGGTTGGGCGCGTTGATGGGAATGGCACCTTGGGACTCGTCATCGGCTCCGTGATCGGCTTCGGGAACCGGCGGACCTACTGGGTGCGGGTCGCGTTGCCCGTGACCGGGCGCTAGATGTCAAATCACTTGGCGCACCACCTCACCTCCTCACCTTGACCACGCGCCCGTTGAGCGGCTGCACCGGCCGCACGTCCCCGGGATATCGTTTGGCGAACGCCGCAATCTGCGCGGCCGAGATCTCGACCGGCGTCTCGAGCACGAACCACGTGACCCCCTCGGTGCACGGCGGCGCCGTCAGCGACCCGGCATACATATAGTACGCGGCGTCTCGCGGCAGCAACCCCGAAGGATCGACGTCGACGCCGGGAATCGATTCCTCTTTGCCTACCACCGTCGGCATATGATCCCAGAGCCGTTGGATCGTCGCATTCGCCTTGCCCGCCGTGAGAAACACCGCCACACCGGCAATCCTCCCGTCGCTCGCCGCATGCATCAGATGAAGCACCATGTCGTACCGCTTCCCATTCACCAGCTCCTCGGCCGGCCGGTGGAAATGAAACTGAGTGAGTCGGTAGCGGTCCGCGCCGACGATGAGGACATTGTCATTGCGCGGCCCGTGATAGTTGACTCGAATCGTCTTGCCGTTGTCGGTCAGCCCCTCGATCGGGGCGCTCGTGTAGTCGAAGCGTAGCGCGGGGAGGTCGGCCTTCGTCACCGCCCGAATGTCGATCGGCGATTGTTCGCGGCCGTTGTTGCACGCGGCATACGCCGTATCCAGCGCGCTCCAATGCTCGGGACCCCGCGAGCCCTGGTAGTCCCACGGCGTCTTCCATTGAGCCTGCGCGCAGCACGGCGCTGCGGCCGCCGCCGAGAACACCATCGCCGTCGCCCAATCGCATCTCACCGCGTACCTCCTGGGTATGCTCGCTTCGACGGACGGCTTGACGTCATCTTCGAACCTATCGCTTGCCCAGCAGCGACACTTCGTCTAGCATCGAAGTATCGATGTCGAACGATCGCCCGACGCCTGGTTTGCAACGGACGCTCCGCGTCGTTGCCGTCGTCGCCGCGAACTCGCTCGCTCGACACGCAGCCGGCGCGCAGGACAGCATCGCCGCCCGGCGGGCGCACGCCGATTCGGTCTTCAGGCAGACCTACGCACTTGGCGCGGCTACGAAGATCGGCTCGGCGAGCGCTATGGGCAGGTCGCGATCTCGCACACTTTGAGCTTCGCCGCCGCGCGCGTCTTCGACCCTACGGAACGGGGCGACCGGTCTCGTCGGCGAATCGCTGGTCGACGTGGTGCGCGAATTCTGGCCCTGGCGCTGGCGACCGCCCTTTCTATGAGGCCCTGCGCGTGCAGCGGCCACACTCGTCCAATGATGCGCACCCGCACTTCGACTGCGCCTCGAGCTCGGCTCGCAGCGTCGCGATTTTGGCCGTCATCCGATCCAGCTCCGCGAGCTTGCGGCCCGACATCTCCTTCCAGCGAGCCGACGCCGGCACGCTTTGATCGAATTCGAAGAAAAGCGCTCGAATCTCGCGAAGCGAGAAACCCAGTTGGCGGGCCCGCTGGATGATCGTCAGTCGGTCGAGGGCGACGGCGTCGTAGCGACGTTGGCCGTTCACGCGCGCCGGCGACGCAAGTATGCCGATCTCCTCGTAATAGCGAATTGCCGACGAGCGAAGTCCCACTTCGCGCGCCACTTCTGAGATCGAGAATTCGGTCATACCACACATAGTATCGGCGACGGCACGGATTCGCCACTCGTGTTCAAGTGCACTTGAACGTGTAGGCTGCCCTCGAACCGATTCACCCTAGAGGAGCCGAATGAAGCTCACGACCCTCGCCGCTGTCGCCGCAAGCGGGCGACTTCAAAGGCGTGCGCACCTTCGCGCAGCAGGTCAAGCACCTCGCCGCCAACAACTACTGGATGGCGGCGATGATGACCCAGCGCGAGTACACCGAGGAGCTCTCATCCGAACGCGGGCCCGACTCGGTGACGACCAAACCGCAGATCATGAAATACCACGAGGGCTCGTTCGCGGCGCTGCACGACGCGGTCGCGCATTCGTACGATCATCACGGGCAGATCGTCGAGTATCTGCGGATGAACGGAATCCTGCCGCCGGCGAGCCGGGGCGCGACACGATGAAACTGCGCGCGCAAACAACACGGCAGCCCACTCGGGCTGCCGTGTTG
>JBIOHX010000101.1:0-11665 GCA_044449465.1 Gemmatimonadales bacterium | reverse complement strand
TGTTGTTGTTGCTGCTGTTGCTGCTGCTGTTGTTGCTGCTGCTGTTGTTGCTGCTGCTGTTGTTGCTGCTGCTGCTGCTGTTGTTGCTGTTTCTGATCGGCCGACGCGTTTTGTTCACCCTTCTGTTGCTGCTGACCAGCGGCCTGGCGCAACGCGTCCTGCGATGCATCGGCATGTTTGCGCGCGTCATCGGCGTGCGACGCGCCGGCATCGGCTTTGTCCTGCTCCAATCGCTGTTGAAGCTTCTTCACCTCGTCCGAGAAGCGCTCCGACCGGTCGGCGAGATTCTTCGCGTCGGACTTCTGCGCATCAGATTGCTTGGCCGCCGCCGAGTCGGCGAGCGCGCGGTCGCGATCAGCGATCTCCTTCGCCTCATCGTTGAGCGTCTGCATCGACCCCTCGAGCGCGGCACGTTTGAGCATCTCGGCGCTCTTCTCCAGTTGCTCGCGAAGCTTCTGTTGCATCGCCTGAAGATCCTTGAGCGAAGCCTGCGCTTGATCCCGCGAGAGCTGTTGCGTGGCGTTGTCGAGCTTTTGCATCGCCGCGAGCAGGTCGGGCGTGAGCGCGTCACGCAACATCGCCTGCGCTTCTTGTAGTTGGCGCGCGAGGCTCGAATCGAGCGCGCCCGCCTGCTTCAGTTGCTGCTGGAGCGCCGCCGCCGTCTGTTGGAGATTCTTCACCTGATCGGCGAGGGCCCGCTGGTCCTTGGCGACGGCCTTGGCCTTTTCCGCCGCATCGTAGCTCATGTTCCCCTTGTCGCCGCCGGACGCGTTGCTCGGGGCGTCGGGTGAAGCGGTGCGCTGGCGGTCGCGCGCGGCGTCGCTCGTGCGCTGCTCGATCGACTTCTCCGCCTGCGCGGCCGACTGCACTTGGCTCACCGCCGAATCGAGCATGTCGCGCGCGATCTCGCGCCGCTCCTCCATCGTGGGGATCTTGAGCAACAACTCTCGGCTTTCACCGTGCTGCGCCCACGGCGAGTTGTCGGTCGCCACCACTTTCACGTGAACGGCGTCGCCAGGCTTGAGATTGCGCGGCGCGAGGTCCAGCACCGCGCCCCCATCCCACACGTTCGCCGTCGCATCTGCGAGTCGCTGGCGGAGAGCCGACTGCTCGCCGCCGGGCGCGCCCTGCTTCCAGCTCACCAGCTCCACCGCCGCCAGCCCGTGGTCGTCGCTTGCGGTGGCGCGAATGGTGATGCGGTCGTCGCCAGCGACGAGCGTGTCAGTGGCCGGCGACACAAGCTCCGCGTGCGGCGCCGAATCGGCCACGACCTCGAGCTCGACGGGGAGTGGCAGATCGGCGATCGAGCCGGCCGCGCCGACGGCAACCCACGCGTACTTCCCGCTCGAGCGCGCCGCGAACCGCCCGCTGAACGAATGATCGTTGACGCCAAGCGCGATCGTATCGGCGGCCGAGGCGAGGTGCACCAACCGCAACGAAGTCGACGCGCGACCGGCGACGTCGATCACAGTGCCCTGCGGCACACGCGCCGGCTCGCCAATCGGCAGCCCCTCGGCGGGCCGCCCGAGGTACGCGGGATACGTCGCGCGCATCGACACGGCGCCGAGGAATGGACGGTCGGTCACGCGCACGACAGCGGTGTCACTCGTCGAGCGCCCGTCGCCGGCGACGACGCTGAGATCTCCGCGTACCGGGCCGACTTCGATGGTTGCGCGCCCGGTGCGGCGATCAACCGGAATCGTCTGGGTCGACCAGGCTTCGCCGGGCATGCGCTGCGAGAGAAGCACTGTCGTGCGCCGCGGCGCCGACATCTGAAGACGCGCCGTCTCGCCGCGGACGACGGCGGGGGGGAGGTTGTCGAAGGCGATCGGAGCGAGCAGCGTACCGCGCCAGGCGCTGACTGGGCGCATGATGGCGAGCATGCCGTCGTTGTAGGTGGGCGCGACGAACGCGAGCGCACCGACCGCCACGGCCGCCACGCCGGCGGCGCGCGTGGCTGTGCGCCGCATGGTCCGCTGTTCGGCCGGCGCGAGCCGCGGTCCGGCTGGGCTCAGGTGGTGGCCGACAACATCGGCGGCGCGGCGCCCGAGCGCGCCCATACCGGCCACTTCGATCGCGCCGCGGAGCGCGCCGGCGCGGAGCGACTGTTCTCGCTCGATCGCGGCCGCAACTCGTTGGCGGGTGGTACGCCGGCGGAGTTGTCGCGCCGTCCACCAGACGATCGCGACGTCCGCCGCGGCGATGGCAAGCCAGACGAGGAAGGGCAGCGGCCGCGGCAGGACCAGCCAGCGCGCCGCGCCGAGCGTGGATGCGCCGACGGCCAGGACGAGGCAGGTGGCGGCAACGGCGAGAGTGAGGCCGGCCAGCAAGTGGAGGCGGCGCAGGCGCGCTCGTTCACGATCTACGAGTTCGAGAACGGTCATACGCGGCTCACGGGGTCGGCCGGCTGGTCACGGCGTAGACAAACAGGTTCACGCCCATGCGGAGCGCCGCTTCGTGCAGCGCCGGGGGGTCGTGGTACACCTCGGGGTCCTCCCAACCGTTCCCGAGGTCGCTCGAAAAGCTGTAGTACACCGCTAGGCGGTCGCCGAGAAAGATTCCGAACCCGCGCGCGGGCAGCCCGTCGTGCTCGTGGATTTTCGGAATGCCTTTTGGAAAATCGTAGACGATGTGGTAGATCGGATGGGACAGGGGAACGTCGACGAGCGGCCGGTCAGGAAACACGCGCTTGATTTCGCGGCGAAAGGCCGGGTCGAGGCCGTAGTTGTCGTCGACGTGGAGAAACCCACCCCGCTCGAGATACTCGCGCAGCCGCACCACCTCGGCATCGCTGAAGCGGATGTTGCCGTGGCCCGTGACGTGGATGAACGGATAGTCCCACAGCTTGTCGTCCATCAGCGTCACGCGGGCCTCGGTCTTGTCGACCTGGAGCGAGGTGCGCTGGCGGATGGCGGCGAGCAGGTTGGGAAGGCTCGACGGGTTCGCGTACCAGTCGCCGCCACCGTCGTACTGGAGGCGCGCGATGGTGAGCGCGGGCGGGTTGCCCCGCGCGGCCGGGCGCGAGCCGGTCATCGCGGCGAGGGGAAGCAGCGCCAACATCGTTGCGCCGCGCGATAGCCGCCGCGTCGTGGCACTCGTCCGACTCACGATCTGCGTCATCGTCGTCATCGCTTCGTATCTCCCTCGCCGTCCGCTGCATGGCCCTCGCCTGCGGCGGTTGACTGAGCCAGCCGATACGCGACGCGTCGCGACACGCCCAGCGCACCGGCGACGCTGGTCGCGGCGTCGCGCGCGCTCATACCGGCGTCGCGCAGCGCCCGGACTCGTTCCCTGACCAGCTCGTCGCTCACCGCGCGAGCGGGCGCGCCGCCAATGACCAGCACGATTTCACCCCGGGGAGGCCTCTCTTCGTAGTACGCCCGGAGCTCGCGGACCGTTCCTCGTGCGACCTCCTCGAACTGTTTGGTCATTTCGCGGGCCACCGCGGCCGGCCGATCACCGTTTCCCCGCTCGTCCAACGCGGCCAGGGTCGACGCCAGCCGGTTGGCCGCCTCATAGAGGACGACGGTGTGGTCCGTCGCCGTAATCTCGTCGAGGGCGGCGCGGCGCTCCCCCCCGGTTCGTGTAAGGAATCCGAAAAAGGTGAAGCGCGTCGTGTCGAGCCCCGACGCGACCAGCGCCGAAAGCAGGGCCGACGAGCCCGGAATCGGAACGACACGCACGCCGGCATCGATCGCCGCGCGCACCAGGCGTGCACCCGGGTCGGAGAGGAGCGGTGTGCCGGCATCGCTGACGAGCGCTATCGAATCGCCGGCGGCGAGCCGGCGCACGAGCGACGGGGTCTGCCGCGCTTCGTTGTGCTCGTGGTAGGGCGCCGCGGGCGTGGCGATCTCGTAGCGATCGAGGAGATTGCGGGTGTGTCGCGTGTCTTCGGCGAGAATCAGCGCGACTTCTTTCAGCGTCTCTACCGCGCGAAAAGAAAAATCCCCCATGTTGCCAATGGGGGTGCTGACCAGATAGAGCGTGCCGGATGCAGCGGATGCAGCGTCCCCGGTCACAGCACCTTCCACGGCATCTGATCGAACAGGCCGGCCGACTGGAACATGTGCCGCCGATCCCAGGTCAGCTCGCGGAAGAGCGCATCGGGCGCGACGGTGTCATGATCGACGGCGGTCCACATCACTTCGCGGATCCAGGCGGCAACGCCGGCGGTGAGGCCGCGCGTGTCGGAGAGCGGCTCGGTGGTTTCTCGGCCGTCGAAGGCAAAGCAGTCGAGCACGGGATGTGTGGTCACAAGCGCCTGACGCGCCCGCTCGGCGGCATCGGGCGCTCCCACTCGCCCGGATTCGGAGAGGCGATGGACCAGGGTCGACGCGAGGTCGCGGTAGGCTTGAACCAGCGCCGGAGCCGCTTGCACCGGCAGCGGGCCGGGCACACCCCAGCGCGCCACTCGAAGATCGGAAGAACGGCCTTCGCGCGAGAAGAGCTGCGCCACGCGATCGACCAGCTTGCCCTGGCCCGGCGCGGTGAGAAACGCGCGCACGACGCTGCCGTTCCGGAAGATCAGATAGTTCGCGCCCTCGTTGGCGATGATCTCGACGAAGCCGTCGAAGGTCGTCGACATCAGGTACGGAAAGAGAGCGGCTGGATCCTGCGGCGACATGCCGGCAGGCCAGGGTTCGGTCGGGATGGCGTGGGTAGCGAACATGCACGCCAGCTGCTCCTGATCCGCTTCGTGGAAGCAAATCTCGCCGTACTCGGGCTCGTGTGGAACGAGCTCGAGCGCGCTGGCGATCGCGACGGGCCGAGCACCGTGTGCGAGCCGAACCGTGGCGTTGGCGACCTCACCGCTGACGAGATACAGCATGACCAGCTCGTCCGGCAGCGAGACCGCGACGTAGCCGGAGATCCGCGCGGCGCGGTCGCGTTTGGCATCCGTGAGCAGGTTGCGCAGATGGATGTAAGCGAGCCGCGTCCGCGGAAGGAGCACACGCGTATACGGAAACCGCAGGCTGGCGGGAAAGGCGAGCATGTGCGTGAAAGATGCAACGCGGCCTGTTGGTGCGCGAGACGGTTCCCGACAGGCACTGCCGCATGGCGCATGTTGTGCCTTATCGCGGCGCATGGAGCCGATCCAGGAACCACGGCCCGACGACATCCCGGTTGAGCCCGTGCTGCCGCCGCCGATGGATCGGCGAGCGACGATCCGGCCCTACCGTCCCCGGTCGGGACGCCATCGGGATCGGCTGCAATCGCGGGCGCGCGAGCTCGGCCCGGGATTGATCACCGGCGCCGCCGACGACGATCCGTCGGGTATTGCGACCTACTCGCAGGCCGGAGCGGCGTTCGGGTACGGCACACTCTGGATCGCGCTCGTGACGCTCCCCCTCATGGCGTCGGTGCAGCTGATGTGCGCACGCGTCGGCATCGTGGCGAAGAGTGGTTTGGCCAGCGTGCTGCGCACCCACTATCCGCGCTGGCTGCTCTGGTTCGTCTGTGCGCTTCTGCTCTTCGGAAACACGGTGAACATCGCGGCCGACCTCGGCGGCATGGCGGCGGCAGCGAGCCTGCTCACCGGCCTCTCGGCAATCTGGTTCGTGCCGGCGTTCACGGTGCTCATTCTCGGGCTGCTCATCCTGGCGTCGTACGACCACATGACGCTCGTCCTGAAATGGATGACGCTTGCATTGTTCTCGTATGTGCTCGCCGGGATACTGGCGCGTCCCGACGCGCTCGCGGTCGTCCGCGGCACTTTCCTACCGAAGATCATCTGGTCGAAGGCATACCTGCTGACCTTCGTCGCCATCCTCGGGACGACGATCTCGCCGTATCTCTTTTTCTGGCAAGCGGCGCAAAACGCCGAGCATGACGCCTCTTGGCGCAACCGGTTGATCGGGCGACCGCAACGCGCCGTGCAGCGCGAGCTCCGCGCCGCCGCGCGCGACGTGAACGCAGGGATGTTTTTCTCGAACGCGATCATGTACTTCATCGTGCTCACCGCGGCGGCGACGCTGCACCGCGCGGGACAGGTCGACGTCCAAACCGCGGCGCAGGCGGCCGAGGCGCTGCGGCCGCTCGCGGGCCGTGGCGCCGCGTTGCTGTTCACGCTCGGTCTCGTCGGCACCGGCATGCTCGGCGTGCCCGTGCTCGCCGGATCGGCTGCGTACGCGGTGGCCGAAGCGGCCGCGTGGCGCTCCGGGATGGACGAGAAGATCCACACCGCGGGCCAGTTCTACGGCGTGATCATCGTGGCGATGCTCGGCGGCATGGCGCTCAACTTCGCGCACGTGAATGCCATCCGCCTGCTCATCTGGGCGGCGGTGATCAACGGGCTGCTGGCGCCGCCGTTGATCGCGATCATTCTCGTCGTCTGCAACAACCCGCGGATCATGGGCGTGCACCGCAACGGGCGCGGCCTCAACATCCTCGGCGGCGTGGCGGCAGCCTTGATGACTGCCGCCGGCGGCGCGCTCGTCTGGTCCTGGCTCTGACCGCTACGCGGAGCGGCTCGCCTCGGCGTGCTGTTGCAGCTTGGCCTCGATGTGCGTGCGCGGCACCGCGCCGATGATCTGGTCGACCACCTTGCCGCCCTTGAAGAAGAGCAGCGTCGGGATCGACCGCACGTTGAAGCGTGAGCCGGTTTTGATGTTCGCGTCTACGTCGAGCTTGGTGACCTTGACCTTACCCTCGTACTCCGTCGCGAGCTGATCGAGAATCGGCGCGATCATGCGGCAGGGGCCGCACCACGTTGCCCAGAAGTCGACGATGGCCAATCCGTCGTGCTTCTCGACCTCCTGCTCGAAGTTGGCGTCGGTCACGGCGATGATGTTCGACATGCATTCTTCTCCCTGGCCGCCTGAAGCGTGGCGCGTGTGCGCAACCGTTGCTCTATTCAGCGACGGATGCACTAACCTAAGGGCATGCAAAAGCCTCCCCAACCCGGGCCTTCCAAGGCCGCGGGGGCCCGTATCGCGCATATCGGCATCGCGGTGAGCGGCCTAGCGAGCGGGACGTCGTTCTATCGCGACGTGCTCGGCCTTGCGGAGGTGCCGCTCGACGATGCCGACGGCGCGACGATCGTGGGGTTCGCGGCGGGCGATTCGCTCATCGAGCTGCTCGAGGCCAGCGCGTCGGATTCACCAATCGCGACGTTCGTCACCAAGCGGGGCCCGGGGATTCACCACGTCTGCTTCGCGGTCGACGATCTGGTGGCGACGCTCGAGCGCTGCCGCACGCACGGCATCCGCCTCATCGACGAGGCGCCACGACTCGGCGCCGAGGGTAAGCCGATCGCATTCCTCCATCCATCGTCGACGTCGGGCGTGCTCGTGGAGCTCACCCAGGCCTGACGCGCCACCGCGTCAGGCGCGGCCGATTTACGAACTCAGGACCCGCGCCGCGCGCAGAACTCCTCCATGTGCTCGAGGTCGACGTTCTGGACGTACCACCGCCGCTCAGGCCCCTGAACGACCGTGAAGGTCGTCGTGCGAGTGAGAGTGCCGAGGGAGACACTCACCGGCACGGTCCGGGTTCCGTTCCGACCCGGCACGTCGGGGAGAACGTCGTATCGGTCGTGCCGCAGAGAGCACATCATGACGAACTCGCGCTTTTCCAACTCGTCGCGCGAGAGCGCGTCGCGCGCTGGACCTTGCGTGTCGCCCCAGAGGGCGCCCATCGCCTGCAGGTCGGTCGCCTTCACGGCGGTCATGAAGCCACGGACCGCCGAGATCGGGTCGGCTGCGCCGGTGGCGTTCCCCGCGACCACGCGCGCGGGCGCGCTGCGAGAGGTGGGCGCAGGAGCGCTGGCCGGCGCCGACGAATGGCAGCCGGCAACGAGCACGAACGAAAGCACTGGAACAGTCGAGACAACTGCGGCGATTAGTTTCTTCACGTCGGCCTCGGGTGCGTGGGCGGGGCGTCGCTGGAACGTATACGACTGGTTTCCATCGCAGCAACATCGACGGGATCGGCGACATGAAGCGGCAGCGGCTGTACATAAACATCGACCACATCGCGACCCTGCGCCAAGCGCGGCGTGGGTCGCGTCCCGACCCGGTGGAAGGCGCACTGGTGTGCGAGCGCGCCGGCGCCGACGGCATCACTGCGCATCTGCGCGAAGACCGCAGGCACATTCAGGACCGCGACATCGACCGCCTCGCGGGATCGGTGTCGACCGTGCTCAACCTCGAGATGGCCTGCACTGACGAGATGGTCGCGCTGGCGCTGCGACTGACACCGCATCAGGTGACGCTGGTCCCCGAGCGGCGCGAGGAGATCACGACGGAGGGCGGGCTCGACGTGTCGCGCGACCGGCCGCGATTGTTCGATGGCATCGCGCGACTCAACGCGGCGAGTATTCGCACGAGCCTGTTCATCTCCCCCGATCGCACGGCGGTCGAGCAGTCGCGCGAGCTCGGCGCGGCGGCAATCGAGCTCCACACGGGGCAGTACGCGCACGCGCCGTCCGCGGCGGCCACGCTCGCCGCGCTTCGTGACGCGGCGCGGCACGGTGCGTCGATTGGGTTGGCGGTGCACGCGGGACACGGGCTCGACATGGACAACGTCGGACCGGTCGCGGCGATTCCGGAGATCGAGGAGCTGAACATCGGCCACGCCGTCGTCGGGCGCGCGCTGTTCGTCGGGCTCGCGGAAGCGGTTCGCGAGCTGCGTCGCGCCATGGACGCCGCTCGGGCAGCTTCCTAAGTTCGTCGACGAGCGTGGGAGGCGACCTTCGCGGAGCGTGATGGAGATCGAATGACAGGACCGGCCGGCTTCCTCGATTTTTTCATTCTCGAAGCGAGCGAGTACGTCGAGCGACTCGACGGACTGGTGCTCGGCGCCGGCGCGCCGGACGGCGACGCGGTCCAGCGCGTAGCCCGCGCACTTCGCGGTACTTCGACCATGGCCAAGCTGCCGGCCTTCGCCGAACTGGCGGGGGCGATCGAGCGGGTGGGCCGAGCGCTGCGCGAGGGCTCGCTCGCTTGGGATCAGTCGCTCCGCGGCGCCGTGGTTTCGGCGGTCGACGATCTCAAATCGCTGCTGCACGCCGCCCGCAACTGGTCGAGCGCGGAGGACGAGCGCGCAAGAGCGCGCGCCGCGGAGCTCGCGCGCTTCGCGCCACCCCGGAGCGCCGCGCGGCCGGTGACTCCGCACGGCACCGCGACATCGCCCTTCGCCTTCCTCGCGACCGAATCGGGCAACATCGCGGCAGGGCTCGAGCTGTTGACCACGCGAATTGGCGACGCGGCCACGGCGGCCAACCTGCTGCGGCGCATCCAGGCGCTCCGCGGCGTCGCCGGCGTGAAGGAGATCGGCCCGCTCGCCGACACCCTCGAAGCGGCCGAGGAAGCCGTCACGGCGGTGCAGGATGCGGGCGATTCAATGAGCTCCGCAGCGCGCACGCTCATGGAGAGCTGCGCGGCGTATCTGCGCACCATCGGCGCATCGCTGCGCGGCGGCGGAGCCGATGTGAACGCCGGCAGCCCTGCGCGCGACGCGTTCGTGGCGGCGCAGTCGTCATGGGCCCAGCGCGCGGCCGGAAGCGATCGCGTCGTTCCGATCGAGGAGCTGTTCTACGCCGATGGCGGCCCGGGATTAGTGGAGGCGTCGACGAATCCGCCCACCTCATCATCCGACCGATTCCGCCTCGAGCTGGTGAGCTTGAGCGAGCATCTGCGCCAGGTCGTGGACACGGCGCGGCACGCGAGCGACGAGGCGGCGACTGTGCGCGCGCGTCGGGATCTGCAACGCGCGCTACGTTCGCTCCAGGGCGCCGCCGAAAGCTTCGGCGAGCGCGACGTGGCCGACTTCATTGGCGGCCACGTCCAGTCCGCCGACCATGTGGATTTTCTTGGGCTCGCCGCGCTGGAGGATCTCTCCGCGGTGCTCGCCGAGCCGGGCGCCAAGGGCGAGCACCTCACCGCGCGGCTCCGCGAAATCAGCGGCGGGCGCGACCTCGCCGCCGCGATCGGCGCCGGATTCGGCAGGTCGGAGCCGCAGACCACGCCTCCGGCCCCCGCACCGCGCGTGCCGACTCCCGCGATCGCGCAGCCGCAGCAGCGGCCGGTGCATCAACAACAGCAGCAGGAGCCGACGCCCGTCTCCGCGCCCGAAATCCCACGGCCGACGCCGATCGAACCCCGGACGCCTGCGTTCTCGACGCCCGCCTTCGCGACGCCGGCCACTGTACCGAGCTCCGAGTTCGCAACGCCGGCGTCGCCCAAAGCATCGTTGGAACCCGCGCCGCGGCCATCGCTGAGCGAATCGCTCGATCGCGCGTCCGCCGCGTTGATCGACACGAGCATCGCGGCGCTCGACGCGCTCACCGCGTACCCGTTCGCGGAACCGACGGCGCTTCCTGAAGACGCGGTGGTGCCGATCGAGACGCTGCTCTATCGCGGCCGAGCAGCCCTCGACCGCGCCGTGGAGCTGCGCGACGAGATGCGCCGCACCGGGCCGGCGAGCAACCCCGAGGCGCTCGACGAGTTGTTCGATCTGCTCGAGCTTGCGCGCGCGGAGTAGCCCGAGGTGAAATTCGGCTGGCGCGGCGCGCTTGGCATCGCGATCAGCATCGTCTGCCTGTACTTCGCGTTTCGCAACCTCAACATCCATCGCTCCCTCGAGACGGCGCGGCAGGCGAACTACTGGCTGCTGATCGCCAGCGCCGTGGCGGCCACGGGCATGTTTCCGCTGCGCGCGATCCGGTGGCGCGCGATTCTCGACCCCGTCGTGCCCCGCGTGCCACTTGGACCACTCTGGCGGTCGACCGCGATCGGGCAGATGGTGACCAACGTCGTGCCGCTCCGCGCGGGCGAGCTGGCGCGGCCGTTCGCGCTCACCCAACAGGTTGGGAACGTCACCTTCCCTACGGCACTCGCCTCGGTGGCCGTCGACCGGGTGTTCGACGGAATCGTGGTGATGATCCTCCTCGCGGTCGGCGTCGCCGCGGCGCACCTCCCGACCGGCACCATGGTCGCGGGCCACTCGCTCACGTACGCCGCGGGGTTCGTCGTCGGCGGAGCGGTGGCGCTGCTGATCGCGTTCTACGTGCTGGTGTTCTTTCCGAAGACGCTCATTCGACTATTCGAGTTGGTGGCGAGACGCGTGTCGCCGATCGTCGAGCGGCGAGGCGCCGACATGTTGGCGCGCTTCTCCGAGGGGCTGAGCGTGCTGCGCAAGCCGCGGCATTTCGCGGCCGTGTTCGCGTGGACGCTCGCCCATTGGCTGCTTCAGCCGTTGGCCTTCTGGCTCGCCTTTCTCGCCGTTGGCGTGCACGTGCCCCTCGCGGCGACGCTGATTGTGCAGGGGATCATCGTCATCCTCGTGGCCCTCCCGTCGCTGCCGGGCTTCTTCGGCTCGTTCGAGCTCGGCGCGTGGATCGCGCTCTCGCTCTACGGCGTGAGTCAAACCGAAGCCACGACGTGGGCGCTGCTGTTCCACGTCGCGTCGTACATTCCGATCACGGCGTTGGGCCTTTACTACTCCGCCCGGCTCGGCTTCACGGTCGGGAAAATCGAGCCGACTGCACCCGACGCGTGACGATCGCCCGCGTAGCTGCGCAAGCGAAGATCAACCTGCTCCTCCGTGTGCTGGCCCGCGAGTCGAGCGGGTACCACTCGATCGAGACGATCTTTCAGCGGATCGACTTGGCGGATGACGTCGTCGTACGCGCCGGGACTGGCCGTTCGTTGGACTGCTCCGGACC
>JBIOHX010000100.1:0-11883 GCA_044449465.1 Gemmatimonadales bacterium | reverse complement strand
ATGATGCCGAGCTACGTGAACATCGGCGCGTACGTCGACGCGGGCACGATGGTCGATTCACACGCGCTCGTCGGCTCGTGCGCGCAAATCGGGAAGCGCGTGCATCTGAGCGCCGCGGCGCAGGTCGGGGGTGTGCTCGAGCCGGTGAACGCGGCGCCGGTGGTGATCGAGGATGACGTGCTCGTCGGCGGGAACTGCGGCGTGTACGAGGGCACGATCGTTCGCGCGCGCGCCGTGCTCGCCGCCGGCGTGGTTCTCACCCGCGGCACTCCGGTATTCGACCTCGTGCGCGAGACGGTTTACCGCGCAGCGCCCAACGCGCCGCTGGAAATCCCCGAGGCCGCGGTGGTGGTGCCGGGCACGCGCGCCATTCGCGACGGGTGGGGCGCGGAGCAGCAGATCGGACTCCAGGCTCCAGTGATCGTGAAGTACCGCGACGAGAAGACGGACCTGGCGACGACGCTCGAGGCGTGGCTCCGGTGAAGGTCTCCGGCTCGCTCCGCGTCCCCGGCGACAAATCCATTTCCCATCGGTCGCTCATCCTCGGCGCGCTGGGGGCGGGCGCGTCGCGGATCAGCGGCATTCTCGAATCACAGGACGTGCATTCGACCGCGGGGGTGCTGCGCGCGCTCGGCGTCGACATCCCGGAGCTCTCGGCCGAGTTCGTGATTCGCGGCACGGGCCGCGGACGGGACGGGCTGAAGCCGCCAGGTACTGTGTTGGACTGCGGTAACAGCGGCACGACGACGCGGCTCATGGCCGGCGTCGTCGCGGCGTCGCCGGTGCAGGCGACGTTCGTCGGTGACGCAAGTCTAAGCCGCCGGCCCATGCGCCGTGTAGCACGCCCGCTCGAGGCGATGGGGGCGCGGGTCGAGCTGCCCGAGAACGGGGGGCTTCCGATGACGATCCGCGGCGGCTCGCTGCACGACGTCGTCTGGACGAGCGAGGTCGCGAGCGCGCAGGTGAAGAGCGCCGTTCTGTTGGCGGCACTCGCGTCCGGCGTCGCGGCGACCGTGACGGAGCCGTCGCGCTCGCGCGATCACACCGAGCGCATGCTTCGCGCGCGGGGCGCGCGGATCAAAGTCGACGGTACGATGGTGACGCTCGACGCCGGTTCGTCGATTCGCGCGCTGGACACCGCGGTCCCAGGGGATCCGTCGTCAGCCGCGTTCTTCGCCGGACTTGCTGGGTTGGCCGATGGGGGCGAGCTGCGTCTCGAGAACGTCTGCGTGAACGAGACGCGCACCGGGTTTCTATCAGCGCTTCGGCGCATGGGAGCAACGGTCGTGGAGGACGGGAAGCGAGAAGAGGGCGGCGAATGGACCGCCAACCTCGTCGTCGCACCCGGTCGGCTCGTCGCCACAACCGTGACCGAGGCGGAGGTGCCATCGATGATCGACGAGCTGCCGTTGCTGGCCTGCCTCGCCGCGCGCGCCGAAGGCGAAACCGTGATCACCGGCGCATCGGAGCTTCGCGCCAAAGAGAGCGATCGCATCACCGCGGTCGTCGCCAACCTGCGGGCGATCGGCGCCGAGGCGTCCGAGCTGAGCGACGGAATGAGAATCGTCGGGAGCGACAGGCCGCTGCGCGGTCGGGTCATCACCCACGGCGACCACCGGCTGGCGATGGCGTTCGGCGTGCTCGGCGCCGCGACCGGGAACGAGATCGAGATCGACGATCCAGAGTGCGTCGCCGTGTCCTACCCGGGTTTCTGGCGCGATCTGGCGCGGGCACGATCCCAATGAGCGCCGGCGCAGCGGGTCGCCATGTGGTGGTCGCCATCGATGGCCCCGCGGCGTCGGGGAAGTCGTCGACGGCGCAGTGGGTCGCGCGAAAGCTGGCGCTCTTTCACGTCGACTCGGGGTCGCTCTATCGCGCGGCGACCGCCGTTCAGCTGCAGCAGCGGCAGCAACCCGATGCGTGGACGCCGTCGGACGTGCTGCGCGGGGTGTCGCGCATCACGTACGCGGCGGTCGAGGGCGCGTTTGCGCCGCTCATCGACGGCGCGTCGTGCGACGAGGTCCTTCGGGGTGTCGAGGTGACGCGCGAGGTGTCGCGCGTGGCGCGGATGCAGCCGGTCCGCGAGTGGGTGAATGCGCAAGTTCGGCGGGCGGCGGAACTGCGCGACGTGGTGGTGGACGGCCGCGACATGGGGACGGTGGTATTTCCGGAGGCCGATCTCAAGGTGTTTTTGGTGGCAGACCCTTGGGAGCGCGCGCGCCGGCGGCTGATCCAGCGGTTGAGCCGGCATCCGACGGATCAGGAGATCGCCGAGGAGACGGAGGCGATCGTGCGGAGAGACGCGCGGGACGCGATGCAGACGGTGCAGGCGAGCGACGCCGTGCTCATCGACACGACGTATCTGACGCAGGAGGAGCAGGTGGAGCGAATCGTGGCGCTGGCGAGGGCCGTAACTCAGCGTCCCAGCGGCACTTCGACCGTTGACGGGTGAATCTGCCGCACGTATCTTAGACGGTTCACCACTTCGACCCCGAGTTTCGCCTTCGGAGCCGTCCCCCAACCTCGTCGCGGCGAGCCTAAACCTCCGCGGTCGTTCAGGAGATCATACTTTCGGTATGCCAGAGCTCGAAACCGCCCCAACCGGCACGTCCATCTCGGAGCGCGAGAAGCGCGACGCGCAGCGCGCGCAACTGCGTCCGCTTGCCAACCGCCGCCCTGAGTTGTACGACGAGGACGAGTACTCCTCGTCCGAGTACGAGAAGATGATGGAGCTCTACAACGGTACGCTCGCGTCGATCGACGAGGGCGAGATCGTGAAGAGCAAGGTGCTCGAGATCCGCGACAACATGGTCGTGCTCGACATTGGCTTCAAATCCGAAGGCAGCGTTCCGCTCGAGGAGTTCAAGGACCACCCGGATCTCAAGCCGGGTGACGAAGTCGAGGTTTTGCTCGAGCACCTCGAGGATCAGGAAGGCTCCGTCGTCCTGTCGAAGAAGAAAGCGGACTTCATGCGGGTGTGGGAGAAGATCCGCGTCGCGTACGAAACGGACACGCCGGTCGAAGGCACGCTGGTCAAGAAGATCAAGGGCGGCGTCGTGGTCGACCTCATGGGCGTCGACGCCTTCCTCCCGGGCTCACAGATCGCGCTCCGGCGCGTCCCGAACATCGACGAGCTCCTCGGGCAGAAGTTCGAGTTCAAGATCATCAAGCTGAACAAGCGCCGCCGCAACATCGTCGTCTCGCGTCGCGTGATCCTCGAGAACGAGCGCGCCGGCAAGCGCGAGAATTTGATGAAGGAGCTGGAGAAGGATCAGATCCGCAAAGGCGTCGTCAAGAACATCACCGACTTCGGCGCGTTCATCGACCTGGGCGGCGTCGACGGCCTGCTCCACATCACCGACATGTCGTGGGGCCGCATCTCGCATCCGTCCGAGCTCGTGCAGATCGGGCAGGAGCTGGAGGTGAAAGTCCTCGACATCGACTGGACCCGCGAGCGCATCAGCCTCGGGCTCAAGCAGCTTCAGAGCTACCCCTGGAAGGACGTCGCCGAACGGTATCCGGTCGGCACCCGCGTCACGGGCAAGGTGGTGTCGATCACCAATTACGGCGCGTTCATCGAGCTCGAGCCGGGCATCGAGGGCCTCGTGCACATCAGCGAGATGAGCTGGACCCGGAACGTGCGCCACCCGTCGAAGCTGGTCAGCATCGGTGAAACGATCGAAGCGGTCGTGCTCAAGGTCGATCCGAACGAGGAGAAGATCTCGCTCGGCATGAAGCAGACGGAGCAAGACCCTTGGATGGTGCTGCCGCTGCGCTACCCAGTCGGGACGCGCATCAACGGAAAGGTCCGCAACCTGACGAGCTTCGGCGCCTTCGTCGAGATCGAGCCGGGGATCGACGGCCTCATTCACATCTCCGACATGAGTTGGACCAAGCGCGTGCAGCATCCGTCGGAAGTGGTGAAAAAGGGCGATGCCGTGGATGTCGTCATTTTGAATATCGATAGCGAAAACAAGCGCATCTCACTGGGCCTCAAGCAGGCGGAGGAAGATCCGTGGCTCCGCATCGGTGAGACCTATCCGGTCGGCACCGAGCTGCAGGGCACGGTGGTGCGCCTCATGGACAAGGGCGTGGTCGTCGACATCGGCAACGACATCGAAGGCTTCGTTCCCTTGTCGCAGCTCAGCCCAAATGAGAAGCCCGTGAACAGCCCGACGGACATCGTTTACGAGACGATGAAGGTCGACATGCGGGTGCTCGAGGTCGATCCGATTCACCGGCGGATCGTGCTCGGCGTGACGAACGTTCCGGAAGATCAGCCGCCGCGTCCGGAAACCCCGTCGAAGATCATTCCGATGGAGTCGGAGCACGACATGGGATATCCGCCACTGGACTTGGCTTCGACCGAGCCAGAAGGAGAGTAGCCCCCCAGCAGGGCTCGCCCGAGCTTCGTCTTCCAAAGCGCCCCGGCCAAACGGCCGGGGCGCTTTGTCATCCGGCACGCAACGCTACGTAACGCTACGTAACGCTACGTAATGCGACGTATTCGCCCGCCCTCAGCGTTCGCCGATCGTTAAGCCGTAACGATGCACGAACATGGTCCGATTACGGTACGGAGGCTCGCATGACAGACTCAGCTTGGGCCCAGCTCGATGGCCTGGCGCGACTTGCTTCCGGTCGACGATCTCGAGCTTCGGAGCGTCGGACCTCGAGATCAATCTCGCCGTGGAGACTGAGTTTACGATCGCCCTTCGCCAGGCGATCGCCGAATGCCCCGCGCTCGGAGCGGATCTCTACGGCCACGAATCGCTGCCGATGATCTTCCAGTACGACCCGCTCACCTGCCTCATCGAGAGCAACGCGGAGCGCGACCTGCTATTCACGATCAACCGCCTCGAGAACGTGTCACCGCGGATCCGCTACGACATTCACGACCGCGGCGTCGTGCGGTCGACGCGCGACGTGGACGAGGTGCTGCGCGACCATGGCGTCCACCTCGAGCTCGACCCGGCGCGCGTGCCGCTGCCGCTTGTGTTCCACTGGGGCCGGCAGGACAGCGCCGTCGGCTTCTACGGCTGCAAGATTACACCGGACGACATTCAACAGGTGGTGCTCCGCGTACCGGCGCTGGCTCAATCGACGGCGAATTTCGCGCTCCATCCGTACGAGGACGCGAACGCCGACAAACGCCTCGAGCTCTGGATCGAGGTGAAGCCGGACGTGACACCACTGGCCGAGCCACGCGCCGTCGACGCCGCCGTATGGCGCGAGCTGGCTGCGGTGAACCAGGACTTTCGGGAGTCGATCAAGATGGTTCCGGCGGACCATCGACCGACGGTCACGGTCTTTCGAGCAGGCGAGAGTCCGCTCTCCCGTCAGGACGTACGTCTCAAGAGGCGTTACATCCTGTAGACAGGATGCCGGGTCCATGACGGGGGCTTGCCGGAGCGCTGATCCGAGTTCATCTATCGGTTGCTCATGCCAATTCGATGATCACTCGATCACTCCGGTCTGCCGCTCAGAGAGTGGCGCTAACCGGCGCCTTCGCAGGGTTTGCCGCCTGCGTGGCCGGAGCGTGGCCCAGCGTCGCGTTCGGCCAGCGGGGAAGCCTCTCCGGCCAGGTGCTCGACCGTGAAGCGAACGCGCCACTGCCGTTCAGCGGCGTTTCCATTCTTGGGCAATCCGCGGAGCGGCTGACAGGCAGTGACGGCCGCTTCCAAATCGCCGACCTCGCGCCAGGCGCGGTCCACGTTCGCGTTCGGCGGGTCGGCTTTTCGCCGGTCGATACACAAATAGTAATTCGGCCGAGCGAGACCACCGAGCTCGCAATCCACCTGACGCATATCGTGGTTCGGCTGGCCGCCGTGCAGGTGACGGACGAGCTGTGCACTCGGCCGGGCGCGCCGAGCGTCGCCGACGCGAATCTCGCGACCGTGTTTGAGCAACTCACCCTCAACGCTGAGCAGTTCAGCCTCATAGGCAAGCAGTACCCGTTCAACTCGATCTTCGACCGCTACTATGGACAGGTGATCGAGACTCCGCCGCGCGCTCGGGGGGACTCGGTCATGGCAAAGTTCGACACCACCGAGGTGATCACCCGCGCAGACACGGTCGTGATTCGCAGCGATCGGCCCTGGAAATACAAGCCGGGCGAAGTCGTCGTCGAAGCCGGACTCAGCGCAATGGGCATTCGGTACGGCGTGGTGATTCCGAATCTCGCCGTATTCGCTGACGCGGGCTTCATCAAGAACCATTGTTTCGAGGACGCCGGCCAGGTGACGCTCGAAGGCGAGACGCTGCGCCGAATCGATTTCCGCGCCTCGGCCAAGATCCACGACGCCGACCTCGACGGCTCGATCTATCTCGACCCCACGACGTTCGTCATTCGGCGCTCGGAGATCTCGCTGTCGAAGCCGTCGGAGCACGCCAACGCGTATGCGTCGATCGGGGTCGAAACGATCTTCGACGAGCTCGTCCCGGGCGTTCCGATCATCACGCGAACGAACGGACGGAACACGCGCACCACCGCGTCGGCACTCGATGCATCGCGCGGGCTGGAGAAGGGGCAGTTGGAGATCGCCGAGGTTGAGCAACAACGCGCGCGCGAGCTTCGATTCGTGCATGGCGCGCCCCCGGGAGTAGCGCAATCGATCCACCTGAGCCGGCTCCTCGGTGTGTTCGACGGCGAGAATGGCGAGCCGATGGCGGGCGTGACGGTACGAGATTCGGCAAGCGGTAAAACCGCGCATACGAGCGTCACGGGGACCGTCGGACTCAGCTTCATTCCGCGCTCGAGTGCCGTCGTCATCATCGAGCATCCGGGCTATCAGCGGGAGGTGGCCCCCGTGTCGCTCACGATGCGTGACTCGGTGCCCATAACGATCGTGCTGCAGCGCTCTCGCCCACCGGCGCCGCACTAACGGGCCAGCGACAGGGGTACGATGGCGGCGCAAGGCTAGAATGCGACCCCCGCGCGGCGTAGCTTTTCCCGCCTATGACCATGCGCGAACAGCTGGACCTCCTCGAGCGCCGAATCGCCGAGTCGGAGCAGGGCGGAGGCGAGCGTCGCGTCAAAGCGCAGCACGCGAAGGGGAAGCTGTCGGCGCGTGAGCGCCTCGATCTGCTGCTCGACGATGGCAGCTTCGTCGAGCTCGACCGTTTCGTGGTTCACCGGTCGAACGACTTCGGCCTCGACCAGGAACGCTACTACGGCGACGGTGTCGTCACCGGCTACGGCCGGATCGACGGCCGGCTGGTGTACGTATTCTCGCAGGACTTCACCGTGTTCGGCGGCTCGCTCTCCGAGTCGTTCGCCGAGAAGATCTGCAAGATCATGGATCTCGCGGTCCGCAACGGCGCGCCGGTGATCGGGCTCAACGACTCCGGCGGCGCGCGCATCCAGGAGGGAGTGGTGTCGCTCGGCGGGTACGCCGACATCTTTCTACGGAACACACTGGCGTCTGGGGTAGTGCCGCAGATTTCGGCCATATTGGGACCGTGCGCGGGCGGCGCGGTCTACTCGCCCGCGATCACCGACTTCATCTACATGACGCGCGGCACCTCGTACATGTTCGTCACGGGGCCGAACGTGGTGAAGACGGTCACACACGAAGACGTGACGATGGACGAGCTGGGCGGCGCGGACACGCACGCCGGCACGTCGGGTGTCGCGCACTTCGTACACGACTCCGAGCCGGCGGCGATCGCGGCGATCCGCGAGCTGTTCCGGTACATCCCGCAGAACAACGTCGACGATCCGCCGCGCGGCACGGGGAGCGACCCATGGGACCGCCGCGACGAGGCGCTGCTCGAGGTGGTGCCCGACAATCCGAACAAGCCGTACGATATGCACGACGTCATCCGCCGCGTCGTCGACGACGGGACGTTCTATGAGGTGCAGCGGGACTACGCAGGCAACATCCTCTGCGGGTTCGCGCACTTGGGGGGGGCGAGCGTCGGCATCGTCGCCAACCAACCATCGGTGCTCGCCGGCGTGCTCGACATCAGTGCGTCGCTCAAGGCGGCGCGCTTCATCCGCTTCTGCGACGCGTTCAACATTCCGCTCGTGACGTTCGAGGATGTGCCGGGTTTCTTGCCGGGCGTGGCGCAAGAACACGGGGGTATCATCAAGCACGGCGCCAAGCTGCTCTTCGCGTACTGCGAGGCAACGGTGCCGAAGCTCACCGTGATCACGCGCAAGGCCTACGGCGGCGCGTACGACGTCATGTCGTCCAAGCACATTCGTGGCGACTACAACGTGGCGTGGCCGACCGCCGAAATCGCGGTGATGGGTCCCAAGGGCGCGGTAGAAATTCTCTTCCGAAAGGACATCAACGACTCGAGCGATCCGCAGCGCGCCACCGACGCCAAGATCGACGAATACCGCGCCAAGTTCGCCCACCCCTACATCGCTGCCGGACGTGGCTACCTCGATGACATCATCGATCCGCGCGACACGCGGCCGCGGCTGATCGACGCGCTGGCCACGCTGCGTACGAAGCGGGATCGGAACCCGCCGAAGAAGCACGGGAACATCCCGCTCTGATGTTCTCGAAGGTTCTCATCGCCAATCGCGGCGAGATCGCGCTGCGCGTCATTCGTGCTTGTCGTGAGCTGGGTATCGCGAGCGTGGCTGTGTACAGCGATGCCGACGCGCGTGCGCCGCACGTGCGGGAAGCCGACGAAGCCGTCCGCATCGGTCCGCCGCCGTCGGCCGAGAGCTACCTCGCCGGCGACAGGATCATCGCTGCCGCGAAGGAGACGGGCGCGCAGGCGATCCATCCCGGGTACGGTTTTCTCTCGGAGCGCGAATGGTTCGCGCGCGCGGTGCGCGACGCCGGTCTCGTGTTCATTGGGCCGCCCGCTGAGGCGATCGCGGCGATGGGGAGCAAAACCGCGGCGCGACAGCTCGCCACGCGTTCGAATGTGCCCGTGGTCCCAGGCACCACGGAGGCCCTTCGCGATGCCGACGAAGCGCGCGCGACCGCCGCGCGCTTCGGGTATCCCGTGCTGCTCAAGGCCGCGGCCGGCGGCGGGGGAAAGGGGATGCGCGTCGTTCGCGAAGACCGCGAGATGCAACCGTCGCTCGACTCCGCGCGCCGCGAGGCCAAGAACGCGTTCGGAGACGACGCGGTGTATGTCGAGAAGTACATCGTCGGCCCGCGGCACGTCGAGATCCAAGTGCTCGGCGACCAACACGGGACGATGCTGTCGCTCAACGAGCGCGAATGCTCGGTGCAGCGACGGCACCAGAAGATGATCGAGGAAGCGCCGAGCGGCGCCGTGACACCCGAGCTCCGCAGGGCGATGGGGGAGACGGCCGTGCGCGCCGCGCGCGCCGCGGGATACGTGAACGCCGGCACGTGTGAGTTTCTGCTCGATCGCGACGGCGCGTTCTACTTCCTGGAGATGAACACGCGGCTCCAGGTCGAGCATCCCGTGACGGAGCTGGTCACCGGGATCGACATCGTGCAATGGCAAATCCGCGTGGCGGCCGGCGAGCGGCTCCCGTTCAAGCAAGAGGAGATCGTCCCACGCGGCTGGGCGATGGAGTGTCGGATCACGAGCGAGGATCCGGCGAATGGTTTTCTGCCGTCGACGGGGCGGATCGGCTACCTGCATGTGCCGGCGGGTCCGGGGGTGCGCTGGGATGGCGGCATCGAAGTCGGCAGCGAAGTCGGACTCTACTACGATCCGATGCTCGCCAAGCTGATCGTCCACGCGCCAACGCGCGAGGCGGCGGTCGATCGGATGCATCGCGCGCTGCTCGAGCTCACGATCGACGGCGTGGAGTCGTCGCGCGATTTTCACCTGCGGGTGATGGAAGACGCGGAGTTCCGCGCCGGAGCGATCGAGATTCAATGGCTCGAGCGCCGGCTGGATTCACTCGTGCACGCGCGGCCTCCGGCCGAGCTGACGCGCACGGCGGCCGTCGTCGCGGCGCTGATCGCCGACCGGGACCGGCATGCGCCGCAACGGATCGGTGCGGGTCAGGCGGCCGGCGCAACGCCGGCCGCCGCCGGCCAGGAGGCGTGGCTGCGCGGCGCGCGACAGGAGGGCCTCCGGTGAGCGAGGTCGACGTCACGATCGACAGCATCGCGGCGGGCGGCGATGGCGTGGGCCGCGCCGACGGCGTCGTGGTGTTCGTGCCGCGCACCGCGCCGGGGGACCGAGCGCGCGTGACTCTCGACGGACGAAAGCGGTTCGCGCGCGGGACGCTCACCGAGCTTCTGAACCCGTCGGGAGAACGGATCGAGCCGCTGTGTTATCACTACCGCGTCGACCGGTGCGGCGGCTGCCAGTTGCAGCACATGCGCTACGACGCGCAGCTCGAGGCCAAGCGCACCATCGTACGCGATTCGCTCGCGCGCATCGGCAAGCGCGAGGTCGACCGGCCGGAGATCGCGCGCAGTCCGCGGCAGTGGCGGTACCGGCGCAAGCTGACGCTGGCGATGCGGCGTCGCGGCGGCGCCGGCTCGGACTGGGTGATCGGGCTGCATCCTTTGGACGATCCGGTCGGTGTATTCCAGCTCGCGGACTGCCCGATCACCGACGAACGCGTCGTCAACATCTGGCGCGACGTCATGGAAGCGCGTTCGCTCCTTCCGGAAGCCGATGAGCTGCGTGCGTCGGTGCGCCTGCTCGACGACGGCGCGGCCATCGTCGTCGAGGGGGGCAACGCCTGGCCGCAGCGCTCGGCGTTTTTCGCGCGCGTGGAATCGGCGACGGCGCTCTGGTGGCGACCCGCGCATCGCCCGCGCGCGCTCGTCGCCGAGCGATATGGTAACGAGCGGCGGGGGCGCGGCGCCGCGGCGAGCGCGTCGTTCTCGCAGGTGAATCCCGACGTCGCGCGTGAGCTGCACGGCTACGTCGTCGATCGCGTGCAGCGGCGCCGGCCGCGCGCCGTGATCGACGCGTACGCCGGCACCGGCGCGACCGCGGTGCTAATCGCCGAGCGCGGAGCTGCCGTGGTCGCGATCGAGGCCGACGGCGACGCAGCCGCGCGATGCGGCTCACTGCTCCCCACCGGCTCGCGCGCAGTCGCAGGCCGCGTGGAAGACCTGCTCGCTGGAGCGCTGCCGGCCGATGTGGTCGTTCTGAATCCGCCGCGTCTGGGCCTGCACGAGCGGGTCAGCAGGTTGCTCCAACAGGCATCGCCGGCGCCGAACGCCCTCGTGTACGTCAGTTGCGACCCGGCGACCCTCGGGCGCGATCTCGCGCGGATGGCGCGCTATCGGATCGAGTCGCTGCGCTCGTTCGACATGTTTCCGCAGACGGCGCACGTCGAAACCGTCTGCGAGCTGGTACCGGAGGACGCGTGAGATACCTCGTGCGCATCGACGGCGAAGAGCACGAGGTCGTGCTCGACATGGACGGTGTCCGCCTCGATGGGCGCGAGGTCGCGGCGCATGTGGCGCCGGTTGACGGCACGCCCGTGCGCCTAGTGACGATCGGGCGGGAGGTGCACCGCGTCGTCGTCCGACGGGGCATCGCCGCCGGCAGCTACACCCTCTGGCTCGGCGGCTTCCGTTTCGAGGTCGAGGCGCTCGACGAGCGGACGCGCGCGATTCGCGACCTATCGGCGAAATCCGCGGGGCCGGCGGGCCCGGCGCCGCTGATCGCGCCGATGCCGGGGCTGGTCGTTCGCGTGGCAGTGCAGGCGGGGGACGCGGTACAGGCGGGGCAGGGGCTCGTCGTGATGGAAGCGATGAAGATGGAGAACGAGCTCCGCGCCCCCGCCGCCGGACGGGTGCGCGCCGTGCACGCAACGCCCGGAAGCGCCGTCGAAAAGGGGACGCTGTTGATAGAATTGGAGTAGCAACACTTGCATGATGGAGGTTTCATGCCGCGCCGACTGCTCGTCGCCCTTGCTTGCCTCGCGCCCGCCGGCGCCCTCGCCGCTCAGGCGCCGGGGTCGGACGT
>JBIOHX010000099.1:0-11922 GCA_044449465.1 Gemmatimonadales bacterium | reverse complement strand
GGGTGAATTGGGAGGAATATCTCGCCGCCGAACGCCCGGGCGAGCCGGCGACGTACGAGACGTTCGAGCGCGAGCTCGAGCGCATCTACGCCGACTACACCCCCGAGCGCGCCGAGCGTGAGGCAGGCGTGCCCGCGGCGACGATTCGAACCGTCGCCCAAGCGATCGGCCGCGCCGGCTCCGCCTTCTCGGCGCACAACTGGCGCGCCGCCGCCGCCGGCACCCTGGGCGGCTGGATGACCGCGCGCTGCATCTTCTTCCTGAACGTTCTCACCGGCAGCGTCGGCACCAAGGGCGGCACGATCCCCGCCTCGTGGACCAAGTTCGTCCCCGCGCCGCACGCGCGTCCGCCTCACCCGAAGAGCTGGAACGACCTGACCTGGCCCAAGGAATACCCGCTGGCCTTCTTCGAGATGAGCTTCCTCTTACCTCACTTCTTGAAGGAGGGCCGCGGCTCGCTCGACGTCTACTTCACGCGCGTCTACAACCCGGTCTGGACAAACCCCGACGGCTTCAGTTGGATGGAAGTGCTGCGCGACGAATCGCTCATCGGCTGCCACGCCGCGCTCACACCCAATTGGAGCGAGAGCGCCTGGTTCGCCGACTACGTCCTCCCGGTCGGCTTGGGCAGTGAGCGCCACGATCTCGCCAGCTTCGAGACTCACGCCGGGAGCTGGATCGGCTTCCGTCAGCCCGTCAACCGCGTCGCCGCCGAGCGCGCGGGCAAGGACGTGAACGACACGCGCGACACGAACCCCGGCGAGGTGTGGGAAGAGAACGAGTTCTGGATCGAGCTCTCCTGGCGCATCGACCCCGACGGCGCGATGGGCATTCGCAAGCACTTCGAGTCGCCCTACCGGCCGGGCCAGAAGCTCAAGATCGACGAGTACTATCGCTGGATCTTCGAGAACTCGGTCCCCGGGCTGCCCGAGGCGGCGGCGGGCGAGGGGCTCACGCCGCTCGAGTACATGCGGAAGTACGCGTCGTTCGAGATTCCGGTCGGCGCCTACGAGCGTAACGAGGAAAAGGTGCCGCCGGGCGATATGCAGCAGGCGGCCATCGATCAGAAAACCGGACGTGTGTTCACGGCGAGCCCGCCCAAGCCATCGAGCAACATCGTGCCCCTTCCGGCGCCGCCGGTGGACGCCGAGGGACGACGGGCAGTTGGCGTCATGGTCGACGGCGTTGCGCGCCGCGGCTTCCCGACACCGTCGGGCAAGCTCGAGTTCTATTCGTCCACCCTCGCCCAATGGGGCTGGCCCGAGCTCGCGCTGCCCACCGCGATCGAGAGCCACATCGCGCCGAGTGCGCTCGATTCTACCAAGGGCGAGATGGTGCTCGTCCCCACCTTCCGCCTCCCCGTCCTCGTCCATACGAGAACCGGCAACGCGAAATGGTTGAACGAGATCGCACATTCCAATCCGCTCTGGATCCACACCTCCGACGCCGAGCGCCTGAGCATCGCGCTCGGCGACTTGGTGCGCGTGAGCACGGAGATCGGACATTTTGTGGTGCCGGCCTGGGTCACGGAGGGCATTCGCCCCGGCGTCGTCGCCTGCTCGCACCACATGGGCCGCTGGCGCGTGGCGGACAGCGAAGGGATGGATCGCTGGAGCTCGGCGCTCGTCCGATTGACCGAGAACGGCGACGGACGCTGGCAGATGCGCCGCGTCCACGGCGTCGAGCCGTTCGCCAGCGGCGATGCCGATTCGGGGCGCGTCTGGTGGCGGAGCGCCGGCGTGCACCAGAACCTCACCTTCGCGGTGCACCCCGATCCGATCAGCGGCGCGCACGCGTGGCATCAGAAGGTGTGCGTCACCAAAGCGAAGCCCGGTGACCAGGACGGGGATATCGAGGTCGACACGCGCCGCTCGCACGAGATCTATAAAGAGTGGCTGCTCAAGGCCCGGCCAGGCCCGGGCCCCGACGGCACGCGCCGGCCGCACTGGCTGTTGCGGCCGCTGCGGCCTACGCTCGACGCATACAAGGGCGAGAGGTAGGGCCGCTGCACGCGGCATCTCGATCTGCGGCAGCTCGCGGCATTAGGGGAGCGAGAACGATCCCTGAATCGGGCCCGGCGTCGTGCGCGCCGTGAGCGTTCCGTCGCCCAGCTGACCACGGCTGTCGTCGCCCCAGCACATCACCTGCTTCGTCACGGTGATGGCGCAGGCGTGGTCGAAGTTCGACGTGATCGTCTCGACGGGGCCCAGCCCAGGAACCGGGGTCGGCGAAGGGTTGCAGTCGACCTGCGTCGGAAATCCGGGACTGCTGAGCTGACACTTCGAACCCGACGGAGTGCCGAGTTGGCCGTGATCGTTGAAGCCCCAGCAGTACGCCTGTCCATCCGACGCGACGCCGCAGGTCGATTGGAAGATGAAGTTGGAGCGCGCGGGCACGACGCTCTTGAATTTCAGCGTCGTGGCCACGGCGGTCGGCGCGCCGATCGTTACACCCGTGGGTGGTTGCCCACCTTCGCCGAACTGGTTCGTCCCCCAGCAATACGCGGTGCCGTCGGCCAGGAGGCCGCACGTGTCGACGGCGCCTGCAGTGATCGACTTGAAGACCTGCCCGCCCAGCACGGCCGCGGGCAACGGCGCGATGGCGTTGATCGCGGCGCCCGTTCCGAGCGCGCCCTCCTGGTTCGAGCCCCAGCAGAACGCCGCGCCATTTTTCGCGACGGCGCAGGTCGAGATGATGCTCGTGCTGATCGAGCTGAACGATGTGCCGGGAGCAACGGCCGTCGGCGTGACGCGCCCGATCGTGTCGCCGACGCCGAGCTGGCCGCGGGAGTTCGCGCCCCAACAGTACGCGGCGCCCTTGGCGTCCAGGCCGCAGACGTACGCGAGGCCGGTGGTGATCGACACGAGCGGCGTCGCCGCGGCGGGTTGCTCGACGGGGACGTTGCTACTCCCCGCGGAGCGGCCGGGCAGCTCGCCCCAGCACCAGGCCCGCCCCGAAGTATCGAGGCCGCAGACGCTGTTGTCGGTGCTCGAGAGCGCGACGAACGCACCGCCTAGAGTGCGAACGGGTACGTCCGAATCGGTGTTGGTGCCGGCGCCGACCGCGCCGAGGCTGTCGAAGCCCCAACACGCTGACTCGCCGACGGTCGTGAGGAGGCAGGTGAACTGCTTGCCAACCGCCAGCGCCGTCGCGGGCCTGATCGTCGGACTGGCCGGGCTCGACGGACCGGTTGCGCCGTCGCCGCACGCGGCAAGGGCCATGACAGCCAGCGCAGCCAGCGATCTCAAGTTCAGATGCATGCGCGATGTTTGTCGAGTGGAAGTGGTAGAGCAGATCAATATATGCGATACGCCACGTCGAGCGCATTGAGCCGCTCGAGATGCTCGCTCAACCGGGCGCGAAAATCGGCGAAGTCCTGGCGGCCCGGCGGCGTCCACAGCACTTCGGCAAGCGCGCACTCGCGTGGGAACGCCATGTATTCGACGTTCTTGGGCCCCGGCATGTACTCGGTCCACACCTGCCCCTGCGCGCCGAGGATGTGGCGCGCCTCGGCGGAGGTGAGTCCAGGCGGGATCGGCTTGTACGCGTACACCGAATCGAGCGGCAAGAATCCCCCGATCGCCAACGGCTCGGCGGCTGTATTCCGAGATTGGTAACTATCGAAGTATGTATAGTCGCCAGGAGCCATGACGACGTCGTGCCCCGCCTGCGCCGCCGCGATGCCGCCCTTGACGCCGCGCCAAGACATGACGACCGCGCCGGGCGGGAGGTCGCCGCCCTCCAAGATTTCGTCCCACCCGACGAGGCGGCGGCCGTGCGCGGCGAGAAACGCGGCGATCTGTCGCGTGAACCAGCTCTGGAGCGCATTCTCGTCCCGCAACCCCAGCTCGTGCATGCGCGCCTGCGCCCGCGGACTCGCCTTCCATTGGTCCTTCGGCGCTTCGTCGCCGCCAGCATGGATGTACGGCCCGGGGAAGAGCGCCATCACTTCGGTGAGCACGTCCTCCATGAACCTGATCGTCGTATCGGACGGATTGAGGATGTAGTTGCTGACGCCCCACATCGTCCACGGCGTGACCCTGTCGCCGAAGTTCCCGAGCGCGGGGTAGGCGGCGATCGCGGCCTGGGAGTGGCCCGGCATCTCGATCTCCGGCACGACGGTCACGAACCGCTCGGCGGCGTAGGCAACGATCTCGCGCACGTCGGCCTGCGTATAGAAACCGCCGTGACGCATGTGGTCGAACACCGCTTGCGTCGTGTCATGCGGCTGGTGGCCGACGATGGTGCTGTCGCGCCAGGCACCGATCTGCGTGAGCAGCGGATATTTCTTGATCTCCAATCGCCATCCCTGGTCATCGGTCAGATGCCAGTGGAAGCGATTCATCTTGTGCATCGCGAGCAGATCGATGTACTTCTTGACGAATTCCTTCGGCATGAAGTGGCGCGCGACGTCCAGGTGCATCCCGCGCCAGGCGAACGTCGGCCGGTCGACGATCGAGAGCGCGGGCATGGTCCAACTCACGCCGGCGATCGGCGCGCTCCTGAAAATTTCCGGCGGGAGGAGCTGGCGAATGGTCTGGGTTGCGTAGAACGCCCCCGCCGCCGCCGAGGCGGTGATGCTCGTGACACCCGGCCGCACCTCGAGACGATAGCCTTCGGGCCCAAGCGACGTGTCGCGCTTGGGTGCGCGAGTGAAGGCGATCCGGGACAGGCTCGTGGCGGTTTTGCCATGCGGCGCCGTCCCGAAGTGCACCCGCAGCGCGAACCCGGTCGCCGGCGCGAGCCCGCGCGCGAATCGCTCGGCGACCGCCGAGTCGGCGTGGTCGGCCCAGATCGCGGTGCGCGCGGTGAGCGTGAACGTGCCGGCGTGGCGGACGAGCGACGCGGGGCGCGGGATGATCGACGGCTCGGTGGTCGTCTGTCCACGCGCCGATGAGGCGACGGCGAGCGCGGTCACGAACAACATCAGTCGCATGGAGCCAGAACCTAGCACCAGCGGCCGGTTGACGCCCTCCCGGCGCGCCGGTACAATGTCGCCGTGACCAGCCGGTCCTTGCTGGACCGCGTCCAGCGTATGGCCGCGGAGACGATCGATCAGGGCGCCGAGCCGAGACCTGCCTTTTTCGATCTCTCGTCCGACGACGGACGACGCGCGCTTGAAAGGCTGCTCGAGTCGACGCCGCCGCGCTTCGTGCACGACGACATCGCCGACCAGATCGGCGAGCTCCTCGAGGCGCGCGACCCGACGTACAAGCCCAAGGGCGCGGAACGTACCGCCCGCATCGAGCGATACCTCGCGTCGGTCGGCACGCCGATCGGCGAATATGGGCTGTGGGTGTACTACCCGTGGTCGTCGCGGCTCGTTCACGTTCTCCCGCGCGACGAATACCGCACTGTGCGCACGGCGCGCAACCGATACAAGATCACGCAGTCCGAGCAGGACGCGCTCTACGCAAAGCGCATCGGCGTCGTCGGGCTCTCCGTCGGCAACGCGGCGGCGGTGACCTTCGCGCTCGAGGGGATCGGCGGCGCCTTCAAGGTCGCCGACTTCGATCTCTTGAGCCTCTCGAACATGAACCGGCTGCGGAGCGGCGCGCCGGACATCGGCGTCAACAAGACGGTGCTCGCGGCGCGCGAGATGCTCGTGATCGACCCGTACCTCGACATCACGCGCTACCCGCGCGGCGTCACGCCCGAGAACATGGACGACTTCCTACTCGGCGGCGGGAAGCTCGACCTGCTCGTCGAGGAGTGTGACGACCTCTATGTCAAATTGGTGATTCGAGAACGGTGCAAGGCCCTCGCCATTCCGGTGATCATGGATACGAGCGATCGCGGCCTGCTCGACGTCGAGCGGTTCGACCGCGAGCCGGACCGGCCGATCATGCACGGTTTGATCGGCGATGTGTCCGCCGAGTCGCTCAAGGGGCTGCCCACCAAGGACAAGGTCCCGATCTTCCTCGCTATCGTCGGCGGCCACCGCATGTCGGCGCGGATGGCCGCGTCGCTGCCCGAGATCGATCAGACGATCGGCTCCTGGCCGCAGCTCGCCTCGGCCGTCGCGCTGGGCGGTGCGATCACCGCCGACGCTGCCCGGCGCCTGCTGCTCGGCACCTTCACCGAATCGGGGCGATGGTACGTCGATGTCGAGTCGATCGCGCGCGACGGTACCGGCGAGCTGACGCACGGCGCAGAACCGCCGCGGCCGTTCGAGATCGCGCCCGAAGCGCGCGCGCCCCGCGCGGCCCCTCCGGCCCCGCGCGCCAACGGCCGCGTCGACCGTGACACAGTGAAGTGGATCGTCGACAATGCGATCCTCGCGCCGTCGGCGCACAACGGCCAGCCGTGGCAGTTCGTCTGGCGCGACGACGCGCTCGAGCTGCGCCACGATCCGGCGCACGACCTGCCAAGTCTCGACTACGACCGGTGCGCGACCTGGGCCGCGTTCGGCGCGGTGACGCACAACATCGAGCTCGCCGCGCGCTCGATCGGCCTCGAACCGACCTTCTCGCACTTCCCGAGCGCGAGCGACGAGCGGTTGGTGAGTCGCGTGCGCTTCGCGTCCCGCGAGCCGCTGCGAGACTCGCTGCTCGAGCTTCTTCCGCGCCGCGTCACCAATCGCCGGCGCGACGGCCGGCGCCCGATTGCGGCATCCTCGCTCGATGAGATACGCCGCGCCGCGGAGGAAGCAGGGGCGTCTCTCCAACTCGCGACGAGCCCCGCCGCGCTCGACGAGCTTGCCGCGCTGATGGGCGCATGCGATCGCATCAGCAACATGAATCAGGCCATCCACCGCGAGGTGATGGATGGCTTCCGCTGGTCGCGCGAAGAGGTCGAGCAACACCGCGACGGACTCGATCTGGCGACGATGGAGCTCACTGCGAGCGAGCGTGCGGGAATGTGGCTCCTGAGCAAGTGGGAAATAATGGCTACGCTCAAGCGCATCGGCGGCGGCGTGGCGCTCGAGGATCTCGCGAAGAAATGCGTCGCGTCGACGTCGGCCATTGGCCTCCTTACGACGCCGGGAGTCGCGCCGTCCGACTACCTTCGTGGCGGGCGCGCGCTGCAGCGGGTGTGGTTGACGGCGACGAAGCTCGCTCTCGGGCTCCAACCGTGGACGGGGCTGCCGTATCTATTCGCTCGCGTTGAGCGCGGCGGCGGGGCCGGTCTTTCGCCAGCCGAAATTGCCGAGTTGCGCGGGCTTCGCGAGCGTTATCGCCAGGTGTTCGACGTGCGCGCCGGCGACGCCGAGGTATTGCTCTTCCGCCTGAGCCTCGCCGACGCGCCGACGGCGATCTCGCTGCGCCGTCCGGTCGAGCGCGTGCTGACCTTCGCCTGAGCGGCGACGACCATGGCGATCGTCACCAATCTCCTGATCCTCTACGCCGGCCTGGTGTTGATCAACACCGTGCTGTCGGCCGCGCTCTGGTTCCGCAGCCGCGATTCGCTCCATCGCGCGCTCGTGTTGGTCTGGGGATCGACGCTGTTGTCGTACGTGATGCAGGGCGCGCTCGTACAGTCGTCGCTCGTCATCACGCTGGCGTTTGTCTCCGTTTTCCTTGTCAATGGCGCGCTGGCGGCGCTTGTCGCCCGCGTGCTGGACATGCGCCTTGGCTGGCGGCCGTACATCGGGCTCGTCATTGCCGCGGTCGCCGTGAGCGTCGCGGCGGCGGGGCTCGGAAAGCCGTTCGTCGTTGTCGCGCTGCCCGTGGCCGTCGCCGTCTCGCTCCCCTGTCTCGTGATCGCCGTGCGGGCCGTTCGATCGGGCAAGCCGCTGTCGGTGGTTACGCGAGGCCTGATCGTCAGCTGTGTGTTGTTCAGCTTCCACAACATCGATTTCGCCTTTTTGCGCGACAAGCCGGACATGGCACCGCTCGGCTTCACCGTCGCAACGCTGATCATCTTCGCGCTGTCGATCACCGCACCGGCCGCGGTGCTCGAGCGAGTGACCGAGCGGCAGGCGCGCGTCGACGTCGAGGTCGAGGCCGCGCGCGCGATTCAGACGAAGCTGATGCCGGTCGACGTCCGTCTTCCAGGCTACGAGATCGTGACGCACATGCGGCCCGCCGAGTCCGTCGGCGGCGACTACTTCGACGTGTACCCGTCGCCCGACGGTTCGTGGTTCTTCCTCGGCGACGTCACGGGTCACGGCCTCGGCGCGGGCCTCGTCACGCTCATGGCACAGAGCACGATCTCGTCGATCCTCTCCGTGCGTCCCGACATTCGACCGGCGGAGCTCAATCACCGCGCCAACGCGATTCTCACCGCGAACCTGGCGCGGCTCGGCGAGGAGCGGCACATCACCTTCGTCGCGCTGCGTTGTGTCGGACCAGAGTCGTTCGTCGTGAGCGGCAGCCACGACACCGCATTCGTCTACCGTGCACGGTCGGCGACCGTCGAGGCGGTGCCGCTCGAGCACTTTCCATTCGGCCTCGGCTTCATCTCCGACCTCGACGCCGCAGCGTTCCGCGAGGAGACGCTCGCGATGGCGCCGGGCGACGTGCTCTTTCTCGGATCGGACGGCATCACCGAGGCGGCGCGCGCGGGTGACGCCGCGCGCGGCATGTTCGGCGAGGAAGCGGTGAGGTCGCTCCTCCGCGAGCGGGCGAACGGACCGCTCGCCGAGCTCAAGCGCTCGCTCATCGACCGACTCGACGAGTTCACGGGCGGCGTCTACCACGACGACGTGTCATTCGTCATGGTGCGCGTGGCAACGGTCTCGTGAAGATCACGCTCCGCGTCGCCGAGTCGCGAAGCGACGTGCTGCGCTGCCGCCGACTGATCGCGGAAGTGTACAACCGCGACTACGAGGTAGTGTTCTCCGAGGATCACTACGATCTCGAGGCGAAGATCGAGCCCTGGCCGCACCGCTTCCTCATGGCGCTTCACGGCGGCGAACTGGTGGCGGCATGCGGTTTGTACCTGCGAGACACCTACGTCGAGCGGTTCGGCCAGGTCACGGAGGAGGATCTGGGGTGTCAGCTGGAGCAAGCGGGGGTCCGGGGGCAGTACGACGTCGCGCGGCGCCGCGAGTTCACGAAGATGTCGGTCAGCCACGCCTGGCGCGGCCGCGGCTTGGCCGCCTGGCTGACCGGCGCCGGACACTCGCGATACTTTACAGAAGTGGAACAGGATCGGGCAGTGATGGTCTTCTGCGCCAAGATTTCGATCATCGATAACATCTTTCATCGCGCCGGCTTGCGCACGCGCACGATCAAGCCGTTCCCGTTCTACAAGGTGCACGAGCTGTATCGCTCGGCGGAGGACCCGATGGAGAGCCGGTTGATCATCCCGCGCGTCGATATTCCGGAGCGCTGGTACGAGCTGACGCTGCCGGGCGAGTACGAGGCGGAGCGGATCGCGCGATGACCCGCGCCCTGAGCGAGCTATCCGTGACGATCGTGCCGCTCGAGTTGGTGAGCGAGTGGCGCCGCTGCAGCGAGACGGCGGACTATCTCGCGCGCTACTTCGCCTACGATTTCGAGGACCGCGAGACGGCGGCGCTCGTGCTCTCGACGGTGATCAACGAGCTGGTCGAGAACACCGCCAAGTTCTCGAGCGACAAGACCATTCCGAGTGAGATCATTGTGCGCCAATTCGGCGATCGGATGTCGATCACGGCGACGAACATGGCCTCACCGGAGCAGGCGGACTCCCTGCGGAGCACCGTGGCGCGGATCAACTCCGGTGATCCCGAGGCGCTCTTCGCCGATCGAATCGCGCACCCGCCGGAGATCGGTGGCGCGGGAATCGGCCTGATCATGCTACGCAAGGATTACGACGCGGCGATGACGGTGCGCACGTCGGTGGCGGATGGACGCGCCGACCTCGTGCGCGTCGAAGTGGAGGTCACGCTCGACCATCACGAGGTGCAGCCGGCATGATCTTCGAGCGCGACGAGTACTCGGTGAGCTATACGCCCGGCAGTGACGTGGCGACGCTGAGCGGCGTGATGCGGTTGGCGACGCCGGCGGCCTACGAGCGAGTGTTCATCGCGCTGGCGACTCGTATCGGCACCGGCGAGCCGCTCGCCGTGGACCTGACGAAGCTGACGTTCATGAACAGCTCGGGCATTCGCGCGCTGGCGATGCTCGTGCTGGCGGCGAAAGAGCGCGGCACGGCGCTTCGCCTCGTGGCCAATGGGGCTGTGCCTTGGCAGAAGAAGACCGCGTCGAGTCTCGCGGCGGTGAGCCGAGACCTGGCCGTGGAGCTGAGGTAGGGAGTTCCGGACCCGATCACCTTCGGCGCAAACCGATCAGATGGCGGCGCTGCGGCACGTTTAGAGCGGCGAAAGAGCGGTTGCAGCGGCCAGACGCGCGCGCCATGTTTGGACTGACTCCACCCTCTGCCGCATCGTGGCCCAAGACAGACGCTCATTCCTCGTGACGCTCGGCGCTACGCTCGTGGCGACCGCCGGGCACAAGGCCTGGAGCGCCGTCGACGCGCTCGGGCCGAACCCGGCGAAGACGCTCGATCGCGTCGGCATCCAGCTCTGGACCGTGCGCCGCCTCGCTCTGAAAGATCTCGATGGCGTACTTCAGCAGCTCGCGGCGATGGGCTACAAGGAGGTCGAGTTGGAGGCGTTCTACAACCGCACTCCCGCGGAATGGCGCGATCTGCTGCGCCACAACGACCTCGCCGCTCCCTCGTCGCACGTCACGGTCGAGGCGATCGAGACCAAGCCCGACCAGACTTTCGCCGACGCGCACACGGTGGGCGTACAGTGGCTCACCATGCGGTCGCTGCCGCGCGGCACGCATCAAATGGCCGACGATTGGAAACGCGTCGCCGAACAATTCAACCATGCCGCGGCCCGCGCGAAGGAGGCGGGCTTTCGGTTCGCCTTTCACAACCACAACGACATCGTTCGTGAGACGCCGGCTCTCTCCCCGATCGACGTCCTGATGAAGGAGACCGATCCGGCGCTCGTCTACTACGAGATGGACATCTACTGGGCGGTGAGCGGCGGCGCCGATCCAGTTTCACTCCTCGCCCGCTATCCTGGCCGGTTCAAGATGCTGCACGTCAAGGACGGCAAGCCACCCTACAACGACGCCTCGCAGACCGACGTTGGCCAGGGTACCATCGCCTTCAAACCCATCCTCGCCAGCGCTCACGGGATCGAGCACTACTTCGTCGAGTCCGATTCGGCGGCCGATCCGATGCTGTTCGCCTCCAACGCCTACAAATATCTCTCCACCCTGAATTTCTAATGGCACAACGACCGGTCTACGACGTGTGTATCATCGGCTCTGGCGCCGGCGGCGGCATGACCGCCTACGCGCTCACCAAGGCTGGGGCCAACGTCGTCATGCTCGAGGCGGGACCACGCTGGTTCGCGTCTCATGATTCAAAGATGCTCACGCCGAGCTATGCGACGCCGCACCGAGGTGCCTCGATCCACGGCCGCCCGTTCGGCGAGTTCGACGCCTGCGACGGCGGTTGGGAGATCGACGGCGAGCCCTACACCCGCGCGCCCGGCACGCAGTTCAGCTGGTGGCGTGCCCGCATGCTCGGTGGACGCACCAACCACTGGGGCAGGATCTCGCTGCGCTTTGGACCCGACGACTTCCGCCGCAAGTCGCTCGACGGCTTGGGCGACGATTGGCCGATAGGCTACGACGACGTCAAGCCGTATTACGACCAGGTCGATCGATTCATCGGCTTGTATGGCAGCAACGAAGGGCTGCACAACCACCCGGACGGCATCTTCATGCCGCCGCCAAAGCCGCGCTGCCACGAGCTTCTCGTCAAAAAGGCGTCGGACAAGCTCAACGTCACCTGCATTCCGGCTCGTCTCTCGATCATCACCAAGCCGCTCAACGGCCGCATGGCCTGCCACTACTGCGGCCAGTGCAACCGCGGCTGCACGGTGAAGGCGAACTTCTCGAGCCCGGACGTGCTGATCGCGCCCGCCCTCGCGACGGGCAAGCTCAAGCTCGTCACCAATGCCATGGCGCG
>JBIOHX010000098.1:0-11973 GCA_044449465.1 Gemmatimonadales bacterium | reverse complement strand
GCTGAGCGTCAGCGCCCGCACCGCCTGGTCGGCGGTCAATCCGGCGTCGACGCTCCGGCCGACCAATATGAAATCTCTCATCACTCTCGCCACGCTCGTTCTTCCGGCCGCTCTCGCCGCCCAGCAGCCGGTCGCCGCCAAGGCGGCGCCGACGCTGATCAAGAACGCCACGATCCTCACCGTCATGAAAGGCACGCTCGCGAACACCGATCTGTTGCTCGAGAACGGGAAGATCGCGCGCATCGGCAAGCACCTCGCGGCGCCCGCTGGTGCGGAGGTCATCGACGCGACCGGCAAGTACGTGATGCCCGGCATCATCGATCCGCACTCGCACACGATGATCGACGCCGTGAACGAGGGCACGCTGTCCGTGACTTCGATGGTGCGCATTCGCGACGTGCTCAACCCGACCGACGTCAACATCTACCGGCAGCTCGCCGGCGGCGTGACGACGATCAACGTGCTTCACGGCTCGGCCAACACCATCGGCGGACAGAATGCGGTCGTGAAGCTCAAGTGGGGGCGCGATGTGGACGAGATGCTCTTTCCCGGCGCCATGCCTGGGATCAAGTTCGCGCTCGGCGAGAACGTGACGCAGAAGAATGGCCAGCAGGTCGCCCAGGCGACGGGCCGCCCGCTTCGCTACCCCGCCACGCGCATGGGCCAGGAGGAAGTGCTGCGCGACGCCTTCACCCGCGCCCGCGACTACAAAGCCACTTGGGACGACTACAACGCCCGCGTCGCCAAGGGCGAGAAGAACCTCGTGGCGCCCGAGCGGAACCTGGAGCTGGAGCCGTTGGTCGAGGTGCTGGAGGGCAAGCGGTTCGTCCACGCGCACTCCTATCGCGCCGACGAGATGCTCATGCTCCTCGAGATCGCCAAGGAGTTCGGCTTCACCGTCAAGACCCTGCAGCACGGGTTGGAGGGCTACA
The DNA here is from genome assembly GCA_044449465.1 of Gemmatimonadales bacterium. Taxonomy (GTDB): domain Bacteria; phylum Gemmatimonadota; class Gemmatimonadetes; order Gemmatimonadales; family Gemmatimonadaceae; genus JAQBQB01. The sequence continues at coordinate 11,041 of JBIOHX010000098.1, read as the reverse complement.
AGATCGCCTCCGAGATCGCGCAAGCCGGCACCGGCCTCTCGACCTTTGCCGACGAATGGTCGTACAAGATCGAGGCGTACGACGCCATTCCGTACAACACCGCCATCCTCATGCGGCACGGCGTCGTCACCACGGTGAACTCCGACTCGGACGAGCGCGCGCGGCGCCTCAACATCGACGCCGCCAAGATGATGCGCTACGGCGGCCTCACCGAGGACGAGGCGTTGAAGACGATCACGTACAATGGCGCGCTGCAGCTGGGCATCGAGGACAAGGTCGGCTCGATCGAGATCGGCAAGGATGCCGACGTCGTGATCTGGAGCGGCGACCCGTTGAGTGTTTACTCAACTGCCGAAACGACGTTTATCGACGGTGAGATCTTCTTCGACAAACAGCGCGACCTGGCGATGCGCGACCGGATGGCCAAAGAGCGCATCGCGCTCGAGGCCGCGGACCGCGCCGGCCGCCGCACATCGCCGGTGGTTCCATGATGCGCCGCCCACAACCTACGAATATGATTTCCATGTCGAGAGTCCTCAGATACCTCGCCGCCGGCGCCGCGCTCGCCGGCGCCGCGCTCGCCGGCGCCGCGCCGGCCGCCGGTGCCCAGCTCGGTTCCTACAACCCCAATCCGGGGCCGCAGGGCACCTTCGCGATCCGCGGCGGCCACGTCGTCACGGTGAGCGGCGCCGACATCCCGAACGGCACCGTCGTCATCAGCGGCGGCAAGATCACCGCGGTCGGCGCCAACGTTGCCGTCCCCGCGGGGGCCAAGGTGATCGACGCCGCGGGGCTCATGGTCTATCCAGGAATGATCGAGACGGGGTCGAGCGTCGGCCTCTCCGAGATCCCGCAAGGCGCCGCCGCGACCGTCGACATCGCGGAGGTCGGCTCTTTCAATCCCAACGCCCAGGCGTTCTTCGGCATCGACCCGAACAGCGCGCACATTGGCGTCGCGCGCGTGGTCGGCATCACCACCGTCGTGTCTCGTCCCACTGGCGGCATCATCTCCGGCCAGGCCGCGCTGATGAACCTCGCCGGCGACACGCCGCCCAAGATGGCCGTCGTGCCGCGCATCGCCCTGGTGATTCAGCTGCCCCGCTCCGGATTCGGCGGCCGCGGATTCGCCCGCGCCGCCGCGCTCCAACAGAGTGGCAACGCCGACGCCAATCGCGTCCGCCAAGCGCAGTTGGACTCGCTGCGCGACCTGCTGCGCGACGCGGCCGCATATGAAAAGGCGCAAGCCGCGTACGCCAAAGACAAATCGTTGCCGCGTCCGGCGCACGACGTCGTGCTTGCCTCGCTCATGCCGGCGCTCGACGATCAGATGCCGGTGGTCTTTCCCGCCGATCGCGCCAACGACATTCGCGACGCCGTGAATTTCGCCGAGGAGATGCACCTCGAGCCGATCATCATGGGCGGCGCCGAAGCGCCGGAAGTCGCGCCGTTTCTCAAGCAGCACCACGTTCCCGTCATCGTCACCGCGGTCATGTCGTTGCCGTCGCGCGAAGACGACCCGTACGACGTGAACTACACGATTCCCGCCAAGCTGGCCGCGGCCGGCGTGACCTTCGGCATCTCGACCGGCAATCCCGGCTCGGAAATCCGCACCCTGCCGTACAACGCCGGTATGGCCGCCGCGCACGGATTGTCAAAGACCGACGCTCTCAAGTCCGTCACCCTCTGGCCGGCGCAGATCTTCGGCGTCGGCGACCGCATGGGCTCGATCGACGTCGGCAAGATGGCGAACATCGTCGTCACGACCGGTGATCTGCTCGAGGCCAAGACCGATACCAAATACCTATTCATCGACGGTCGCGAAGTGCCGCTCGACAACAAGCACACTCAGCTCAACGCACTCTTCAAGGATCGCCCATAGCCCGGGCGGATCGTGCCGGACGGCGGCTCTTTACTTGGTGGGATTCCCGCCGTCGATGAGGAACTTCCAAGTCCCGTCCTTCTGGCGCTTCCAAACCGTCAGATACTTGCCGACGCGCTGCACCGCCGCGCCCGACGGGCCGCGCGCCGTCAACAGGTACTCGCCGATGGTGAATCCGAGATCGCCCGAGCCGGCCGCCGAGGCGTACACCGGATGCCAGGCGAGCGACGTCCCGCCGCTTTGCGAGGCGTAGTACTCGCGCACCGCGTCTGGACCGACGACGAGCTGCGGCGACCCGAACACGGCACCCGTCGGCGCCACGGCGCCTGAGAAAGCCACGGCGAGGCCGAGTCGGTACGCGACGTCCGAGAACAAACTGTCGGCAGCGCGCACTGCGGCCGCGGTCCGCGCGCGCGGCGCCGGCAGCCTCAGCTGAGGAGGCGTGGTCTGAGCGGCGTTCAACGCAACCTCGGTCGCCGCCGGCCCGCCGAGCTCGGTGTACGCTGTGATCTGCCACGGCCGATCACGCCGACGCTCCCAGTATGCGATGTACCGCTCGAAGTGGATCGGCACGCCGAGCGAATCCGGCCGGCGCGCGGTGACGCCATAGGTGTAGCCTGCCTGGAGATCGTTCGACACGCCGCCGCCGAGGGGAAGCCAGGCTGCCCCGTCAGCGGATGGCGCGACGGCGGCGAGCAGTGCGCGCGCTGCATCGATGCCGTAGACGGCCGGCGCGCCCGCGCGCAGGTACGCAACGTTCGGAGCGAGCAGCGCGAGCGTCGGGTCAACGCGCGGACCGCTCGAGTTGCTTAAATGATGAGCACGCCCACGGTCGACCTCGTACAGGCTGTCGAGCGCAGGCCCGCGAGCCGGCTCCGGCACGACGGGATGCTGGTGCAGGCACCCGCACAGCAGCATCGCCGCAAGGATGATCGAGCGCGTCCGCATACCCCACGCTACCGCGTTCACGGGGGGTGACGCCAGATGTGTCCGCCGACGAACACTCACTTCATGCGCAGACCATCTCACCCGTCGGTGGATTGGTCGGCAGCGCTCGGGAATACTCGGATCGACGGGGTTCCGGGCGGCGTGTTGCGCCGGTGTACCACGTCGGAGACGACCGCGGCTGTGGCGTCACGGTCGCCCTCGATCGCCTGCCGGTGCAGGGCCGCATCATACTCCCCGGTGAGGAGCCAACTCGGGTCGACGCCATAGTACCGAATGGCCGCCACGAGGACCTCCGTGGTCGGCCGCGGTGATTCCCCGTCGATGCTCATGCGCAGGGCAACTTCGGACACTCCGAGTCGGCGCGCGGCTGCGCCGGGCTCGAGGCGCTCTGGATTGTTGATGAGCGTCCGGAGCCGGCCGGCGACGCCAGCGCGATCGTCGGGCGAGAGGGGCGAGGAGATGTCCAGCACTGATTGCATGTGACTCCGGCCCCAAAGTGCAAGGACCGAACCCCGCCGCTCATGTTTACGAGGGCGGGGTCGCTTCTCGGCGCCCTGCTCTGGCGTACTACTGCTTGACGTACACCTCGGTCAGTGACGAACCTCCCGACACCGGAATGATCTCCGTGAGCACCGCGCCGCTGAGCGAGCCGGCAAAGGTGAAGTTGGAGTTCAGGTCTTGGAAGTTGATCGACCCGTTGGTCGCCGTGTAGAAGCCCTGCTCCGCTTCCACCGTTCCATCGCTGAACTGCGCGTTGTCAGTGAACGTGCCGTCGGTGAACAGGGTGAGCACGTCGCTCGTCAGCGTGCTGCCGTCCGAGAACGTGACGGGAAGCGAGCTGCCGTCGACGGTGCGAAGCGAGTAGTTGCCGGTGAGCGACACAGTCGGCGAAGTCGAGTCGTTGTTGCACGCCGCGAGGGCCAGCACGGCGGCAAGGATTGCGATACGACGCATACAGATGAGTCTCCTGAAGGCGCGTGACGACACGCGCGGGTGAGCGGTCAGGAGTCTCTTTGGCAACTACCAAACCGCTGCCGCTGGCTTCGGCCGGTTAACGGCGCGGCGGACGCGCGGAGACGGCGAAGGCGCATCGCGGTCGATCGCCGGATCGGTCGCATCGCTCCTTGGTCTTGGCGCCGGCGATTCCGGCCACCAACTCCTCGATGGCGCCGCACAGCGGCGGGCAGGCGTCGACCGAGCGCCCGAGCGGGCAGGCGTGCGCGCGGATGAGAAACCCGGACTCGGTTCGCTCGGCATCGGCGTCGCCGCCGATCGAACGGAGCACGTCGGCCGCCTCGTCGACGCGCTCGGCGAGCTCAGAGTCGGCGGGGCGACCCCTGGCGCTATGGCCGCGGCCGCGTACTGACGCGTTCGCGGCGAGCTGTTTGCCGACGTCGCGCATCAGGTCGCGCAGGTCTCGTTCGCCGAGTCGCTGCGCAAGCGTCACGAGCAGGCTCGTCAGTACTGGCTCGTAGGCCTTGGAGAAGGCGTCGCCGCCCGCACGCGTCAAGGCGTAGACGGTCGCGGGCTTGCCGATCTGCCCGTCGCGGCGAAGTCGCGCGGCATGGACGAGGCCGTCGCGCTCGAGGGTCGCAAGGTGTAGGCGAACCGCGTTGTCGCTGACGCCGATCGCCGCGGCGAGCTCGTCAACCGAGCGCTCGCCACGCCGGAGCAGGGCGAGCATTTGCGCGCGGCTCGAGCCGTCAGGACCACCGGACGAATTCGCCATCCTCCAACATTCCGGCAGACAACGAGTTGCGCAATGATCGTAGATATTTACAGTTAAAACTTGACAAATTGTGCTTAACGGGTCCATTATCTGCGCGTACAGCACAGCCCACGCTGAAGCCATCTCATGACCTACGACCGCGCCGACGCACACCCGAGCTCCGCTCCGATCAGACGCCTGGACGGGTCCGCGCCATACGAGGCTCCAGAGCCGCGAGCGCTTGGCGCGCCAGCAGGCGAGGCGGACGAGCTCGCCCGAGCGGAAGGACAGCTCGCGCCGGATGTGCAACAGGAGCTCGAGGCGCTCGTCCACCGCCAGCTCGAGTTGCTCGGCGAAAACCCGTCGCGCCCGGGCCTCGTCAGCACGCCTGAGCGTGTCGCGCGGTCACTGGCCTGGCTGACGCGCGGCTATTCGCAAACGGTCGATGAGGTGCTCGGCGACGCCATCTTCGTCGAAGAGACCGCGACGAACATGGTCATGGTGCGGGACATCGAGGTCTACAGCCTCTGCGAGCACCATGCGCTTCCGTTCTTCGGCCGCGCGCACATCGCCTACTTGCCCGACCGGCGCATCGTCGGGCTGTCGAAGCTCGCCCGCATCGTCGAGGTGTTTTCGCGGCGGTTGCAGGTGCAAGAGCGGCTGACCGAGGAGATCGCCGCGGCGCTCGACGATGCGCTCCGCCCGGCCGGCGTGGGCGTCGTCATCGAGGCCTACCATCTCTGCATGATGATGCGGGGAGTAGAAAAGCAGAATTCAAAGACGATCACATCCGCGCTGCGCGGCGCGTTCCGCGATGACGCCCGCACGCGCGAGGAGTTCCTGCGGTTGGCGTATGGTTCCCCTGGACGAGGTTGACGCGATGCTGCACGAACACTCCGCCCGCGCTGGCCGGCCCGCGCCCGCCGCGCGCACACGATTCAATTCCCCCGTCGGCGTCGCCGGCCTCGTGCTGTTCGGTCTCGCGACCGCGGCCCTCGTCGTCTCGTGCGGCGACTCCTCATCGGGAACGAGCGCGCCCGTGCTCGTGCAGCTCGACTCGAACCTCGTGCGCCAGGGCAAGTCGATCTTCCGCTTTTCGACCTTCAACGACGAGCACTTCTGGACCGACACGGCGCGCATGCACGAGGTGGTCGCGACGTCGGTAAGTCCGGCGCTGGCCCTTCAGGTTGGCCTCAAAGTCGACGCCGACACGCTGCCGCAAGGGGTGAAGGACGCCATCGCCGCCGGACAGGTCGATCTCAACAGCCCGGCCACTACCGTCACGCTGCTCAAGCTCGGCGCCGTGCTCGGCCTCAAGGGCACGGTGCAAACCGTGAACGGCAAAGACTCCCTGGTCAGTCTCGGGATCACCTGCGCGCTCTGTCACTCGACCGTCGACAACTCGTTCGCGCCAGGCATCGGACACCGCCTCGACGGCTTTCCGAACCACGATCTGAACGTCGGCGCAATCATCGCGCTGTCACCGGCGATCTCGCCGGCGCTCAAGTCCATTCTGCAGAGCTGGGGTCCGGGCAAGTATGATCCCCGCACGAACTTCGACGGCAAGAACGACCCGGCGGTGATTCCTCCGGCGTACGGGTTGAACGGCGTGGCAAAGGAGATCTACACGGGCGACGACACGATCTCTTACTGGAACGCCTACGTCGCAATCACGCAGATGCACGGGCAAGGCACGTTCATCGATTCCCGGCTCGGGATCAGCGTGCACAACGGCCCCGAGGTCGTGGCGCCGCTCCTGCCGGCGCTCCTGCAGTACCAACTCAGCCTGCGCGCACCAGCGGCGCCGGCGGGAAGCTTCGATGCCGCCGCCGCCGCGCGCGGCAAGGCACTGTTCGACGGCGCCGCGCGCTGTTCCACCTGCCACGTCGGCGCGCTGTTCACGGACGTCAACGAAGGAAAGCTGCACACGGCGGCCGAAGTCGGACAGAGCGCCGACTACGCATCACGCAGCGTCACGAAGAAATACCGTACCACGCCCCTGCGCGGGCTGCAGCAGCACCCGCCCTATTTTCACGACGGCAGCGCGGCGACGCTCGAGGACGTCGTCGCTCATTACAATACGCTCATGAAGCTCGGGCTCACGGCGCAGCAGCGCACAGATCTCGTGCAGTATCTGAAGACGCTTTGAGCCGCGGACGCCGCCGTCAGCCGCCGCGATCGACCGGTGTCAACATCCAGTACAGGAGGCCGCTGCCGGTCGGCCCGAGTCCCACGAGGAACGACACGGCCGCCCGCACCTCGATCGGCACATCGCCCACGCGGTTGAGTACCAGGCGCCAATCGGTGATGTGCGAGTCCGGCCCGACGTGGGCCAGCTGAGTTCGAAAGCGCTCGCGTTCGGCCGGATGGAGCAGCGCGCCCATCGGCTTCCGGGCCAAGTGCTCGGACTCACGCCGAAAGAGCGTGGACGCCGCGACGTTCGCCTCGAGGATCGTTGCGTATCGGTCGGTGACGAGCGCGGGCGCCGGCGCGAGGAGAAACAACTGCTGATAGTGAAAGCGCTCGTGATCCTCGTGTGCGCGGCCGGCGGCGAGCAGCGCATTCTGCTCGCGCAGCTCTTCTTCGGCGACTTTGAGCTCCTCGAGCGACGCCATCAGCAGCCCGGCCACTCCGGGAGTTGCATCCGCCAACATCTCGGGCCCGGCCGCCGTGTCGCCGTCACCGCCGATGAGTTCATGCGCGCGACGAAGCACCGTCTGCCGGCATTGCGCCAGCGCCCCGATGGTTGGGCTGAGCTCCATGTGCACTGCTGACCCCCGTGAAACGATCTTCGCATTCTACCCGGCTTTAGGTCGTCCAATCAAGCTCTGCCGCGCGGGGCATTGCGCTGGCGCGTGCGGGGCGGCAGGATAGAGTTGCACGATGGACCGACCGCGACCCCGCGCTCGTATCGTGCGCACGACAGCGGCTCTCGCCGAGTAGAGATGTCTGATAACCACGGTCGTGCTTCGCGTGTTCGCGGTCCGGAGAGCCTGGCCCTGCCAATCGCCGTCTGGCAGGCCGAGGTGGAGCGTGCTCGGACGCGCGTCACGCAGCTGCGCTCGATCGCCACCGGCGGCATCGCGTCGCCGACCTCGGCGCTCGAGGAGCTTTCGGTGACCTTCGAAGAGCTCTCCGTAGCTGAGGAGGAGCTCCAGGCGCAGAGCGACGAGCTGTCTCGCACGCAACTTCTGCTCGCCGCCGACAGCGAGCGGTACCGCGAGCTGTTCGAGCGCGCGCCGGTCGCGTACCTCATCACCGACCCGCGCGGCGGCGTGCTCGACTCCAACGAGGCGGCGAGCCGGCTGCTCCGCTGCCGGAGCGATCGTCTCGTCGGCAAACCGCTCGTCGTGTTCACGCAGGACACATCGCGCCGGCGCATGCGCGCCATGATGCGCACGGTCGCCGACACGGAGCGCAGCATGACCGCGGCGATCACCATCGTCAATCGCCGCGGGCTCAAGCGGCGCATCGAGGCAACGGTCGCACCGTCGCGCGACTATCGCGGCAAGGTCGTCGAGCTCCGCTGGCTGCTCGTCGATCGCACGCGTCAGGCGCGCGGCGACCGCCGCCGCCGCTTGCGGTCGACGGAGCTCGAGCGCCTCGTCGAGGCGCGAACCGCCGAGTTGGCGCACGCGCGGGCGGTAAAGGATCGCCTCGTCGCAACAGTGAGCCACGAGATTCGCACCGGGCTGTCGGCCATCGGCGGCTACACGGAAATGCTCGAGATGGGGCTCCGCGGTTCGCTCACCGCGATGCAGGCGGCGGACATTCGCCGCATCCATCAGGCGTACGAGCACATGAGTCACGTCATCGACGATTTGCTCGGCTACAGCACGCTCACGGCGGGAAAGATCGATCTCGACATGCAGGACGTGTCTGTCGCCGGAGCGATCGCCGTGGTAGAAGAGCTGCTCCGGGCGCGGGCCGTCACGGCGGGAGTGTCGCTCGAGGTCGGCGCAGGGCCGCCCGACGTCGCTGCTCGGGCAGACCCCGATAGGCTTCGGCAGGTGTTGCTCAACCTCGCGGGCAACGCCCTGAAGTTCACGCCGCGAGGCGGACATGTTCTGGTGCGTTGTCAAATCGACGAGCGCCACGTACACATTGCGGTGCTCGACGACGGCGCGGGCGTGCCGGTTCGAGAGCGCGAGGCGGTGTTCGAGCCGTTCGTTCGGCTGCGTACCACGACCGGCGCGCCGGGCACAGGACTCGGTCTTGCCATTAGCCGCGAGCTCGCGCGCGCAATGGGGGCGACGTGACGCTGGAGTCGGACGACGGCCCGGGGAGCAAATTCGTGCTTCACTTGATGCGAAGCACGTCTCTTGCACCGCCCGACCTCGACCGTTGAGCGCGTGGCATCGCTCAAGCCTCCATCCTAGCGAACCGCCATGGCCGAGCGAGACATCATCGTCGTAGCCGCATCCGCGGGTGGAGTCGAGACGCTCCAGACGTTCGTGCGCTCACTGCCCCGCTCGTTCGCGGGGTCGATATTCGTCACCCTTCACTTTCCGGAACACGGATTCAGTGTCCTGCCGCGCATTCTGTCGCGAGCGGGAGCATTGCAAGCCGTGCACGCGGCCGACGGCGACGCGATCGTCCGGGGTCGCATCTACATCGCGCCGCCGGACTATCACCTGATGTTCGCGCCCACGCACGTGCGACTGGTGCGCGGACCGAGGGACAACGGCAACCGTCCCGCGGCGGACCCGATGTTCCGCTCCGCCGCAGTGACCTTTGGCCCGCGGGTGATCGGCGTCGTGCTCTCGGGCAGCCTCGACGACGGCACGGCGGGCCTCGCGTCGGTCAAACGGCACGGCGGGCTGGCCATCGTCGAGGATCCTGAGAGTGCGCTCTTTCCGTCCATGCCGCGAAGCGCGCTCGAGCACGTGCAGGTAGATCGCGTCGTGCCCGTGCGCCAGCTGGCGAAAGTGCTTGAGGAGCTCATGGCTGAACCCATTCCGATTCCTGGTCCCACTATCTCGCCCGCACAGCGGGACGTCGTGGAAAACGAGCTCGCGGCCGGCAATCTCAGAGCGATAACGCACGCAGAGGAGCAGCATCCGGGCGTTGTCTCCAGCTTTTCTTGCCCCGATTGCGGCGGCGTGCTGTGGGAGATCCGCGACGGCGAATTCGTACGCTTTCGCTGCCGCGTCGGTCATGCTTGGACGGGCGACGCGCTCTTCGAGGAGCAGCGTCGCGTGCTCGACGAGGCGCTCTGGGTCGCGTTGCGCTCGCTCGAGGAATCCGCTTCACTCGCGCGACAGATCGCCGCCCGCCAGCGCTTACGCGGGTCCGACAGCCTGGCCATGCGCTTCGAGGCCCAGGCGGCCGCGACCGAGTCACGAGCCGAAGTGGTTCGCAACGTGCTCGCGACAGCGGCCGAACGGACGGCGGCCGCTGAAAACGAGGCTTTGGAGCGCCTGCCGAATCCCAAGCGCGCCTCATAGCCGCGCGGCGGTCCCGGCGGCCGCAGGCTAGCGCACACGCGGCATCGCGCGATATTCAGACATAGCGGCGTGAGGCGCGCGAACACTGCGCCAACGCGCAACACCTCTGAGCGGCCGGCCGTGCCACAACAACAAGACGAAGTCGAAGCCCTGCTCGAGTACCTCAAGCGTACCCGCGGTTTCGACTTCACGGGATACAAGCGCGCGAGCCTCGAGCGGCGCATCATCAAGCGCATGCAGATGGTCGGTGTGGCGTCGTTCGCCGAATACACGGACTACCTCGAGGTGCACCCGGAAGAGTTCTCGGGACTCTTCAACACGGTCCTCATCAACGTCACGAGCTTCTTTCGCGACGCGTCGAGCTGGGAGTTCATCGCCGGATCGGTGATTCCCGATCTGCTCGCTCGCCGTACCGAAGGCAAACCGATCCGCGTCTGGAGCGCCGGGTGCGCCTCGGGCGAGGAGGCGTACACCCTCGCCGTGCTGTTCGCCGAGGCGTTGGGCGCCGACGCCTTCCGCGAGCGGGTCAAGATTTACGCGACCGACGTCGACGAGGAAGCGCTGTTGAAAGCGCGGCAGGCGACGTACTCGGACCGCGAAGTGGCGGAGGTGTCACCGCCGCTGCTCGAGAAGTACTTCGAGGCGGCGGAGGGCAAGTACCTCTTCCGCAAAGACCTCCGGCGGCAGGTGATCTTTGGCCGACACGATCTGATCCAGGACGCGCCGATCTCACGCGTGGACATGCTCGTCTGCCGAAACACGCTGATGTACTTCAACGCCGAAACGCAGACGCGAATTCTCGCCCGCTTCCAGTTTGCGTTGAACGACCACGGCGTGCTCTTCCTGGGGCGCGCTGAAACGCTGATGACGCATGCCGGCACCTTCGCGCCGCTCGACCTCAAGCGGCGTGTCTCGACCAAGCTTCCGTCGCCAGCCGGCAGTCTCCGCGACCGACTCCTCTCGCTCGTCCAGCAGCAGCCGTCGACGAACGGCAGCGACGGCGCCGAGCCGAACCGTTTGCGCGAGATCGTGCTCGACGCCACGCCCACGGCTCAGATC
>JBIOHX010000097.1:0-12064 GCA_044449465.1 Gemmatimonadales bacterium | reverse complement strand
TAGATGCGCCGTTCGCCGCCCCAGATCCCGATGATGAAGTACATCGGGATGAGCATGACCTCCCACATCACGTAGAAGAGGAAGAGATCGAGGGCGAGGAAGACGCCGAGCATGCCCGTGGTGAGCACGAGGAGGAGGGCGTAGTAGCTGTGGGTGCGCGCCCGGATGCTCGTCCAGCCGCCGCCGACGGCGAGCAGCATGATGAAGGTGGTGAGCAATACCATCATCACGGCAATGCCGTCGACGCCGACGGTGAAGCGAATGCCCCAGGCGGCAATCCACGGCACGTCGGTGACCGATTGCCAGCCGGTGTTGGCGGGATCGAAGCTCCACCAGAGGCCCAGCGAGACGACGAACTCGACGGCGAAGGTGACGAGGGCGAGCGCGCGCGGGATGCGCGCGACACCGGTGGCGACTTCGTCCTCGCCGGTGGCCACAGCGGGGCGACTGCCGGCGCCGTGAATCCAGATTCCGATCGCGCCGATCAGCGGCACGGCGAGGAGCACCGGAAGGATCCAGTGTTCGTAGCCGATGGAACTCAAAAGGGCGTTCATGAAGTCGCTGATCTTATTTATCTAAGACTGAATGCGCCGAGCACGGCGAGCACCCCGGCGACGAGCACCCAGGCGTAGGTGCCGAGGCGGCCGGATTGGAACTGCGAGCCGATCCAGCCGACGAAGCGCGTGAGGTAGGCGCTGCCGTTGACGCCGAGGCCATCGATCAACCCGACGTCGATGCCGCGCCAGAGGAGCCCGCGCGACCCGCCGACGAGCGGCTTCACCACCGCGGCGTCATAGATCTCGTCGACGTAGTACTTCTCGACGAGCACTTTTTCGAAGCCGGTTTCGGGAGGCGCTTCGCGCTTGGGTACCAGTCGCGCCGGGTCGAGCCGTGCCCAGGCGACCGCGATGCCGCCGACCGCGATCACCACGGCAAGCCCGACGAGCCCGTACTCGAGCCCCGCCGACGTCTCCGGCGCGCCGGCGACGACTTGTTGCGTCGCCGCGCCGACCACCGGATCGAGCCAGTGCTCGAGACCACCCGTTGGACCGAGGAATCGCGCAAAGTCCGGCAGATTGATCCAACCGCCGACCAGCGCCAGCGCGCCGAGCACGACCAGCGGTCCGGTCATGGTCCACGGCGCCTCGCTGAGCGCCTCACGTTCCCGCTCGCCGGTGCGACTGGGGCCGTGGAAGGTGTAGAGCATCATCCGGGTCATGTACGTCGCCGTCATGAACGCCGCGGCGATGCCGAGCACGTAGGCGAAGTAGAGCCACGCACTGCCCGGGATGCCGAAGAGGTGTGCGTCGGCCAGTGTGGAGTGCTGCGCGCGCACGAAGACGCTGCCGAGAATCTCGTCCTTGGAGAAGAAGCCCGAGAAGGGCGGAATGCCGGAGATGGCGAGCGTCGCGATCCACATCAGCCAGAAGGTGACCGGCAGATACGCTCGCAGTCCGCCCATGTTGCGCATGTCCTGCGCGTCGTCGTGGTTCCCGGTGTGGTGATACGCCGCGTGCATCGCGAAGATCACCGACCCGGACCCGAGGAACAGGAGCGCTTTGAAGAAGGCGTGCGTCACGAGATGGAAGACGCCCGCTACGTACGCGCCCGACCCCACGCCGACGAACATGTAGCCGAGCTGGGAGACCGTCGAATAGGCGAGGACCTTCTTGATGTCCCACTGCTTGAGCCCGATCGACGCCGCGAAGATCGCCGTCAGCGCGCCAATCAGCACGACGACGAGCTGCGCGACCGGCGCCATCGAGAAGAGCACGCCGCTCCTCGCCACGAGATAAACGCCCGCCGTGACCATCGTCGCCGCATGGATCAGCGCCGAGACCGGCGTTGGGCCGGCCATGGCGTCGGGAAGCCAGATGTAGAGGGGGATCTGGGCGCTCTTTCCGGCGCAGCCAAGGAAGAAGAACAGGCAGACCGCCGTGACCACCGCGCCGCCGAACGGCAGGCTGCTCGCCGCGTCGCGCACGCCCGTGAAATCCAACGTCCCCAGATTCGCAAAGAGCAGGAACATCGCGATCAGAAATCCGAAATCGCCGATCCGGTTGACGATGAACGCCTTCTTCCCGGCGTCGGCGTTGACCTTGTCGCTGAACCAGAAACCGACGAGGAGGTAGGAACAGACGCCGACGCCTTCCCAGCCGATGAACAGAATCGGGTAGTTCGCGCCCAGCACCAGCACGAGCATGAAGAACACGAACAGATTCAGGTACGCGAAGTAGCGTGGGTACCCGGGATCGTCCTGCATGTAACCGACGCTGAAGACATGGATCAGCGTGCCGACCCCGGTGACGACGAGCAGCATCACCATCGAGAGCTGGTCGAGCTGGAACGCGGCGTCGAGCTTGAGGTCGCCAACCGGCATCCAGGCGAAATAACGCTGGATAAAGGGCGCGGTCATCTCGCCGCCGCCCGCGGCACGCATGGCGAAGAAGATCGCCGCCGAGAGCAGGAACGAGAGGACGAGGACCCCCGGTCCGACCAAGCTCACGATGGCGGCAAACCGATGGCGCACGACGACATGATGGTCGTCGCCCGTGTGGCCGTCCGCGCCACCATGATCGGCATCCGCCGGATCGTGCGAGCCGCCGTGCGCCATCGATGGGTCGCCCGGGCCTGCGTGGTAGGCGCTCGCGAGCGACAGCGCGCCGTTGATGACGAACCCCAACAGCGGCAAGAGCGGCACCGCCCAGAGCCAGGCGGCGACCGTGCCGTCGAGCGGATGCGGACCCCCCGACACGCTGTGCGCGGCCTGCACCGCCGCCTGAAGCATCGAGACCGCCGGCAACGAGAAAGGCATCAGCCCTTGAGGAGGTTGATGTTCTGAAGGTTGACCGTCTGCCGGTGACGGAAAAGCGCGATGATGATCGCGAGCCCCACCGCCGCCTCGGCCGCGGCCACCGTCATCACGATGAACACGAACACCTGCCCCGCCGCGCCGTACGCCTGCGCGAAGGCGACGAACGACAGGTTCACCGCGTTGAGCATCAGCTCTACGCACATGAAGACGATGATCGCGTTTCGGCGGATGAGCACACCGAACACACCGATCACGAACAAGACCGCCGAGAAGAAAAGTGCCTCAGCTAGCATTGGTGTCTCCGCGCTGCTTGCCGAGCACCACCGCGCCGACGATGGCGGCGAGGAGCAGGATGCTCGTCACCTCGAAGGCCAGGAGGTATTGATTGAAGAGGGGCACGGCGATCGGCGCGATGGCGCCGGTCGCGTCGACCTGCTGCGCCGTGAACCCTTGCGGCAGCGTCAACACCGCCGGCGTTTGCGCTCGCGTGAGCGTGAAGATCTCCGCCAGGAGCGCAAGGCCCACGACCCCGGCGGTCACCTTCCAGCCGAGCCCCCGCGTATCCGTCGTGCCCTCGCCTCGCCCGAGGTTGAGGAGCATGATCACGAACAGGAACACGACCATGATCGCGCCGGCGTAGACGAGGACCTGGATGGCACCGATGAACTGGGCGTCGAGGAGCACGTAGAGCGCAGCGAGGCAGAACATCGTGTTGACGAGCCAGAGCGCGGCGGCCACGGGACTCTTGCGCGTGACGAAGAGCAGCGCCGAGGCGACGGCGATGAGCCCGAACAGGTAGAAATGAAAGATGTAGAACAGCGAGAGTGCGCCGTGAGGCATCGATTTCGCCTCTACGGCTTGGAGCAGGGTGTGCACGGCGGCCGGTGCCTCGAGGAGCATCACTCGCCTTTCGGGTCGGCGGGGTCCCACATCTCGCACACCGGGTGCGTCTGCGACATCAGCCGCTCGAGGTCGTAAACGAAACCCTCACGGCTGTACTCCGCGTTCTCGTAGTGCCGGCCGACGTGGATCGCCTCTTCCGGGCAGACCTCCTGACAGTAGCCGCAGAAAATGCAGCGGAACTCGTCGATCTCGAACACGAGCGGATAGCGGTTCCCATGCTCGTCCTCACCGGGCACGAGCTTGATGCAGTTCGACGGGCAGACGGTTGGACAGAGCCCGCAGGCCACGCATTTGGCCTTGCCGTCTTCGGTCGTGAGCATCCGATGCGTGCCGCGATAGCGCGGCGACAGCGGCCACTTCTGCTCCGGGTACTGAATCGTGACCTTATCGGGATCGAGCAAATGCTTGAGGGTGAGCGCCATGCCCTTGAGGCTGGCGCGCAGGTAGCTCGTCTGCGCGATCGGGCGCTCGAGCACTTTGACGCCGATGGACATCAGTCGGCTCCTCCAGAAGCGACATCGCTTGCCGCCGGCTCGTAGTGCACGCGCTCGAGGCGGGCGCTCTTCAGCTTGGCGAGGTTGCGTTTGTCGAGACGCGAGTACGCGGGGCTGATGAGCCGGCCGCGGTCGAACACGCCGAACACGAGCCCGACGAGCACGAGGTTGAGCACGAGCATCGCCACGGCGAACTGCCAGCTCGCCGGGTGAATGCCGAAGCTCTCCAACGCGAGCGTAGCGCCGGCGACGACGACGATGTAGCCGAGCGAACTGGGCAGCATGATCTTCCAGCCGAGCGCCATGAGCTGGTCGTAGCGGAATCGCGGCAGCGTCCACCGCACCCAGATGAACACGAACACGAAGAAGAGGATCTTCGCCCAAAAGAACCCGAAAGTGAGGAGCGTTTTGAGGAGCGTGTGCGGGGCGACGTTGTCCCAGAGCGTGAACGGAATGTCCCAGCCGCCGAAGAACAATGTCGACATGAGGGCGCTGGCCGTCATGACGTTGGCGTACTCGGCGATGAAGAACATCGAGAACTTCATCGCGCTGTACTCGGCGTGGTAGCCGGCGACGAGCTCAGACTCCGCTTCGGGCAGGTCGAACGGCACGCGATTCGTCTCGGCGAACGCGGCGACGAGGAAGACGATGAACGCGATGGTGCAATTGATCACGTTCCAGTGCAGCCCCCATCCCGCTTGCTGGCCGACGATCCGGCCGAGCGACACGTTGCCGGCGAGGATCAGCACCGGGATGATCGACATCCCCATCGAGATCTCGTACGAGATCATTTGCGCGCTGGAGCGGAGGCCGCCAAGCAGCGCGAACTTGTTGTTCGACGACCAGCCGGCGAGGACGATGCCGTAGACGCCGAGCGAGGCGATGGAGAGGATGAAGATGAAGCCGATCGGGAGCGGCGCGAGCGCCATGTCGATCGTGCCCCACTTGGAATCCCAGGGCGCGCCGTATGGGATGACCGCCCAGGTGAGCAGCGCCGGCAGGAACGACATCACCGGCGCGAGAATGAATAGCGGGAGGTACGCACGGCCGGGGTAGGTCTCTTCCTTCATGATGTTCTTGACGCCGTCGGCCACCGACTGCAGGAGCCCGTGCGGCCCGACGCGTTTCGGGCCGCGCCGATCTTGAATGAACGCACAGATGCGCCGCTCAGCCCAGATGACCATCATCACGCCGACCATATAGATGGTGAACGTGACGAGCATCTTGACGACCGTCATCAAGAACCAGAAGCCACCGCTCGCCGGTGGCGACAGGTGCTCGAGACCGTTGGCCTGCGTCGTGGCCTGCGTCGTGGCCTGCGCGATGTCCTGGAGCAGCGCGAAGGTCATGCGGTCGCTCCGGCCGCCTGTCCCTGCCCCGGCACCGCGCCGGTGAGGGCGAGCGTATCGTAGCTCATGCCCGCGAATTCGCGGCGCGAGCCGGCCAACGCCTTGAACACGTCACTCGCCAAGGCGTAGCTGCCGTGGCCGCCGACCGCAGCCACGAGATCAGCGAGCACGTACCAGCTCGGGCGCGCGAAGCCGGGTGCCGCCTTGGCTTGCATGAAACGTTGGACGCGGCCGCGGAGGTTGGTGAAGGTTCCGTCCTCTTCGGCGAAGTTCGCGATCGGGAGGACGACGGCTGCCATGTGCCGGGCCCACGCGGGCAGCGTGGTGCCGATGACGATTACCGCCGACGCCTTGGCGAAGTCCGGTGCATCGACGCCGGCCAGCTCCTCATCGGCGATGACGAGCACGTCACCCGCGGCGAGTGCCGAGAGCGGTGCGGCACTACGAGCAAAGCCCATCAGCTCCGCGCCACGGCCGTTGGCTGCCCGATCGCGGCGCAATGCGAGGTCTTGAACGCCGGGGAGCGGCGCTTCGCCGCCCTCGGGAACGCGAAAGCCGCCCGTGCCGCCGGTCTTCTTCACGAGCTCGGAGAGAAGGAAGAGCGCCTCGTTGGAGAGCATCGGCGACGCGAGCGTGAAGGCGCGCTTGCCGCTGAGGAGCTTGGCCGCGGCGTCGATCGCGATCTGCCAGTCGGCGCCGGCGAGCACGGCACCCTGGCGCACCATCGGCACGTCGACTCGGTCCTGCCGGTTCATCCAGCGATAGTTCAAGCGGCCGTGATCGCACATGAAGTACTTGTTCACCGCGTCATTGGGACGCGGGCGCAGACGCACGACGACGTTGTCGCGCGTCTCGACGATCATGTTGCAGCCTTGCGAGCAGTTCGGGCACACCGAGGCGGTCCGGTCGAGCTCCCAGGCTCGCGCCTTGTTCAGCGAGTCCTTACTGAGTAGCGCACCGACGGGGCACAGGTCGATGACGTTGCCGGCCCAGGGATGCGTAAGGTCCTTGCCTTCGAACTTGCCGATCACGGCGCGGTCGCCACGCTCGCTGACGTTGAGGACCGGGTCGTGAGCCACGTCGTCCATGAAGCGCACGCACCGCGTGCAGAGGATGCAGCGGTTCGGCGTATACATGACGTCGCCGCCGAAGTCTTCGACCGGATTGAAGCGCTTGGGATCGCGATACCGTCCCTCGGCGCGTCCCTCGCGGTAGGTGTAGTCCTGCAGCTCGCACTCACCGGCCTGATCGCAGATGGGGCAATCGAGGGGGTGGTTGATGAGCAGCATCTCGAGCACGCCCTTTCGCGCCTCGAGCGCCTTGTCGGAGTGCACGTGCACCACCTGGCCCTCGGCGACCGAGGTCGCACAGGAGGGCGCGAGCTTGGCCGCCTTCTCCACTTCGACGAGACACATGCGGCAGACGCCGGCCACCGGCAGTCCAGGATGGTAGCAGTAGTGGGGCACGAGGACGCCCGCGTGCTTCGCCGCCTCGAGGATCGACGTGCCCGCCGGCACACTGACCGGCCGGCCTTCGATCGTGAGCTTGACCAGTGGTGCGTCTGCCATCTATGCCACCGCCGGTACGAGGTGGTGCCGTTTCTTCTTGATCAGGGCCTCGAAGTCGCCGCGGAATTTCTTGAGCCCGGAGACGACCGGCGTCGCGCACGAGTCGCTGAGGACGCAGATCGTCTTGCCGGTCATGTTGTCGGCAATCTCCAGCAGCGTGTCCAAGTCTTCCGGCGTTCCGTCGCCGGCGACGATGCGCTCGAGGATCTTGGTGGTCCAGGCCGTGCCCTCGCGGCACTGGGTGCACTGGGCGCAGCTTTCGTGGGCGAAGAAGCGCGCGGCGCGCGCGATCTGCTTGACCAGGTTCTGAGCGTCGTCGATCAGGATCACGCCGCCGGAGCCGAGCATCGTGCCCTGCGCGACGAACCCCTCGTAGTCCATGAGGCTCGCCTCGGCTTCGTCCACCGTCTGGATCGGCACGGAGATGCCGCCGGGGATGATGGCGCGGAACTTACGGCCCGGCGGCGGGCCGCCGCAGAGGTCGTACAAGAAATCTTTGAATGGAAAACCCATCGGCACTTCGTAGTTGCCCGGCCGCTGGATGTTGCCGCAAACCGAGTACAGTTTGGTGCCGGTCGACTTCGGATTGTCGGCGCGCATCCACTGCTTGTACCAATCGGCGCCGTGGTTGAGGATGTGCGGCACCGCGGCCAGGGTCTCGACGTTGTTGATCGTCGTCGGCTCCGCGAACAGGCCGGACACCGCCGGGAAGGGCGGCTTGATGCGCGGGTTACCGCGCCGCCCCTCGAGGGAGTTCATGAGCGCCGTCTCTTCGCCGCAGATGTAGGCGCCGGCGCCGCGGTGGACCCAGATGTTGATCGTCTTGCCCGACCCCATGGCGTTCTTGCCGAGGATGCCGGCCGCATAGCACTCTCTGAGCCCCGCTTCGACACGCGCAATTGGCTCGGTGAACTCGCCGCGAATGTAGATGTAGCAGGTCTCGGCGCCGATCGCGTACGCGCCGATGGCGCAGCCCTCGATCAGGGCGTGCGGCGTCCAACGCATGATCTCGCGGTCCTTGAAGGTGCCGGGCTCCGACTCGTCGGCGTTGCAGCAAAGGTAGTGGGGCTTACCGTCGCCGGGCTTCATGAACGACCACTTCACGCCGGTCGGGAAGCCGGCGCCGCCGCGTCCGCGGAGCCCGGAGTCCTTGACGATCGTGACGATGTCGGCCGGCGCCATGCCGAGCGCCTTCTGAAGCGCCGCGTAGCCGCCGCGCTTCTTCCACCCGTCGAGCGTCGTCGCCTCGGGCTCGCCGAAGTATTTGGAGAGCACCAGGGTTTCGCGCGCGTGCGGTTTATGCGGATAGCCCATGCCTTGCCGAATGAGGTCTAAATAGTGGCTACTGCAGCCGAGCCACGAGCTCCGGAACCGTCTCCGGCGTGACCGACTCGATGAAATCTTCATTCACCATCACCGGCGTGGCGAACCCGCAGGCGCCGAGACATTCGACTTCGATCACCGTGAACCTGCCGTCGGGCGACGTCTGTCCGAGCTCGAGGCAGTTGGTGTGCTTGAGGAAGGCGTCGACCACCGCCTCGGCGCCGCAGACGTTACACGGCGACGTCGTGCAGACCTGGATGAAGTGCCGCCCGACCGGATGCTGGTGGTACATGGTGTAGAACGTGACCACGCCCTTCACGTATGCCGGCGTGAGCTCGAGCACTTGGGCGACTTCGGCCATGCCGTCTTCGCTGACCCAACCGTGCTCGTGTTGCACCATCCAGAGCGCCGGGAGGAGGGCCGCCATCTTGGTGGGATAGCGCGTGAGCACGTCATCGAGCTCTCGGCGGCGGGCGCCGCCGGGCGTGAACACCGGCTGGTACGGCTCGTTTCCGTGCTCGCCGTGCGAGAGCGCGGCAGGCGACTCGAGATCCCCGGCTTCGCGGGTCATCCGTTATTTCTGCGGTTCGAGTGGATCGCGGTCATCGATCGATCTCTCCCATCACGATGTCGATCGACGCGTTGATCGCGATCACGTCGGAAAGGAGGTGTCCCTCGACCATGCGCGGGATCGCCGAGAGGTTGACGAACGACGGGGGGCGGATGCGCCAGCGCACCGGTTTCGATGAGCCATCCGACACCATATAGTAGCCCTTCTCGCCCTTGGGGCTCTCGACGGCGACGTAGCATTCGCCGATCGGCGGGCGCGGCCCTTCCATGACCTGCTTGAAGTGATGGATCATGGATTCCATGTCGCTCGTCGCTTTGCTCTTGGGCGGCAGAATGACGCGATGATCGCTCACGTTCACGGGACCGTCGGGGAGGCGCGCGAGCGCCTGATCCAGGATTCGTGTCGACTGCCGGAGCTCTTCCATGCGTACGAGGAACCGGTCGTAGACGTCGCCGTTGGTGCCGACGGGGATGTCGAAGTCGTAGGTCTCGTAGTCGAGATAGGGAAAGTCGCGGCGCACGTCGAACGCGAGCCCGGACGCGCGGCCCATCGGCCCGGACAACCCGTAGTTCGCCGCCTCGTCGGGGGACATCACGCCGAGGCCCACGGTGCGGCCGACCCAGATGCCGTTCCGCGTGATCACGCGATCGATCTCGTCGACGACCTTCGGAAATTTGTGCGTGAAGGCGCTCAGTTTGTCGCTGAAGCCGTCGGGGATGTCGGCCGCCATGCCGCCGACGCGCGTCACCGTGGTGGTGAGTCGCGCGCCGACCCACATCTCGAGCAGCTCGTAGACCTCTTCGCGCTGCTGGAAGGCCCAGAGGAACGGCGTGTAGGCGCCGATGTCGATGCAGGTCGTGCCCAGCCACACGAGGTGCGAGATGATCCGCGACAGCTCGCAGGCGATGACCCGGAGCACCTTGCACCGCTCGGTGATCTCGATCCCGAAGAGCCGTTCGGCTCCGAGCGCGAAGGCGACGTTGTTGCCGGGCGAGTTTAGATAATCCTCACGATCGGTGTATGGGATGATCTGGTTGTACTGCCGGTACTCGCCTGTCTTCTCGAAACCGCAGTGGAGGTAGCCGATGTGCGGGATGCACCGCACGACGGTCTCGCCGTCGAGCTCGAGCACGAGGCGGAGCACGCCGTGCGTCGCCGGATGCTGCGGCCCGAGGTTGATGAGCATGTGCTCACCCTCGAGATCCGGCTCCATCGACGGCGGCGATTCGACGACGACGAGATTCCCCGCGTCGTCGACGGCAAGCGGCGCGCGCTGCGGCCGCCCCTCGGCGTCAACGCCGGTGGTCGAGAGCGAGACCTCGACGGTGCGCTTGGTGGTCGCCATCGCTACTCTCCCGTCCGTTCGCCGGTCGATAGGCGATGCTGCATGTCCTTGGGCAGGTCGTCAAAGGCGTCGGCGATCGACAGCTCCTCTTTCGAGTAGCGGGCTTCGGGGTTGGCGGCGAGCGCCTGCCGGAGCTGCTCGGAGCGGCTGAATCGGCCGCGCAGCGGGAAATCCTTGCGCAGCGGATACCCCTCCCGGTACTGCTCCCACATGAGGATTCGACGAAGATCGGGATGGCCGGAGAAGGTGATGCCGAACATGTCGAAACACTCACGCTCGAGCCAATCGGCGCTCTTGTAGACGTGCCACACACTGGGGACCTCGAGCGTGCTGCCGCGGTCGAGGCGCACCTTGACGCGCAGGAACCTGCGGTAGGGCAGCGAACGGAGGTGCCACACCACCTCGAGGGGCTGTTCGAGGTCGCGGAACTCGACGGCGGTCACGTCCGAGAGATAGTCGTAGCGCTGTGTCGAATCGTCGTGCAGCCACTGCACGACCTCGTGAACGGACGCACGGTCGACGACGACGGTCGTTTCTCCCCAGACGACGTCGGCCGACCTGACAATCGACCCGAAGCGCTCGCGGAGCGCGGCCGCGGACGGATTGGCCGGACCGCCGCGCTGCGGGACGTTCTTGGGCGACACCGGTGCGGGGGCGCCAGCGTCGAGCGCGCTCCCGGACACGACCGGAGTGAAGCCGGTGCTCACAGTCCGGAGCGCGTCTGATGGACCGAGTTGCCAAACGGCTCCGAAATCTCGTCGATCACGGACGGCGGCAGGTACAGCTGGCTGGTCGGGTCGGGCTCCATCTCATTGCGCAGCGACGGATCCGCCGAGCGCTCGTTGGCGACTTTCTTCTGAAGCATCATGATGCCGTAGAGGAGACCCTCGGGCCGCGGTGGACAGCCGGGCACGTAGACGTCGACCGGAATGATGTTGTCGATGCCCTGCACCACCGCATAATTGTCGAAGATGCCGTTGCCGCTCGAGGCACACGCGCCCATCGAGATGCACCACTTGGGCTGCGGCATCTGTTGCCAGATGCGGCGCAGCACCGGCGCGAGCTTGAACGGCACGCGGCCGGCGCAGATGAGGAGATCAGCCTGACGCGGCGAGAAGGCCTGGCGTTCCATGCCGAAACGCGCGAGGTCGTACTTGCTCGCCGCCGTCGCCATGAACTCGATTGCGCAGCAGGCGGTGCCGAAGGGCATCGGCCAGAGTGAATTCTTGCGCCCCCAGTTCACGAACTGGTCGAGGCGTGTCGTGATCCAGGGGTCGTCGCCCGTGGTTTCGACGACGCGTGGCTCGTGCGACGATGGAGTTGGGTCGGGGCGCGGCGTCAATCCCATTGCAGCGCTCCCTTTTTCCAGACGTAGATGAACCCGACGAGCAGGATGATGATGAACACGATCATCTCGGAGAGCCCGAAGAGCGAAAGCTGGCCGGCTGGACAGACGTCGTCGACGAGCGCGGCCGAGCAGGAGAGCTGCCGGTAGTAGGCGCCCCAGGGGATCATGAACACGGTCTCGATGTCGAAGATGATGAACAACACCGCAACCATGTAGAACTTCACGGAAAACCGCTCGTGGGCGTCGCCCAGCGGCGGAATGCCCGACTCGTACGGAGTCTGCTTGACCGGAGTCGGCCGTGGGCGAAGGGTGAGGTGGGAGAGACCCAACATCATCACGGCGTTCATG
>JBIOHX010000096.1:0-12149 GCA_044449465.1 Gemmatimonadales bacterium | reverse complement strand
GAGCACCAGCCCGCCGAGCACCAGCCGCATGCCGTCGACGGTGATGAGCCGCATCAGCGAACCGGTCGGCGATCCGAGCGCAGCGCGGATGCCCAGCTCGCGCGTGCGCTGCGCCACGGCGTAGCTCAGCACCCCGTACAGCCCCGCCGCCGCGAGCACGATCGCCACCGCCGCGAACGTGCCGAGTAAGCTGAAATAGAAACGCGGCTGCCCAAGGCTCGTCGCGATCACCTCCGTCATTGGCCGCACGTTCGACACCGCCGCCGTCCGGTCGACACCGCGAATCCCGTCCCGCACCGCGCTCGTCACCGACGCCGGGTCCCCCTGCCGCACCCGGATCATGATCGGAAAGCCGCTGTTCCCCTGCGCGTTCGTGGCTGCCGGCCAGTACATCTCGGGCTGCGGTTTCCCCACCGGTCCCACATTCTTGATGTCGCTCACCACGCCGACGATCGTCGCGAACGACGTATCAGAGATGTAGAATCGCTTGCCGACCGGGTTCTCTCCCTTGAGATCGCGGTCGACCAGCGCCTGGTTCACGACCACCACCGGAGGCGCGGTCGGGCGGTCGTCGTCCGACGACGCCAGCAGCCGCCCGGCGATGAGCCGCTGCTTCGTCACGGCGAACAAACTCGGTGTCGCGACTCGGTACTCGACGAGCGGCAGCCGCGTCCGGTCGTCGGCGTTGTGCCCCTCGTACCGAATATTCCCATTCCAACCCCAGTTGTCGTACGGAATCAGGTTGATGTACCCCGCCGTCTCGACGCCGGGGACGGCATCGATTGCCTGCAGCGCGCGCTCGAGGAACTGCCGCTCCGACGAGCCGTGCGGGTAGCGCGCGTCTGAGACCGTAGTCTGGATGGTCAGAATGTGCGTCGGGTCGAACCCCGGAACCTCGTGCAGCAATCCGGCGAACGCCTTGAGCACCAGTCCCGCGCCGATCAGCAGCGTCAGCGACAGGCCGATCTCGATCGTGACGAGCGATCGCAGCGCCCGGTGCGTGTCGCGGCTTTGGCCGCCGCCGCGTCCACCGCGCAGCGCATCCTGTGGATCGACCGCCGATGCGCGCCACGCCGGAACGATCCCGCACACGATCGCCACCACCGCCGACAGCACCAGCGCGAAGACCAGCACTCGACTGTCGAGCCCCAGACCGTCGAGCTGCGGCATCCTCGCGGCGGCGAGCTTGCCCACCGTGCGAACACCGGCCGCGGCGAGTCCCAGTCCGGCCAACCCTCCGACAATCGTAATGAGCACACTCTCGGCCAGCGGCAGACGCATCGCCTCCCACCGCGACGCACCGAGCGCGGTGCGCACTGCCATCTCGCGACCGCGCTGGACGCCGCGCGCCAGCAGCAGCGCGGCGACGTTCGTCGCCGCGATCAGCAGCACCATGCACACGGCGCCGAACAGCAGCAGCAGCGGCGTACGAATCGACTGAACGCTTTCCGGCTGGAGCGCGGCCGCGCGCAGGTTCTCTCCGCGCAGATCAGGGTGCGCCGCCACGAGCCCGGCGAACAACCCTCGCAGCTCGGTCTGCGCCGATTGCGGCGTTGCGCCGTTCGCGAGCCGGCCGAACATGAGCAGGTAGTTGTTGCCGCGGCTGTTGCGCTGCGCATCGGTGAATCGCACCGGCAGCCAGAGATCCGCGCGTATGACGTTCGCTCCGAGCGGCACGGCAAAGTTGCGCCGCGCGACCCCGATCACCGCCGTCGGCTGGCCGTCGACTGAGATCTGTTTGCCGACGATCGCGGGGTCGCCGCCAAAGGTCTTACGCCAGAACGCGTCGCTCAGCACGACCACTGGCGCCTGATCGAGCCGGTCGTCGCTCGGTGAGATCAGCCGCCCCTGCTCCGGCGACACGCCGAGCAGCGGAAACAGATTCCCTGTGACGAGGGCTTCGCTTGCCTGGATCGCCTCTTCGCCATGGCTCACGAGCCCGCTCCCCCACGTGATCCCAGCGAGACCGCTGAGCTGGTGAGTTTGTCGCGCCAGGTCGAGGTAGTTGGGTGCCGACTCCGGCCACGTCCCCTGCGGTCCCGATTGCGGCGTCGTGCGGAACACGGCGACCAAGCGGTCAGGCGCGCGAAATGGAAGCGATTGCAAGAGCGCGCGGTCGACCGCGCTCGAGATCGCCGTCGTCGCGCCGATGCCGAGGGCGAGGCAAATCACGGCCGACACCGCGACCGTCGGCGTGCGCCACAAACTCCTCGCGGCGGCACGAACTTCTGTCATGCGAATGAATGGCATCGCTCATCCAGGCGAAAAAGTGTCGAGCTTTTTGAATGCCGTCGGCTCGATCGAGTTGGCTGCTATCACCATCCGGAGCTATTCGTACCGAAGCGCTTCCACTGGATCGACCCGCGCCGCTCGGCGCGCGGGCAGATAGCTCGCGACCAGCGCGATGACGGTCAGCCCGGCCGCCACGCCGATGAAGCTCCCAGCGTCGAACGGCGACACGCCGAACAGCAGCGTACGCAAGAACCTCGTCACGAGCAGCGCCCCGGCGAGCCCGATCGTCACACCGACGCCGCCGAGCACTGCCCCATGCCCAACGATCAGCCGCACCACGTCGGATCGCTGCGCGCCGAGCGCCACGCGTACTCCGATCTCCTGCGTCCGCTGCGACACCGCGTACGAGATCACCCCGTACACACCGACCGCCGCCAGCACGAGCGCGATCGCCGCGAACGCGCCGAACATCTTGCCGTAGAGCGCCTGCTGCCAGTACGAGCGCTCGATGTTGTCGTCCATGCTCATGATGCGATAGGCCGGCAGCAGCGGGTCGGTCTGCTTGAGTGCGCCGAGAACGGTCTGTGTCGCCAGCGCCGGCTCGCCGCGCGTCCGCGCCACGATCACGGCGGCGTTCCATCCCCCCTGACGATACGGCATGTACCCCTGATAGTCCGGCGGCGACGTGAGCTGCTTGTGCTTGATGTCCGCCGCGACGCCGATGATGGTGATCCAGCGCGTGCTCGTGTCGTTCGCCGCCCCGAAGTTGAATCGCTTGCCGATCGCTTCGTCCTTCGGCCAGAAGTGCTGTGCCATGTTCTCGTTGATCACCGCGACACGTCCGCCGACGCCTGAGTCGGCCCACTCCTGCTCCGTGAACATGCGGCCGCGCACGAGCGGGATCTTCATCGTCTCCAGATATCGCGGCGACACCCACCGAATCTCGAGCAGCGGCTCCTCCCCCAGGCGGACCGGCTGATTCTCGATCAGAAAGAAATTGTTATTGTTGTTTCCACTGAGCGGGAGGTTGTTCGTGATCGCCGCCGAGACGATTCCGGGACGCGCGTTGATCTGGCCGAGGAAACGATCCCAGAAGGCGAAGCGCTTGTACGTCGAGTCGTACGCCGGGCCGTTCAGCGTCACGCGCATCGTGAGCAAATGGTCCGGCGCAAACCCGGGTGCGATGTTCTGCATCCCGACGAAGCTCTTGATGAGCAGCGTCGCCCCGACAAGCAGCACGAGCGAGAGCGCTACTTCGCCGATGACGAGGCCGCTCCGAAGCCGCTGGCGCGACCTCCCCGCGCTGCTTCCGCGCGCTCCGGCGTCGCGCAGCGTCTCGTTCAGGTTCGGCGTGGCCGACTGGATCGCCGGCGCGAGGCCGAACAAGATGCCCGTCGCCACCGCGACCGCCGCCGTGAACAACAGCACCTGGCCGTCGATCGTGAACTTCATCCAGAACGGAATGCCGCCGAGGATGTTCGCCTTGATCCACTGCAGAAACGCATACGCGAAGCCGACGCCGAGCGCAGCGCCGACCAGCGCGACGAGGATGCTCTCCGTGAGCAGCTGGCGGATGATCCGCCATCCGTCGGCGCCGAGCGCCACACGCACGGCCATCTCCTTGGCCCGCGCCGACGCGCGCGCCAAGAGCAGATTGGCGACATTCGCGCAGGCGATGAGCAGCACGAACGCGACCGACGCCATCATGATCATCAGCACCGACTTCAGGCTGCCCGCCTGATAGTCCCGCAGCGACTGCACGTCGGCCCCCCAGCCCGTGTTCGACGCCGGATACTGTTTCTCGAGCGTGGCCGCGATACGATTCAAGTCGCCGTGCGCCTGCTCGATCGTCACGCCCGGTTTGAGACGGCCCATCACCTGCCACGAATGGTTGCCGCGGTTGATCAGTGGATTGAGCTGAATGGTCGTCCACGCGTCGGCCGCGGCGGGAAACTCGAACCCGGGCGGCATGACGCCGATGATCGTGTGCGGCACGCCGTTCACCATCAGCTGCCTGCCGAGCGCGGAGCGCTTCGCGTCAAACCGGTCGTGCCATAGCCGATCGCTGATGATCAGCACCTGTGGCGCGCCGACGCGATCCTCTTCCTCGCGAAAGTCCCGACCGAGCGCGGGAACGACGCCGAGCGTGTGGAACATCGTCCACGAC
Source organism: Gemmatimonadales bacterium (assembly GCA_044449465.1). Taxonomy (GTDB): domain Bacteria; phylum Gemmatimonadota; class Gemmatimonadetes; order Gemmatimonadales; family Gemmatimonadaceae; genus JAQBQB01. Next base: position 7,750 of record JBIOHX010000096.1, on the reverse strand, counting down.
ACGACCCCGCCGGACACGTACACCGCGCCGTCGCCGTTCGCCAGGTTGTACGAAGCCCCCGCGTAGATGCCGATGTCGGACAGCGTGCGGTTGTCCGACTGCCAACTCCTGAAGTTCGGGTAGGACACCGAGTTCATGTGCCATCCGCGCTTGACGCTCGCCTCGCCGAGGGCGACGAGGTGATCCGGATCGCGATACGGGAACGGCCGCAGCAGGAGCGCACGCACGCAACTGAAGATCGTCGCGTTTACTCCGATGCCGAGGGCGAGACACACCACCGCCGCGACGGTGAAGGCAGGATTCTTGACCAGCGTGCGAAACGCGAACCGAAGATCCTGGAGCATGGCGCTGAGGTGAGGGCCGCTCGGTAAGACAGCCCCGAGCCGCATTAGGTTTGAGGCGGTTCCGTCATTCTATCACATAACCGCATGCGGGTTTTCGTCACCGGCGCCACCGGCGTCATCGGCATTCGGGCGCTCCCGCTGCTCGTCGCGGCCGGCCACCCCGTCACTGCCGCGGTCCGGTCGGCGGCAAGCCGGCGCCGCGTGGAAGAAATCGGCGCCAGCGCGACGTCGGTCGATCTCTTCGATCCCCGAAGCGTCCGCCGCGCGGTCGCCGGCCACGATGCCGTCGTGAACCTGGCGACACACATGCCGTCGTCGGCCGTCAAGATGATGCTCCCGTGGACCTGGCGAGAGAACGACCGCATTCGCCGCGTCGGCTCGGCCGTGATCGTCGACGCCGCCATCGTCGAAGGCGTGTCGCGACTGATCCAGGAATCGTTCGCGCCGGTGTACGTCGATCATGGCGACGGGTGGATCGACGAGACTTGGGCCATATCGCCCGTGCGCTACAACCGGACGATCCTCGACGCCGAGCATTCCGCGGAGCGATTCATGGAAGCAGCGCGCACGGGCGTCATACTCCGTTTCGCCGCGCTGTACGGCCCGGACCCGCTACTGCGCGACATACTTCGCGCAATCAAGAAAGGCTGGTCGCCGCTGCCGGGCGCGCCGAGCGCCTACGTCACCTCGCTCTGGCAGGGCGACGCGGCGGCGGCGGTCGTCGCGGCACTCGGCGTTCCGTCGGGCACCTACAACGTTGCCGAAACCGAGCCGATGCGGCGCGGCGACTGGGTCGCGTCGCTCGCCGAAGCCGCCGGCCTGCCAAGTCCGAAGCCGTTCCCGCGCTGGATCACGAAGCTGGTTGGCGGAACGGCGGCGGCGTTGCTGGCGCGCTCCCAGCGGATCTCGAACGCGAAGCTCCGCGAAGCATCGGCGTGGAGGCCGCGCTACGCGAACGCCGCGACCGCGTGGCCTGACGTGCTCGCGCAGCTCGACGCGCCTTCGGCTTCGGCCTGACGCGGTTTCCTATGACGGTTTGCCAATCGATGACGACCGACGCCGCATGACCAGCATGTCGTGTCCTTCGGCCCGATAACGCCCCAGTCGCTCGAGAAGAAATGCCGGCGCGGCCGTCTCGGGAATCACTGCAAACCCGCCTCGCCCGTAGAACGAGACGAGGTGGGTGAATGGCACGCAGAGGCAATCGACGTCTGGCAAGTCGGCGACGAAGCCGGCCAGTAGCTCGGCGCCAATGCCGCGCCGGCGGAACTCCGGGTGGATGAACATCCCGCGGAGCATGCTGACGCCCTCCTCGATTGTCCGCCGCACGAGCCCGACGGTCTGCCCGTCGAGCATCGCCGCATAGACGATCGAACCAGGGGCGATGCCGGCACGATAGCCCCAGCTTTGATAGAGCGCTGTCAGCGCGTCGTGCTCCGACGACTCGGCGACTTGCACCGAGACCATCTTCAGAACCACGGCTCGTCGGCGGATGGGCCGTCGAGGCTGGCGTTCGCCGGATCGCCGAGCAGCGCCACGATCTCATCGTGCGTGGCGTTGGTGCTCTCTGGCGTTGAACGTTGGCCGGCTGATGGCATCGTCTCTCCGGACTACGCTGCAGCGCTCGGCGTCGCCGAGCAAGAGCATCCCCGATCGAGCGGGCCCAACCGGTCAAGTCCGCGCCCGCCGAGGCCGCGTGCACCGGTTTTGCGTTTTAGGCGACGGAGTCTTTCGCCTCGAGTGTCAGGATGTTTCGAGTTCTGAATGTGCGCGGCCGCCGCGCATGGCGGCCGCTTGGTGTCATCGGCCTCGCGGCATCGCTCGCGGCGTGCGACCAATCGCCGCTCATGCCGCGGATCTTGCCGCCGCCGCAGCCGAACGGCTCGTTTACCGCGACGATCGACGGTGCCGCCTGGAGCGCGAAAGGTCGGATCGGCGTCGATCGAAGCGAGGAGTCCCTCGGCTTGATCGCCCTGTCGCGAACGTACGCGATCTCGATCAGTATCGGTGAAGCTGCCGAACCGGGCATCTACCAGATTGGCGACGACTCGAGCGTCGTCCGGGTCTCGGTGCACCAGATCGGCGCCCCGGCCGGCGCCGCGAACTTCCTCGGCGGCGCTGGCAGCGTAGTGATCACTGCGCTCACCGATTCGCACATCAGCGGCACCTTCTCGTTCGTGGGCGTGCCGGCGCCGGCCGACGGCGCGGGACCGCTCCGCGTCACGAGCGGCGCCTTCGACCTCAGCTACTAGCCGGGCGACCCGCCGCCTCGGCCGGCGGTCAGTACAGCCCGACTTTGCCTGCCACCGAGGCGATGAGCTTGCGAGGGTCGTAGCCGACGCCTTGCTTGAACACTAATTCCACTTTCCGCATCGCCGACACGTCGGCCGACGGATCGCCGTCGAGCACGACGAGGTCGGCCTGCTTTCCCGCCGCCAGCGACCCGACGCGGCCCGCGCGCCCCAGATACCTGGCGCCGTTGAGCGTGCAGATGCGAATCGCTTCCAGCGGCGTGAAGCCGCTCCCCACCAAGAGCTCGACCTGGCGCTGATCCGAGTAGCCGGGGATCACGCCGCCGCCGCCCGTGGGATCGGTGCCGGCGACGAGCAGGCCGCCCGCGTGCACGAACGCGAGCTCCATCGCCCGTTCGGCGGGAAAGAGCTTGGCGTAGATCGAGGACGTGCTACGCTGAGCACGCTCGTAGTTCTGCCGGAACTGCTGCTCGAGGATTGGGTCGAGGAGGTCGATGCCGGGCGGCAACGGCTGCCCCGGTGTGAAGGTCTCGAACACGGTGAGCGTCGACGTCACGGCGACATGCCGCCGCACCAGCTCTTGGACGAGCGACTTGAACGCCGGCGTCGACGAGTCTACCGCGGCCAGCGCCGTCATTCCTGCGCCCTGGCCGGGACAGAGATCCGGTTGCTTGCCCCTCACGAAATCGGTCGCCACGAAGAATCCGTGCTCGAGGTCGTCGATCCCGAGCTGAGCAGCTTCGTGATAGGTGACCGAACAGAGATGCCCGGTGACCTTGAATCCGCGCTTGTGCGCCGCATCGATCGCCGCCGCGAGCTCCGGCCGCGTGATGTTCATGTACGCCTTGAACGACGTCGCGCCGGCGTCGGCCCAGAAGTTCACGTAGCGCCGCGCGTCGGCCGAATCCTTGAGCGCGTACATCTGCGAGAATGCCGAGGGACCCTGCACGTACGGCGCGGTCGCGTCGATCCACGGACCGGGCATCTCGCCCGCCTTGATCGCCGCCGCCACGCGAAGATCGGCATAGCCGCCGACGTTCCCCGCTGTGCGCATCGACGTCACGCCGCCCGCCAGATAGAGTCGCGTGAAACTCGTGTAGTCGTTGCCGTACACCCCTGGTCCCGTCGGGTAGAACAGGTGCTCGTGCAGCATCACGAGACCGGGGATCACCGACTTGCCCGTCAGATCCATCACCTGCGCGCCGGCCGGCGCGGGAGTCGACGCCGCCGGCCCGATCGCGGCGATGTTGCCGTCGCGAATGATCACCGTCTGATCGGCCCGCGGCGCGGCGCCCGTGCCGTCGATCACGCGCACGTGCGTGAGCGCGACGATGGGTGTATCGACGGACACGAAGTCGCGCACGGCGCGCGCGAGCGTTGGCCGCTGCGCGGCGGCGGTCGGCCCGAGGGCCGAGACGAGCGACCAAGCGAGCCCAAAACCGAAGCTCAGTCTGCTGACGCGCGGTCCGCGCGAAAGAGGGGACATTGTCATGCCACCACGCTACTCTGGAATGGCATCGCCGTCCACTGCAACCAACTGGCGTACCGTCCCGTAGTCCGAGCATGGCGCGGCGCCGCGCCAACTCTCAGGGGGATCCATGCTCGACGCTGACGACCTCGTCGTACTGCTCACCTTCGCCTCCGCCATCCTCTTCGCCGCGACGATCGGCTTCGCGACGCTCTGGGTTCGCGCCCGCGAAAAGCTGTTGCGGCAGCGGGCCGAAGCCACGGTCATCTATCCGGACGATCGAGTCGAGCACCTCGTGGCCGCGGTCGACGCGATCGCCATCGAAGTCGAGCGCATCTCCGAAGCGCAGCGGTTCACGACCCAGGTCCTCGCCAAGCGGCACGGCGAGCCGGCGGAGCCGCGCCGCGTCCCCGAACGGGTGATCACCCCCCACTGAGCCCGTTCGCCCGCCCGCGTCAGTCTTCGGGAGTCTTTCGTCGAAGAATCGGCAAGAGACTATTGTAATCGTCGGTCCAGAGACGCAGCCTCGCGGGCACTGGAATCGTGTCCGATGCGGCGCGTACCAGCGCATTGTTCATGAACTGCGCGCTCGCCGATACGAGCACCCAATCAGACGCGTACCCGTCGCGCGCGGTGTCCAACTCCGCCGACACGAGCGCCGACCGCAGGCCCGCGTGCTCGGCTTCCTGCCTCACCACGGGCGCCAGATCGAGATACCGGTTCGAGACGTGCACCGCGAGCACGCCGTTCGGCGCCAGGTGGCGCCGGTAGAGGGCGAGCGCTTCGCTCGTCAACAGGTGAACCGGGATCGCGTCCCCCGAGAACGCATCGACGGCGATGACGTCGTACCGCTCGCTCGGCTCCCGCTCCATCGAGATCCGTGCGTCGCCCGGCACGACGTCGATCGCGGCCGGTGAATCGCGAAGATACGTGAACAACCCCCGCGCGATGCGCTCCACGTGGGGGTCGATTTCGTAGAACCGGAAGACGTCGCCGCGCCGGCCGTACGTCGCGATGGTCCCCGTGCCGAGGCCGATGACGCCGACGCGGCGCGGCCGGTCGCCGCAGCACAGCGAGAGCGCGAGGCCGACCCCCGACGCGCGCGAATAGTACGTCGTCGGCTCGTCGTGCAACGCCGCGGTGTACACCTGGTTTCCGTGCTCGATCGTGCCGTGGTACAGCGCCCGGGTCGCGACCCTGTGCTCGTCGACCGTCTGCGTCACCTGGAGCGTGCCGTAGAAGTCGCGCAGTTGGAGGATCTGGTTGACGCGATCGTCGCGTACCTGGCGATACACCACGGTGATCGCCGACGCCGTCGCCGCCATCCAGACGGCCCGGCCGAACCAGCCCCACTGCCAGTACACCACGATGCCGAGCGCCGCGGCGAAGACCAGCCCGATCGCCAGCTCGTAGTTCCCCGACAGAATCATCGGTGCGCCGACGCCGACGGCGATCGCGCCAAGCGCGCCGCCCGCGGCGATCGACACGTAGTACGCCGTGAGCGAGCGCGGTTCCGGGCGGAGGCGATGCAGCTCGCCGTGACAGAACAGACAGAGCGCGAACAGCGCGGCGCAGTACATCGCCACGGTGCGCGGAAGCGGCGACGTCAGATCGGTGTGCAGCAGCCGATAGCCAAGCGTGGCGAGTCCAGCGACCAACAGCGCCAGCAGGAGCGCTCGCGGCGGCCAGCGCTCGCCGGCGAAGGCAACGATGAAGCTGAGAAGGTAGGCGATGAGCGGCGCGATCCAGAGCAGCGGCACCGCGGCGACGTTCTGACTGAGGTGATTCGTGACCCCGGAGAGAAGAAGCGATCCGCAACCGGCCAACGCGATCCACCGCGCGACATCGAGCGGCGCCAATCGGCCGGCAGCGGTCGAAGCGCCGTCGCCCGGCTGTTCCCGCGGCGTCGCCTCGACCGGTACGTCGGCCGCGCGGCGCATCAGGTAGCCGATGCCGGCGCACACGAGCGCGAACAGCGCGAACCCCGCCAGCAGCAGGAGACGCTGGCTGCTCAACCGGAGGTTCGGCTCGACGAGCGACGGATATATGAGGAGAGCGATGAGCGATCCGGCATTCGAGAGCGCAAACAACCGGTATGGATGCGCCGACCCGGCGGCGGGCGCTGCCGCCGCCGAGCGCGCGAACCAGGCCTGGAGCAGCGGGCTCGTCGCCGAAAGCACGAGAAACGGCAGCCCAATCAGCAGCGTCAACAGCCAGAGCACGCTCGCGATCGGATGCGCGATGCTCGCGTGCGGCCGGAGGTCGAACACCACCGCGAGCTGCACTACGGAAAGCGCCAGCAGCGACACGAACACCGCCGCCTGGCGGCGGACTGGCACGCGCGTCGCCAACAGATGCGCGCCGATGTAGCCGACGAGCAGCGCCGTCTGGAAGAACACGAGGCAGGTCGTCCAGACGGCGGCGGAGCCGCCGAGCAGCGGGAGCAGCCGCTTGCCCGCGATCGGCTCCGCCAGAAAAAGCAGAAAGCTGCCGAGAAAGACCGCGGCGGCGTAGAGCGCTCGCAACCGCGTTATTGGATCGGTCCTCCCTTTTCCGTCTGCGGCACGCCGTCCGTCATCCACTTCGGCGCCGGCGTTCCCTTGAGGTAGTGATCGAAGAACTGTTTCATGCGCTGCTGGAAGTCCTTCTGATTCTCCTTCTTCGCCAGATGATGCGGCTCGCCCGGGTAGGAGAGGAAAATCACCTGCTTGCCCCAGCGCCGTGCCGCCGCGTACAGCTCGAGCCCCTGATGCCAATCGACGGCGTTGTCGGCCGTGCCCTGGAGAATCAGAAACGGCGTCGTGATGTCGCGCACGCTGTACAGCGCCGATTGATCCTGGAAGAGCTGCAGATTGTCGAACGGATTCGTGCCCATCCGCACCTGACCCACCTCCACGATGCCCTGCTGCAGCGTCCCGGTGCCGGGATAGGTCTCGTCGTAGAAGCTCACGAGGTCGGTCGGCGGCGCACCGGTCACCACGGCGGCGAACATGTGGCTGTGCGTGAGGATGTACGACGTCTCGTAACCGCCCCAACTGTGGCCTTGGATGCCGATGTGCGCCGGATCGGCGTAGCCCATCTCGATCACCTTCTTCACCCCGCTCGTGACGCAGTCGAGCGCCGACGTGCCGGGATGGCCGGTCTGGTAGACGATGTCCGGTTCGAATACCACGTACCCGTCGCTCGCGTACTCGGCGAAGTGCGGCCGGTCGTCGAACACCGGCATCGGGAACTGGTGCTCTGTGTTCGACAGTAGCTCGTAGAAGTACACCAGCATTGGGTACTTCTTGCCCGGCTGGTAGTTGGCCGGGAGCGTGAGCGTTCCCTGGAGACGCTGACCCTTCGAGTTCTTGAAGTCGACGAGCATGCGCTTGCCCCATGCATACTCGCCGATGAACGGGTTCGCATCCGTCACCTTCACTGGCGACGCGAACGCCGTCGTCGAGGTCCAGTAGTCGGGCGATTCACTGAACGTCTGGCGCGTGAAGATCACGCGGTCGCTGTGCTCGGCCTTCACCGCCCCGCCGATCGATTCATCGTCGTAGATGAGCGGCGCCGGCTTGGCGCTCGGCGCGAGCGTGTAGTAGCCAGACTGTTTGGTCCACTCGCCGTACGCCGAGAGGAGCAGCGGCTTGGAGAGATCGACGCCCGGGTCGTCGTCGTCCTGCGCGGCGCCGAACCCGCCG
>JBIOHX010000095.1:0-12185 GCA_044449465.1 Gemmatimonadales bacterium | reverse complement strand
GCATGAGCGGCGCGGCGCGGAGCTGCATGTCGCCGCGGCCGGTCTTCACCCAGAAGGTCGAGTCGGCAGTGCTGAGCAGGAATTCCGTGCGCGGCGGCTTGGCGCCCGCGTTCGCGCCGCGCGACCGCGAGCAACCGGCCACGCCCGCGCCGGCTGCGGCGAGCGACGCAGCCAGGAGGGTGGCGCGGCCGATGCCAGGTCTGCCGCAACGAGCGAGGCGGATCACGCTGGCAAATATACTGCTCCGCGACGTTCGGGCGCCGCATAGATTTCAACGTCACCCTTCACGCCGCCATGCGCCGCTCACCCCTGCTGTTCTCGCTCGCTCTCGCCGCATGTGCCGCCGGGGCCCAGAGTGCTGGACAGGTCGATACCGATCGCGTCGCCGCGCCGCCGATCGTCCGTGCGTTCTACGTCAACCGTTGGGCGTCGCAGAGCAAGCGGCGAATGGCCAAGCTGCTCGCCGAGGCCGATTCGACGGAGGTCAACGCCTTCGTCATCGACATGAAGGACGAGTTCGGCCTCAATTACAAAACTCAAATTCCAACCTTCGCCAAGAACGCCGGCACGGCGAGCACCGCGCACGTCGAGACGCTGCTCGACACGCTCCGGGCGCACCACATCTTTCCGATCGCGCGGATCGTGGTGTTCAAGGACTCGGTCACGGCCCGCGTGCACCCCGACTGGACGATCCGTAAGGCCGACGGCTCGATCTGGCGCGACAAGAAAGGAATTGCCTGGGTAAACCCGTACCACCACGAGCTCTGGGACTACAACATCGGTGTCGCCGAAGAGCTGGCGAAGCTCGGCTTCGGTGAGATCCAGTTCGACTACATTCGCTTTCCCGAGCCGTACCCGAGCCTGCCGAAGCAGGTCTTTCCGCAGTCGGACGGCGTGTCGAAGGCCGACGCGCTCGCCGCATACTTGACGGAAGCGAAGACACGGCTCAACAAGCTTGGCGTCCGTTCGACCGCGGACATCTTTGGTCTCGTGACCACCGTGCAGGGCGCGCTCGAAGTTGGCCAGGAGTGGGAGAAGATCTCGCCAAACGTCGACGTCGTGCTGCCGATGGTGTATCCGTCGCACTACCCGCACGGCTCGCTCGGCGTGGCGAACCCGAACGCCGATCCGTACGACATCATCTACAAGGCGATCACGCGCGCGCGCATGCGCGACCAGAAGCTCGGCATCACCGAGCCGGAGCACGTGCGTCCCTGGCTCCAGGCCTTCACACTCGGCAAACCCGAATACGGCGCCGCGCAGCTCGAGGCGGAGAAGAAGGCGGTGTACGACGCCGGCTACGACGGCTGGGTGATGTGGAACCCCGGTTCGATCTACGACGTGTACATGCCGGCGCTGGAGAAGACGCTGGTGTCGAGAAAAAAGCCCTGACCCTCGAGTTTCTTCCTGCTACAGCCTGGCGACGCCCTCGACCAGGCGGTCGATCTCGGATTCGTTCGTGTAGCAGCTGCAGCCCACACGCAGCAGTCCGTCCGGAACGAGGCCCAAGCGATCGACGATCGTCGCGGCGTAAAAGTCGCCGTTGGAGACGAACAGGCCGCGTGCGGCGAGCGCGCTCGCGATGTCGTTCGTCGACCGGCCGCGCATCGTGAACGAGAGCGTCGGCGTGCGCGGCATGCCAGGCTTGGGGCCGTACAGCGTCAGGCCGTCCACGCGCTCGAGACCGTGCCACATCTTCGCGAGCAGCGCTTCGCCTCGCGCATGCAGCGCATCGTAGCTCGCGCGGAGCGCCGCACGCCGATCGGCTACGCCGGCGAGCGACGCCAGAAAATCGACCGCCGCCGCCGCGCCGACGATTCCTTCGTGGTTCTGCGTCCCCGTCTCGAGCCGCTCGGGCGACTCCTGCGGCGCGGGCTCGAGCCGCGGTGCGTCGAGCTGCTCGACGAGCTCGCGTTTGCCCCAGAGAATTCCAATGTGAGGACCGTAGAACTTGTACGCCGAACAAGCGAGAAAATCGCAGTCCATCGCCTGCACGTCGACGAGCATGTGCGGCGCGTAGTGGACGGCGTCGACGAACACGAGTGCGCCGGCGGCGCGGGCGAGCCGCGCAGCCCGCGACACGTCGGTGATCGTGCCGAGCGCGTTCGACGCCGCACCGATGGCGAGGACCTTGGTCCGCGGCGTGATCGCCGCCTCCAGGTCGGCCCAGTCCTGCTGCCCGTCGCTCGTCCGCAGCTTGACCATGCGAACCGTCACGCCGCGCTCGCGCTCGAGCGCGCGCCAGGGCGCCACGTTGCCGTGATGATCGAGCTCCGTGACGACGATCTCGTCGCCCGCGCCGAGCCCGCGGCCGATGGCGCGGGCGAGATGAAACGTGAGCGACGTCATGTTCTGGCCGAACGCGATCTCGTCGGCCCGGCCGTTCACGAAGTCGGCGAGCGTTTGGCGCGCGCCGGCGATCAGCGCATCAGTCTCCTCGCTCGTCGGATAACGCCAGTGCGTATTGGCGTTGTGATGGAAGAGGTACTCCGTCATCGCCCCGGCGACGACGCGCGGCACCTGCGTTCCGCCCGGCCCGTCGAGATAAGCGACGGGATGGCCGCGATGCTTGCGCTCGAGGGCCGGAAAGTGCGCGCGAATGGCGTCGACCGAAGCGACGGTTGATCGGCGCGACGCCGCGGGTGGTTCGGCGGTGAGACTCATGGAAACAACCTACCCCTCCCTGCTGGTGATCTCGACGCCAGCCCACTGCTCGATGAGCTTCACGATCTCCACATGATCGGCGACTTCGCCGAGCTCGCCGCGCGCCACGCGAAAGAGGTCCGCGGTCAGCGCCGTGAGCGGCGCGGGAACGCGGTTGTCGCGCGCTAGCCCCGCGGCGATCCCGACGTCCTTCTCGAGCAGCGCCAAGCGAAAGGTCTTCGGAAAAGCGCGCGTCAGCACGCGCTCGGGAATCAGATTCATCGACGCGTTCGAGCGGCCGCTCGACGAGTTGATCACGTCGAGCCCAACCTTTGGATCGACGCCTTCCTTCACGAGCGTCGCCAGCCCCTCGGCTGCCGACAACAGATGAATGGCGAGAAAGGCCTGGTTCACCGCCTTGACCGTGTCGCCCGCGCCCACTCCGCCGCAATGCACGATCTTCTGCGCGAAGGTCTCCAGCACGGGGCGCACGCGCTGGAGCCCCGCGGCGTCGCCGCCGACCATCGTCGTCAGCGTCCCTTTCTCCGCGCCGACGACGCCTCCGCTCACCGGCGCGTCGAGAAAATCAGCGCCGAGCGCCGCAAGCCGCGCCGCGATCCGCCGCGACGTCGCTGGATCGCCCGATGTGCAGTCGATGAGCGTCGACCCGCGCGAGAACCCCGCGAGCAGTCCGTCGTCGCCGTCGAGATTCGCCTCGACGTCGTGCGATGTCGAGAAACACGTCACCACCGCCTGTGCCGAACGCGCGGCCTCGGCCGGTGTGGCGGCCACGCGAGCTTTCGGCACCGCGCGCGCGAAGTCGTCCGCGCGCTCGCGGGTCCGATTCCACACCGTGAGCGGCAGCCCGGCGCCGGCGATGCGCGCCGCCATCGGCCGGCCGATCGCGCCGAGTCCAAGAAACGCGACGTTCATGCTTCCGCCAGCAGTTCGTCGAGCCGCGAGCCGTCGACTGCCGAGCCGTCCGGCGCCTCGAGTACGAAGCCCATGTCGCGAATCATCTCGAAATCGGCGCGCGCGGCCTGGCCCGTCGTCGTGAGATAGTCGCCGACGAAGATCGAGTTCGCCGCATACAGTCCCAACGGCTGCATCGAGCGCAGATGGACCTCCCGGCCGCCGGCGATGCGAATCTCCTGCGACGGCAAAAGGAAGCGGTACAGACACAACACGCGGAGACAGCGCCGCGGATCGAGCTCGCCGCGCTGCTCGAACGGCGTCCCCGCGATCGGGATGAGAAAGTTCACCGGCACGCTGCGCACACCGAGCTCGCGGAGCGAGAGCGCGAGATCGATCACGTCGTCGTCGGTCTCGCCCATGCCGATGATGCCGCCCGAGCAGGTCTTCATGCTCGATCGCGCCACATGCTCCACGGTCGCCACGCGGTCGTCGAACGTATGCGTCGTCACGATCTCGCCGGTGAACCGCTCGGAGCTGTTCAAGTTGTGATTCACCTGATCGACGCCGGCCTCCTCGAGGCGGCGCACGTGGTCGCTGGTGAGCAGGCCGAGGCAGGCGCAGACGTGCATGTCGTGCCGCGCCTTCACCTCGCGCACCGCGTCGAGGACCTTGTCGAACACCCGGCCGCCGGGCGCGCGACCTGAGATCACCATGCAGAAGGTGCCGACGCCGAGCGACGCCGCACGATCGGCGGCGGCGAGAATCTTCTCCCGCGCCATGAACGGATACTTCTCGATCTCCGCCGCCGACACCGCCGACTGCGAGCAGTAGTGACAGTCTTCGGGGCACAGTCCGCTCTGCGCGTTGAGCAGAAAGTGCAGGCGCACGCGATTGCCGTAGTGGTGCCGGCGCACGCGGTACGCGGCCGCGAGCTGGTCGAGCAGTTGCTCGTCGGGCGCCGCGAGCACGGCCCGCGCCTCGTCGCGCGAGAGGAGCGCGCCGGCGAGCGAGCGATCGGCGAAGGCATTCCAGTGCTGTGGAGTCATCGGTGCGGCGCGGATGAGACGGGCAGAGTCGCGGCGACGAGGTCGACGAGCCCGGCGCGCTCCGCCGCGTCGGCCGCACGATCAAGATCGCCCGCATCGGCGAGCCAGGGAAGCTCGACGACGCGCACCCGCTCCAGATCGGCGATGACCCGCGCGTTTTCGGCCGCCGAACCGTCGGGCTGCCGCTCGACCTGGTTGAGCACGACCGACCCCACGGCGAGACCTGCGGCCCGGGCCGCGGCGATCGTGAGCCGCGTGTGATTGATCACCCCGAGGCGGTTGGCCGCGACGATGACGACGTCGAGCTGCCAGCGCGCGAACAGCGCGTCGAAGGCGAGCCGGTCGACGACGGGCACGAGAAGGCCGCCCGCGCCTTCTATGATGAGCGCGTCGGCGCCTCGCCCGCCCTGCTCCACGGCGGCGTCGAGCTCTCCTACGGTCAACTGCCTCCCTTCACGCCTCGCGGCGACAGTCGGCGCGAGCGGATGGCGAAACACGTATGGCGCGGCAACGGCCAGCGCGCGCGAACGGTTCGCCGCGCGCACGAGGCGTGCACCGTCGCGCGCTGGATCGTCGAACGCCACGCCGGTCTCCACTGGCTTCATCGCCGCCACATTCAACCCGCGGCGCACGAGGGCGGCCGCGAGCGCGCAGGTCACGACCGTCTTCCCCACACCGGTGTCGGTGCCGGTGACGCCGAGCCGAATCACAGCGCCTCCGCGAATTCGAAAATGGTATCATACGCGCGGGCGAGGTCCTGCTCCGTCGTGCAGTAGGGCGGGAGCAGGTATACCGTGTCCCCGAGCGGGCGGAGCGAGACCCCGCGCTCGAGCGCGAAACGCCGAAGGGACTGGCCCACGGCGCTCAGATAGCCCTGGTCCGGCGCCGCCAGCTCGAACGCGAGCACGGTACCGAGCACGCGAACGTTGCGCGCCGCGCGCAACGCCTCGAACCGCGGCACCGCGGCGCGGTGGGCGCATTCGATCAGTCGCCGACGCTCGGCGGATCCCTCGTCGAGCAGTGCCAGCGAGGCCAGCCCGGCCGCACACGCGATCGGATTCGCCGCGTATGAGTGTCCGTGGAATAACGTCCGAGTACGATCGTCGGAACGGAAGGCGTCGAACAGCGCGCCGGTGGCCAGCGTGGCGCCGAACGGAACGAAGCCGCCGGTGATGCCCTTGGAGAGACACAGCAGATCCGGCGCCACACCCGCGTGCTCGCAGGCGAACATCGGCCCGGTCCGGCCAAAGCCGGTCAGCACCTCGTCGGCGATCAGCGGAATGCCATGCCGCGCCGTGATCTCGCGAAGCGCGGCCAACGACTCGGCCGGCCACATCCGCATGCCGCCCGAGCCCATCAGCATCGGCTCGACGATCAGCGCCGCGATCTCGCGCCCTCGCGATCTGACCAAGGCGTCGAACGCCGCCGCGACATCCCCATCGACCGGGTCCGGGAGCCTCGCGACCTCGAACAGCTTCTCCGCGAACGGCTCCGTGAACAGACCGCGCGCGCTCACGCTCATCGCGCCGAAGGTGTCGCCGTGGTACGCGTGCTCGAGGGCCGCGATCACCGTTCGCCGCTCGCCGCGGTTGGACCAGTACTGCAGCGCGATCTTCACCGCCACCTCGACCGCGGTCGAGCCGTCGTCGGAGAAGAACACGCGCTCGAGCCCGTGCGGCGCGCGAGCCACCAGCTCCGCGGCGAGGCGCGCCGCTGGCTCGTGCGTGAACCCGGCGAAGATCACCTGTTCGAGCGTCCGCGCCTGCTCGGCGATCGCGGCGGCGATCTCCGGCTGCGCGTGGCCGTGAAGCGTCACCCACCAGGAGGAGATCGCGTCGAACAGTGCACGGCCACGGTCGTCGTAGAGATACGCGCCCTCGGCGCGAACGATCGCGATGGGATCCTCGTTGAGCCCGTGTTGCGTGTACGGGTGCCAGAGATACCGCCGGTCGGCGGCGCGCACGTCGAACGATTTGCCGCTCATATCAGGTGCGCCGGCATTGACTCCGCCAGCGCCTGCGTGAGCGCGGCGATCTGCTCGGCGGAGTGGGCGGCGCTAACGGCAATCCGAACGCGCGATGAGCCGGGCGGCACCGTCGGCGGCCGCACCGCCGCGACGGCGAAGCCGCGCTCGGCCAGCGCCGATCCAACGGCCAGGGTGCGCTCGGTACTTCCGATCACGACCGGGAGAATGTGCGACGCCGCGTCGCCAGCACAGTGTACGCCGCGCGCCCAAAGCCCCGCTCTCAAGGCACGAGCGTTTTCGGCGAGCCGCGTCCGGCGTTCGGGCTCCCCTCGCGCGATGCGCACGCCTTCGCGCGCCGCGGCGGCCTGCGCCGGCATCGGCGCCGTGGAGAACACGAACGAGCGCGCGCGATTGAGCAAATACGCATAGAGCGTCTCCGAGCCGAGCACGAACGCGCCCGCCGCGCCGAACGCCTTGCCGAGCGTGCCGACGGTGACGTCGACCTCGGAGGTAAGCGCCGCGGCGGCGACGGTGCCGCGCCCATCGGGTCCGGTCGCGCCGGCGGCGTGCGCATCGTCCACGTAGCTCCAAGTCTCGTAGCGGCGCGCGAGATCGACGATGTCGGCCAGGGGCGCGGTGTCACCGTCCATCGAGAACATACCATCGGTGATGATCAGCGCGCGCCTGTAGGCGGTACGATGCACTGCGAGCAGCCGCTCGAGCGCCGCGGGCTCGGCGTGCGGGTACACGAAGATCTCCGCACGGCTCGCCCGCGCGCCGTCGATCAGCGACGCGTGGTTGAGCGCGTCGGAAAAGATGGCATCGCCCCGGCCGACCAGCGCTCCGATGATCCCCACATTCGCCGCGTATCCGCTCGAAAACGACAGCGCGCGCTCGACGTCGAAGAATTCGGCCAGCTCGCGCTCCAGTGCCGCGTGCTCCGGATTGGTGCCGGTGATGAGCCGAGACGCGGCGGCGCCGGTGCCATGGTCGCGAATCGCCTGAACGGCGGCCGCGGCGAGCCGCGGGTCGTTCGCGAGACCGAGATAGTCGTTCGACGCGAAATCGACGGCCGTGCCCTGCTCGGTCTCCAGCAGAGCGCCGCCGCGTCGCGAGACGGCACGCATGCCGCGCACGAGACCGTGGAGGCGCAGCTCCTCGAGCTCGTGCGCGAGGACCGCATCGAGCGCGAGCGGTCTGGCCGGTCCTGAAGCGACGGTGTCGGTCACGCCTCAGGGTAACGCCCGGGCGAGAGCGCGGGAAGCACGAGACGACGGGGAGGCAGGCTTCGCGAAAAGTTTGTCTCAATTGATGCAACTTCAGGGTTGTCCGGCCGATGCGTGCCTGCATATGTTGCCCGCGCGCACCGAGGCGCCCGAGCGAAAGACGGCGAAGCCGGGAGGAGTACCATGACGCCACCGCAGCGAAATCCCGAAGACCGCCCGGTCGCGACCCTCCTCGCGCCCGATATCATCGCGCTGCTCGAGGAGTCGCCGGCCAACCTCGCGGTCGAGACCGAAGAGGTTCACCCGGCCGACCTCGCCGACGTCGCCGAGCTCCTGGACCGCGAGCAGCTCGCGAAGTTCCTCACCGCGCTCGGCCCCGCCCGCGCCGCCGACGTGCTCGAGTATCTCGACGAGGAGCTCCGCACCGAGTTCCTCGAGGCGATCACGCCGCGACAGGCCGCCGCGCTCGTCTCGGAGATGACGCCGGACGATCGCGCCGACACGCTCGAGGAGATCAGCGAGGAGCACGCCGAGGAGATCCTCTCGGAGATCCCGAGCGAGGCGCGCCGGGAGACGGAAAAGCTCCTCGCCTACGAGCCGGACACCGCCGGCGGTCTCATGACCACCGAGTTCGTCTCGGTGTCGGCGGACATGACCGTGGAGGCGGCGCTCGACACCGTGCGCCAGGTCGCACGGTCCGGAAAGAAGGAGGCCATGCACGCCATCTATACGACCGACTCGCAGGGTCGAGTCGCCGGGGTGATGTCGCTGCGCGAGCTGTTGGCGGCGCCAGCCGGGGCGAAGATCAGCGAAATCGCCTGGATGGAGGTTCAGAGCGTGCGGCCCTCGGCGGACCGCGAAGAGGTCGCGCGGGTGATCGCCAACTACGATCTCGTCGCCGTGCCGGTGGTGAGCGAGTCGGGGCACCCCATGGGCGTGATCACCGTCGACGACGTCATCGACGCGATCCAGGAAGAACAGACGGAAGACGTCCAGAAGCTGGGCGGCATGGAGGCGCTCGACGAGCCGTACTCCACGATCTCCTTCTGGCGAATGATCAAAAAGCGCGCGGGCTGGCTGAGCGCGCTGTTCCTCGGCGAGATGCTGACCGCGACCGCGCTCGGCGCCTACCAGTCGGAGATCGACAAGAAGACGGTGGTCGCGCTCTTTTTGCCGCTGATCATCAGCTCCGGAGGCAACTCGGGATCGCAGGGCACCTCGCTGCTCATCCGTGCGCTCGCTTTGCGCGAGGTATCGCTGCACGACTGGTGGCGCGTCGCCGGCCGCGAGCTAGTCACAGGGCTCGCGCTCGGGACGATTCTCGCGATCATCGGATTCGGACGCATCGAGCTCTGGCAAGCCATGGCCGACAAGGGCTGGCACTTTCTCGGCATCGAGATCGGCCATAATTATGACTTGACGCAGGTGAACGGCCACATGATGACCATCGCGGGTCAGCACCACCTGCTGGCGCTCACGGTCTCCCTCTCACTGCTGGGTGTGGTGATGTTCGGAACCCTGGTCGGGTCGATGCTGCCGTTCATGTTCCGTTCGATGGGCTTCGACCCCGCCAGCGCGTCGGCCCCGTTCATCGCCACCTTCGTCGACGTGACGGGGCTGATCATCTACTTCAACGTCGCGCTGCACATTCTATTGCGATGACCCGCGCCCGGCCGCGCGTTTAGCTTTTCGGTGAGCCCCCCCCCAACACCGGATGCACGCGGATGACCATGGAACGCCTTACACTCTCGATAGAAGGCATGAGCTGCGAGCACTGCGTCCGCGCGGTCCGCGGCCGCCTCGAGCAAACCGACGGCATCAAAGTCGACCACGTCCAGATCGGCTCGGCGACACTCGAGTTCGACCCGGCGAAAACCACGGTCGACGACATCGAGGAAGCGATCGCCGACGAGGGCTATACGGCATTCGTGGCGGAATAACGCTTCATCTTGCATGCTTCATCGACGCAACGTTGGGGGGTGCGCCGAATGGATCGCTGTCGCAATGGCATCGCCGTCCTCTGCGCGCTCGTCGGGCTCGCGTCCACGGCGCAGAGTCAGAACAAGAAATCCGGTCCGGAGTTCACCCGTCAGGGGTTGCTGATCGTCAACTTCGCGCCGGGCGCGGGGGCCGATCTCGAGCTCGGGCGGCGCGCCGGCGATGTCGTCCGCGATCGCCTTGCGCGCTTCGTCGACAAGAAACAGGTCGACGTCATCGATGGCGACAAGATCCGCATTCGGCTGTTCACCGACGGCTTCTCGCCCGACACGACGTATTCGGTGAGTGTCGCGCACGCGATCGGACGGTTCCTCCGCGCCGACGAATTCCTCCTTGCGCACGTCTCGACGTCGCCGAACGGCGTGCGCTTGTGGGGCGACCTCGTGCTGCTGCGCGACGATCAGCTCCGCCAATCGATCCCCGCGGCGAGCGCGCCCAAGCTCGATTCCGCCGCGAGCCTGTTTGCCCGCAACCTCATCGCCGCCCGCACCCAGCTCGTCTACGAGCGCCGCTGCGAGAACGCGCTTCGCGACGGCCACAGCGCGCCGGCGATCGCCGCGGCGCGTGAAGCCATTGCCGCTTATCCCAAGGCGGCGATCGCGCGCGTCTGCCTCGTCTGGGCACTGCGCCAGTCGAGCGGGGCCGGCGTGGCACCCGAGCTGCTCGACCAGTCGCGAACCATTCTCGCCGCGGACTCGCTCAACAAACACGCGCTCGAAGGCGCCGCGGTCGCGCTCGATTCGCTTCGCCAGCGCAACGACGCGGCCGACATGTGGCTGCGCCTTGCCGCGACCGACACCGGGAACGTCGACGTCCAGCTTCGCATCTCCTACGCGCTCTTCGACGGCGGCAACGCCAAGCGCGACGAGCCGTTCGTCGCCGCCCTCCTCGCCGCGCACCCGGGCGACTTCCGCTTCGTGCAGCAGGAATGGCGAATCGCGTACGAGAACAAGAGCTGGCCGCGCGCCATCGACGCCGGCGCACAGCTCCTCGCGCAGGACTCGCTCGCGCAGCGCGATTCGGTCTTCTTCTATCGTCTGGCGACGGCCTATCACGAAGCCGGCCGTCCCTTCGACGCACTCGAGACCGCCGTGCGCGGCGTCGGCACGTTCCCAAAAGACGCGCGGCTCTACACACTCTACACGCAGTACGTGAAAGCGGAGGCCGATACCGTGCTCCCGCGCGGCCTGGCGCTCTTTCCCAACAGCCCGGCCCTCCTCGCGCTCAACGCCAAGGAGCTCCGCGCCAAGGGCAGGATCGCCGAGTCGCTCGACGCCACCAAGCAAGCGCTGTCGATCGACTCGACGATGTCGCAGGGCCGGCTCATGGTCGCTCAGCTCGAGATCGAGCTCGGCCGGCCGGACAGCGCGCTCGTCGCGCTGCACAAAGCGGCGGCCGGAGGCGAAGACTCGGCCCTCGTCGCGCAGTTCGCGCTCTCGAAGGGCAACGCCATGTATCGCGCGGCGAACGGCACCAAAGCCTCGAGCGACTTCGGCCTCGCGCTGCGCTTCATCACCTTCGCCGACAGCGTACGGTCGAGCGAGCAGTCGAAGTTTCTCGTCGGCGCCGCGGCTCTCGGCGTCGTCCAAGCCTCGCTCACCGAAGCGGCGGCGCAGAAGGACAAGAGCGAAGGATGCCGGCTCGTGCACGTGGCGTCGGACCTCATGCCGATGGCGCGCACGGGGCTCAGCGCCGGCGGCGAGACATTTGCCGACGCGGCGAAGCAATCGCTCGAGTACCTCGGTCAACTCGACCCATACGTCGGCCAGGGACTCCAGGCGTTTTGCGGCGAGAAGCCGCCGAAGAGCGGGCATTAGTTTCCGCCGTGCGGCGCGGTGGCGGTCTGACGCGCTGAATCGTCTCTCTTTCAATCATGGAAACATCGCCGCGCCGAATCGCGTCCTTTCTTCCCGCCGCGACGGAGATGGCCTGTGCGCTGGGCCTCGAGCCACTGCTCGTCGGCGTGTCGCACGAATGCGATCATCCCGCGAGCGTGCGCGAGAAGCCGGTCGTCGTGCGCAACGCCGTCGAGTTCGCGGCCCTCGGTCCGAGCGAGATCGACGCCGAAGTCAGCGCGCGCCTCGAAGCGGGCGAGAGCCTCTACGCGGTTGACGAAACGCTCATGCGCGCGCTGGAGCCCGACCTCATACTGACGCAGGATCTGTGTCAGGTATGCGCGCCGTCGGGCAACGACATCACGCGGCTGCTCTTCTCGCTCGAGCGAAAGCCAGACGTCCTCTACTTCACGCCGCGCACGCTGGCCGACGTCGACGACGATCTCCGCCGGCTCGGCGACGCGACCGGACGGCGCGCCGAGGCGGATGCGTTGATCCTCAAGAACCGCCGGCGCCTCGACGCCGTCGAGCGGCGAATCGCCAAGATCGACAAGCG
>JBIOHX010000094.1:0-12198 GCA_044449465.1 Gemmatimonadales bacterium | reverse complement strand
TGCTGACTCCGCGGCCCCCGGCGCCACGACCCTAGCCGCGTCCGCCGGAGAGCTCACCCGCGCCGAACTAGTTCCAGGACAATCCGCGACGCTGGTCGAGATTCACGTTGCCGCCCGACAGCACCGCGACGACGCGCGATCCCGCGGGCATCTTCACGAGGCCGTGCAGCAGCGCCCCAACGGGCGCCGCCGCGGCGCCTTCGACGACCAACTTGCACCGTTCCATCACCCAGATCATCGCCTCGAAGATCTCGCGGTCCGGCAGCGTCACGATGTCGTCGACGAACCGCTGAACGACCGAGAAGGTGATCTCGCCCGCGCGGCGCACGCGCAACCCGTCGATGATCGTGTTGCACTCGATCGTCTGCAACGATCCGGCCTGCACGCTCTTCTGCATCGCCGGTCCGTCGGACGACTCGACGCCGATCACCTTCGCCTTGGGGTTGTGACTCTTCACCGCCATCGACACCCCGGAGATCAGCCCTCCGCCGCCGATCGGTACGATCACCGCGTCCACCTCCGGCCAGTCCTCCACGATCTCGAGACCCAGCGTCCCCTGCCCCGCGATCAATTGCGGATCGTCGAACGGATGGACATACGTCAATCCCTCGGCACGCACGAGCTCCTTCGCCTTCTCGTTCGCTTCGTCCCAGATCGTTCCGTGCAGCACGACTTCGGCGCCGTACCCTTTGGTCGCCGCGATCTTGGCCGGCGTCGCGTTCTCCGCCATGCACACCACCGCCCGCACGCCATGGATCTGCGCGGCGAGCGCCACCCCCTGCGCGTGGTTCCCCGCCGATGAGCACACCACGCCGCGTTTTTTCTGCTCGTCGGGCATCTGCGCCAGCTTGTTGAGCGGGCCCCGAATCTTGTACGAGCCGACGCGCTGAAACATCTCGGCTTTGAGCCGAATGTCATAGCCGGTCAGCTCATTGAGCTGGCGCGACGTCAGCAGCGGCGTCCGCTTGATGTGTGGGGCGATGCGGCGGCGGGCCTGCGTGAAGTCGTCGAGCGTCAGCGTCAGGGGCGTGGACATGGCGGCGAGGAGCGGTTGAGGTGCTTCAAGATACTGGACGCGCGGCCCGAGCGCCCCTCTCGAGAATCTCGCGCAGCACCGCGCCGGCTCGCCGGCATGCGTCGGCGCTCACGTCGAGGTGGGTCACCATGCGGATGCGGCTGTCGCTCCACTCGGCCACGGCGACGCCGTGCTCCGCCGCCGCCGCCACCACCGTCGCCGCCGCCATACCGCCTGCGAGATCGAGCATGACGATATTCGTATCGGGCGGCACGACGGTGGCACCACCGGCGCCGTCGATCGCTCGCGCCAACGCACGCGCGTTGACGTGATCCTCCTCGAGGCGGTCGATATGGTGGTCGAGTGCGTAGAGCGCGGCCGCCGCGAGGATCCCCGACTGCCGCATCGCGCCGCCGAACAGCTTGCGGGCCGTCCACGCCGTCTCCATCGCGGCACGCGTACCGGCCAGCGCCGCCCCGACTGGCGCGCCAAGCCCCTTGGAGAACGCGACCATCACGGTGTCCGCCTGCTCGGCGATTTCGGAGAGCGCGACGCCGCTCGCCACGCTGGCGTTCCAGAGGCGGGCGCCGTCCATGTGCATGGGGAGGCCGCGCTCAGCGGCGACGTGCCGGATCGCGCGCAGCTCGTCGACGCCGGTAATCACTCCGCCGGCGCCGTTGTGCGTGTTCTCGACGCAGACGAGGCTGGGTGCCGGTACGTAGCGCGACGCCGGCCGCAGCGTGCGTCGCAGGTCGGCGGCGTTCATCACGAGACCCGACGGTACGACGGGCTGCACCTGCGCTCCGCTCAACACCGCCGTCGCCGCGATCTCGCTATGAACGATGTGCGCGTCGGCATCGAGCAGCACCTCGGTGCCGCGCGGCGCATGAATCCAGATCGCGGTCTGGTTCGCCATCACGCCGCTCGGGAAAAAGAGCGCGGCTTCTTTGCCGAGCAGCGCGGCGACGCGTTCCTCGAGGCGGCGAGTGGTCGGATCGCCGTCGCGTTCGTCGTCGCCCACTTCCGCCGCCGCCATCGCGGCGCGCATTGGCGGAGTCGGCTTGGTGACGGTGTCGCTGCGAAGGTCGATCGGCGCTGGCAAGCTCGGCATATGGTGAATATGCCGACCGACCGGCGCGAGCGGCTACGGGCGTTTCGACCCCGGAACCGTGACGACGCTCTTCTTCGTCCCAATCACCGGCTTTTTGACGACGACGGTCTCCGTCTGCGTCCCGATCACCGGCGTGCGCACCGTGTCCTGATGCGTGCCGATCGTCGGCAGATGCAACGTGTCTTGCGTCGTCTGGACGGACATCCCCGAGGGACGCTTGACCACGATGTCACCGTTCTCGGTACGTCCGCAGGCGCCGGCCGCGGCGGCAAGGAGCAGAACCAGAAAGGCTCTCATGGCTGAGCTTCAATGCATGAGCGGGGCCACCGAGGCGCGCTCCAGGTCATTGCGCGCTCCCTACTCGGTAAACACCTCGCGCTGAAGCCTCCGCACCCGTCGCAGCTCGAACACCTGCCCCACCTCGCCGCCAAGGATGAAGATCAGCGCCGCGTAGTAGCACCACACGACCACGACGACGATTGCCGTCAGTGTTCCGCTGTACATCGACGCTGGGTTGAAGGTCTTTGTGTAGTAGGAGAACGCCGTGCGCGCGGCCTCGAAGCAGACGCTCGTGAACGCCGCCGCCACCCACGCCGCCTTGGCCGGTACGCGGCGGATGGGCAGGTACTTGTACAGCGCGAAAAACATCAGCACGAGGAACACGAACCCGAGCGAGCGACCGGCCCAGTACTGCACCCGCGGGATCACGTCGTTCCGAAGGCCGATCGTCACCAGCGCGCTCGACGCCAAACCCACGTATGTCGTCACCGTGACGCTCGCGGCGAACAGCACCGTAGACACGACGGTGATCTTCACATCGAAGATCTTGCCGGCAATGATGCCGCGCTCGGTCTCGATGTCGAACACGCTCGCCAGCACGGTCCGCAGCGATCCGAACAACCGCGTCGAGAACCAGATGAAACCGAGCCCGCTGTAAAACGACAGCGATCGCCGCGTTCGCAGCAGATCGTTGATCAGTTTGTGGTAGGGCGAGCCGGCCTCTGCATGCGCCGGCAGCAGGTGGTCGAGCAGCTGGCCGACCTGCTGCGTGGAGTTGATCTCTCCCCGGTAGAAGATCGGGAGCAGGTACGTCACGCCCGTTGCCAGCAGCAAGATGAACGGCAACGCCGCGAGAATGATGTTGAACGCGATGCCGCCGGCGAGGAACAGAACGTTGTCCTCGCCACTGTTGTCCCAGACTCGTTTCGCGTAATCACGCAGCGTCCAGCCGAGATCGACGAGCAGGGAACGCTGGGGCATGTCGGTGGAGCGGTGGCGAGTGGCGCGGAGGAAGACGGGCGCGGCTGAAGAAACTTAGCTTTCGTCCGCCTCCTGCGCCCCCGCCGCTCGCCGCCGGCGCGGCGCCTGGTCTCGCGGCGCCTGGTCTCGCGGCGCCTGGTCTCGCGGCGCATGGTCGGTTGCCGCGTACGCCGCCTTGGTGTGCGCGAGCCGCTGTTCGAGCTCGTTCCGCGCGACCTGCGCCGCCTCGCGCCCGGCGTTCACCGCCCGGCTCACCTGATCGCGCTTCAGATCGATCGCCTGCCGCGCCGAATCGAGCTGGTTCTCGACCCGGCGCCGCGCGTCCTCGAACGACTCGGCCACCGTGTCCGTGACGTCTGTCGCCACCCTCTCGGCGGCACGGCGAACGCGCCGCGCGCGCCGGCGGATGTCTCGCCGCGTCGCCGCGCCGGATCGCGGTGCAAACAGCAGCGCCACTCCGGCGCCGACGGCGAGCCCCACGAAAAAGGGCATTACACTCGTGGTATGCTTCTCGATCACGACGATCGGTTCGTCGTCTTGGTAGTCTCGTCGCGACATGCTCGGGCTCCTGGTAAGGTCCGCCGGTCAGCGCCGCTTCGGCGCCGGCTTTCGCGGCGGCGCCCCAACCCGCGGCGGCACGATGGCGTCGGCCGGCCGCGTGTGCTTCCCGTTACTCGGCGTCTCCTCCGCGTCGCCATCGTCCGCCGTCTCCTCAGCCGCGCCGTTGATCAGCGCGAGGAGATCACGCCGCACGTCGTCGACGCTCACGCCGGTCACCTTCGCCGTGCGCCCCAAGTCGCCGGCGTTCGACGCGAACGTGTGCAGCACCAGCTGGCGCCGGGCATCGGACACCGTGGCGCCAACGGGAATCGTCACCGAGCTTGCCACCTCGCCCGGAGCGCGCAGGTGGCGCGGCATGATGTCCACGAGACTGATCCTCTCGCCGCGCGCCATGATCACCGCGCGCTCCACCGCGTTCTTGAGCTCACGGACGTTGCCCGGCCAATGATACGCCAGAATCCAATCCCACGCCGTCGCGTCGAAGTCGGTGACTCTCTTACCGCTCTGGCTCGCGTAACGCGATAGAAACTCCGTGGCGAGCAGCCGGATGTCGTCCGTGCGCTCGCGCAGCGGCGGCAGCACGATCTCGACGACGGCCAGGCGGTAGTACAGATCCTCGCGCAGCTCGCTCTCCGAGATCGCCTTTTGCAGATTCTTGTTCGTCGCGGCAACGATGCGGATGTCGACGGTGATCTCTTTTCTCCCGCCAAGCCGTCGCACCTGCCGCGTCTCGAGCGCGCGCAGCAGCTTCACCTGGCTGTCGGGGGACATCTCGGCGACCTCGTCGAGGAATATCGTTCCGCCGCTCGCCATCTCGAACGCGCCCGGCTTCTCGTTCGTCGAGCCGGTGAACGCGCCCTTCTCGTGGCCGAACAACTCGTTCTCGAGAATCTCCTTCGGCAGCGCGGCGCAATTGAGCGCGAAGAACGGCCCCTTCGCCCGCTCGCTCTTCGAATGCACCGCGCGCGCGACCAGCTCCTTGCCGGTGCCCGATTCACCGAGGATCAGCACGCTCGCGTTTGACGGCGCCACGGCGTCGATCACCTGGTACACGCTGCGCATCGCCTCGGACTGGCCGGTCAGCTCCCCGTAGTGCGTCAGCCCTTCCAGTTTGGCCGACAGCTCTCGGTTCTTTTCCTGCAGGCCGAATTGCTCGAGCAGTTTGGGTATTTGTGCTTTGAGCTTGTTCAAGCGCTCGGCGTTGAGCGGCTTTTCGATGTAGTCCGCCGCTCCCTGCTTGATCGCTTCGATCGCCAGCTCGGTCGACCCCTGCCCCGTGATCATGATGAACTCGGTCGCGATCTTCTGGCCGCGCAGCTCCCTGAGCAGCGCGATGCCGTCGAGCTTGGGCATCTTGAGATCGGCCAGCACCACGCCGTACCGCTCGGCGCTCAACCGCTCGAGCGCCTTCTGGCCGTCGTTGGCAATGTCGACGGTGTAGCCTTCGTCCTCGAGGATCGCGCTCAGTCCCGAGGTGATCGCCGGCTCGTCGTCCGCGATCAGCACTTTCGATTTGTCTTGCTTCATCACGCTGTACCGTCCTTCCCTCGAGGGAAGCTAATCGAAAGGGCGCTCGGTTCGGCCTCCACGCCGATTCCCGCGCCGGTCGCCGCAGCCACCACCTCGGCCGGCAGCGCGAACGACGCCCCGTCGCAACTCTCCACACGCAGCGCCGGCGCGTCGCCTTCCGTCGCCCGGCAAACCACACGCGTCGAGGCCTCGATCGCTGCCAGCAAGCTGGCGCCGATCACCAGCCGCGTCGCCGCGGCGTCGGCCGACGTCGGGCCCAGCGCGTCGGCCGATGCGTCGACGACGAGCGAGCGGCCGTCGGCCCGCGCCGCCGCGCCCAGCAACGCTTCGAACCGACGCGTCACGGGACCAATCTCGAGAGGACCGCGCGCCGCGCGCGCCAACGACAGCAGCGCCTCGCTCATCGCGATCACGTGCGTGAGCTGGTCGCCCGCCGCGTCGGCGTATTTGGTCACGGCCATCACCGCCGTGTCGGGCCTGGCCGAGCGCGAGCGCACTACCTCGAGATTCACCGACACGCCGTTCAGCGCGCCACGCAGCTCGTGCGCCGACCGGCCGGACACGCGCTGGAGCGTGTCGAGCCATAGCGCCTCGGTGGCCGGCACTTCGCCATTCCCTCGTACTTCACTTCCTCGCATCATTGCCCTCGTCGCTCAGTCGCTCAGCTCGGCGTCGTCGGGCGCCGCGGCCACCGCGGCTGCCTGCGTCGGATCGGCCCGGTGGATCGTCGGCGCCGCCACGAACTTGGCGACGACCGCCGCCGTGCCGGCTATCGCCAACTGGTTGAACAGGAATGTGAATTTCTCGTTGTACGCCTTGGCCAGCGCCGCCTTCGCGTCCGCCGGCAGGTCCCAGAGCTGGCGCTTGAACGGCCCCAGCGCCTTTTTCCGAGTCTTGTAATAGAACTGCTCGTCCGAGTCGGTCGGCTTGCGCTCGTCCTTCGCGTTCACCGTGAGCCAGTCATAGATCGTCGCCCGCAGCTCGGCCGGCATGTGGTCGTACAGCATGTTCTGGAAGTTCGTCGCCAGATGGATCTCCGCCGTCTCGCGCTTGGGAAAATTGTTGAACGCGCTGTCGGGCAGCGTCGATGCGCCATGCTGCACCGCTCCGGCGAGGTGATATTCGTCCCTCGCCACCTTCGACAGTCGCTCGAGCGTGTCCAGGTCGAGCTTCACATCGGCGATCGACCCGTCCGCTAGCACCACGCCCCCGTGCGACGTCCCCGACTGCACGCTGATCTTCGACAGTCCTTCCACGCCGCGAGGAAGCGCGGCGTCGAAGCCGTTCATATAGGCGCGCAGCTCTTCGACGGTGCTGTTCTGCGTCCCGACCTCGCCAATCTCGCCGCCCACCGAGATCGTCACCGAATCCGGCGCCAGCTCGCGCACCGTGCGCAAGATGTCGACGCCGACCTCGTAGTTGAGGCGCTGCTGCTCGTCGAGCGTCGGCTTCGAGATGTCGACGAGCGTCGACGTGTCGATGTCGATGTTGTAGAACCCGGCGGCGATCGCCTCTTTCGCGAGCGCCTTGACGGCGCCGACTTCGGTGTCGCGATCCGCCGCGAACTTCTTGTGACTGACCTGGAAGTGGTCGCCTTGGATGAACACCGGCCCGCGGAATCCCTCGCGCAGCGCGGCGGCCAGTATCACGGCGACGTATTCCCCCGGCCGCTGGTCCGTGTAGGCGATCTCGGAGCGGGCGATCTCCAGGATGAACGCGCCCGCGTCGAGGGCGATCGCCGTGCGAAAGATCGCTCGCGCCGTGTCGTACGCCATGCCGCGCACGTTGATGGCCGGCACCGTGAAGCCGTGCGTCTCGCCACGGCCGCGCGCCAGGTACAGATCGTGAATCGAGGCCGGCCGCGCTCCCACGGCCTGACCGATCTCCCAGATCAGCCAGCGAGCGTGCTGCTTCTCGTCGTCTTCGCCGAACACCGCGGCGCGCGCGAGCGAATCCATTTTGGGCGAGCGGAATGCCCCGTCCTTGGCGACGGCCAACCGGCCGCCCCGAACGGTGACGTCCGCTCCGAACAGGGAGTTCAGGGCTTCGATCTTATCCATGGTGGTGGAAGAGTGTGCAGGTATGCCGGAACCTGCCGCCCCACCCTGGCAGCGACAAGTCCGCTACACGGCGTACCTGCTGTCAGGCTTGGGAAGCAGGTTCCATTCCTGCCGGGCCTGCTCCGCGTCCGCGCGTCCGAGCATCGCGTAGGTGAACTGCTTTCCGAGCTCGACGCCCGGCTGGTCCAGCGGATTGACCCCATACATCTCGCCCGCATAGACCGTCGCGATCTCCAACAGCATGAACAGCGCGCCCAGATGCCAGGCGTCGGCCCGGTCGACGTGGATCGTCATGTTGACCCGCCCCCGCCTCGCGAGCGCCCCGGCAGTCGCGCGCTGCTCGATCGACAGCAGCTCTCCGAGCTGATGCCCGCCCAGATACCCAAGCTCCTTGATGTCGCCGTGGAGCTTCGGGATCGAGAGCTGGACGCCGCCCTGGTCCACCGCGATGAACGCCACCGTCTTGTCCGGCGGCCCCTCCATGAACAGCTGGACCTTGCTGTGTTGATCTGTCGCGCCGAGCGCGGCGAGCGGCGTTGGTCCAACGCCCGGGTCGCCCTTCGTGCGATGCTTGCCGAGGCTTTCCGCCCACAGCTGGACGAACCAGTTCGCCACGTCGCCCAGCGGATCGGAATACGGCATCAATACGTGAATGTGCCGTCCGAGCTTGGTGTCGGCCAGAAACTGCAGTACCGCGAACACCCCCGCCGGATTCTTCGCCAGCTCGTCCCCGCGGCAGCGCTCGGCGATCGCGGCGGCGCCGGCGAGAAGCTGCACCGTGTCCATGCCCGTCAGCGCCGCCGGCAGTATGCCGACCGGTGTGAGCACGCTGTACCGCCCGCCCACGGCCGGGGGAATGTCGAGCGCCGGAATCCGTTCCCGGCTCGCGATCTGACGCAGCGCGCCATTGGTGGGATCGGTCACGAACACCAGGTGCGCCGCTGGCTCCTTGGTGCCGGCGATCAGCCGTTCTCGCACGACGAGGTACTGCGCCATCGTTTCCGCCGTACCGCCCGACTTGGAGATGACGACGAACAGGGCACGCTCGAGATTCAGTCGGCCGAGCAGGGCCGAGATGCGATGCGGATCGACATTGTCGAGCACGTGCAATCGCGGCCGCGAGCCGCGCTCGGCGTCGTTGAGCGCATTCCAGTCCGGCGCGAGGAGCGCCGTGCGGAGCGCGATCGGACCAAGCGCCGAGCCGCCGATACCGAGCACCACCACGTCGTCGAATTTGCCGCGCGCCCGCGCGGCGAAGTCGAGTGACTGCTTGTGCAATACGTCGTCGCCCGGAAGCGCGAGGAAGCCGAGCTCGCCGTTGGCTCGCCGCTTCTCGGTCGCCGCGAAGGCGCGGCGAAAGAGCTCGGGCGCGCTCGACCAATCAGGCGCCGACAGGCCGCCATTGATCACGTCGCCCATCATGTTCGTGTAGTCGATGCGTAGGGTCATTGGAGAGCTCAGTCGATGCGGACGGTCAGGCCGTCGAACGCCGGCGCGACACCGCGCGGGAGCTCGGCTTCGAGGTCGGCGTGCAGGTTGTCGTGCGTGAGATGCGTCAGGTACGTCCGCTCGGCGCCTATCTCGCGCGCCGCCGCGAGCGCTTCGGGAATGCTCAAGTGCGTTGGATGCTCGGTGCGGAAGAGCGCGTTGATCACGAGCACGCTCGCGCCCGCGAGAAGTCGAATCGCGTCCGCCGGCAGCGACTTGGCGTCGGTGACATACGCGAGTCCGCCGACGCGATACGCAAAGACCGTGACAGGGCCATGCGGTACGCTCACCGGCGTAACTTCCAGGTCGCCGACCGAAAAGGGCTCCGCCGATTCGACGACGTGCGCCCGCGCCTCCGGCTTCGACGTGCCCGGCAGGGGACGCATACCATCGTCAAAAATGTAGCGAAACTTCTCCCAGAGGATGCGGAGCGTTTCCGCCGATCCATAGATGGGCAACGGCGCCTCGCGATTCACGGTAATCGCGCGCAAGTCGTCGATCCCGTGTGTGTGATCGGCATGGCCGTGCGTGAACGCCACTGCGTCGACGCGATCGATGCCAGCGGCCACCAGCTGCAGCCGCAGCTCGGGCGGCGTGTCGAGGAGCAGGCGAGTGCCGTGGCCGCTCTCGATCACGGCGCCGACTCGCGTGCGTTTGTCGCGCGGATCAGGCGACCGGCACACGGCGCAGTAGCAGCCCACCTTCGGAACGCCAAAGCTGGTGCCTGTGCCGAGGAAGGTAAGCTTCACGGCCCGAAGAACGGAGGGAGCTCGGCGCGAGCCGCGCGCCGCGTCACACCGTCTCCACCTTCAGCAAGTTGGTCGTCCCCGGAACGTCGAACGGGACGCCGGCCGTGACCACCACGCGATCGCCTGTCCGCGCGAGGCCGCGGCGCCGCACCGTTTCGAGGGCGAGACGCACCATCTCATCGTAGCTGTTGCAATGCGGCACGAGTTCCGGAATCACGCCCCACACCAGCGCCAGCTGTCGAAAGGTACGCGGAATGTCGGTCAAGACGAGGATCGGCACGCTCGGCCGGTGGGAGGCGACGATCCGCGCGCTGAACCCGCTCTTGGTGAACACGATCAGCACCGGCGCATTGAGCATCGTCACCGCCGCCGCGCTCGCCGCGGCGATCGCGAACTCGGTCGACATCGCCGACTCGCCGCGGCGGCGGTCCTCTCCACGGAAGTGTTGCGGGCGCTTCTCGATCTCGGCGATGATGCGGCTCATCGCCTCGACGGCGAGCCGCGGGTATTGCCCCGCGGCCGTCTCCGCCGACAACATCACGGCGTCCGTTCCATCGAGGATCGCGTTGGCCACGTCGCTCGCTTCGGCGCGCGTCGGCCGGGGGTGAGTGATCATCGACTCGAGCATCTGCGTCGCCGTGATGACCGGCCGGCCGAGCCGGTTGCACAGCGCGATGATCCGCTTCTGCGCGTACGGCACCTCCTCGAACGGCAGCTCGACGCCGAGATCGCCGCGCGCCACCATCACGCCGTCGGAGGCCCGGACGATCGTTTCAATGTTCTCCAGCGCCGAATCTTTCTCGATCTTGGCGATGACGAGCGTCGACTTGGGGATGAGCGTCTTGAGCTCGGCGATGTCCTGCGCCCGGCGCACGAAGCTGAGCGCGACGTACTCGAGATCTTGCCCGGCGGCGAACGAAACGTCGTCGCGATCCTTCTCGGTGATCGAAGGCGCCGATACCTTCACGCCGGGCAGGTTGATGCCCTTGTGGCTCGACAGCGTTCCGCCGTGCAGCACGCGCGCCGTCACCCGCGGCTTGTGTACCTCGAGCACCACGAGCTCAAGCAATCCGTCGTTGATCAGGATCCGATCGCCGACGCTGACGTCCTCGGCGAGATTCGTGTAGGTGACGGGAATCTCGTCTCCCCGCGCTTTTCCCTCGGGAGCGAACACGACGTCGCCGCCGTCGGCCAGCTCGCGCGGCGCCGGCAGATCGCCAATGCGGATACGCGGCCCCTGCAGATCGCCAAGGATCGCGACCGGGCGGTCCATTTCGGTGGCGATCCTGCGCACGAGCGCGATCGTCGCCGCATGTTGCTCGTGCGTGCTGTGCGAGAAGTTGATGCGGGCGACGTTGAGGCCGGCGTCGATGAGGCTGCGCAGCGCCTCGGGCGACGAGCTCGCCGGCCCCAACGTGCAGACGATCTTCGTTCGGCAGTAGTGCAAGGGCGATGAAGGTTGGGTCAGCGGCTCGCCACCAGCTCCCTGCCCAGCGCCTTCGTCTTCTGCTCCAGGCCGGCGGTCAACGTATCGAAGGACTTCTGGAAGCTCGCTAGTCCGTCAGCGAGCAGCTTGTCCGTCACGTCGCGCATGGCGATGCCCTGCGCCGCGAGCGCGTCGATCGTCCGCTTTGCCTCGTCCGTGCCCTTGTCGACCGTGCGCGCGATGACGCCGTGGTCGCGGAACGCGTCAATGGTCTGCGGCGGCATCGTGTTCACCGTGTCCGGGCCGATGAGCTGTTCCACGTACATCACGTCGCGGTACGCCGGGTTCTTGGTGCTCGTGCTCGCCCACAGCGGCCGTTGCACCGACGCGCCGCGCGCGGCCAGCGCCTTCCACCGCGGCGACTCGATCGACTCCTGGAACAGTTTGTACGCGAGCTTCGCGTTGGCAATCGCCGCCTTACCGCAGAGAGCCGCGAGGGCCGGCTTTCGGCCCGGGTCGGCCTTGCTCATCGCGTCGATCCGCTTGTCGACCTCGGTGTCGACGCGGCTGACGAAGAAGCTCGCCACTGAGTGAATGTGGTCGATGGGCTTGCCGGCGGCCAGCCGGCCTTCGAGGCCAGCCATGTAGGCCTCGATGACGCTTCGATAGGCCTCGATGGCGAACAGCAGCGTGATGTTGACGTTGACGCCATTCGCCGTGAGCTGCCGCACGGCCTTGGCGCCCTCCGCCGTTCCCGGCACCTTGACCATCACGTTCGGCCGGTCGACGCTCGCCCAGAGACGCGTCGCTTCGGCGATCGTCGCCTGCGCGTCGTTGGCCGCGGCCGGCGACACCTCGATCGACACGAAGCCGTCCGCCCCCTTGGCGGCGTCGAACGTCGGGCGGAAGATGTCGCAGGCATCGCGCACGTCGGTCGTCGCCACGCGCTCGAACAGCTCCATGGCCGTGAAGTCGCCGGCCTCGGTGCGGATCTGATC
>JBIOHX010000093.1:0-12204 GCA_044449465.1 Gemmatimonadales bacterium | reverse complement strand
TTATAGCACTCTCATATCACTTCGCAATGGCCGACGACAGAAAGCTGACGACGCGGGCGGCGGATTTCAGCGCCTGGTACAACGAGGTCGTGCTGCGGGCCGAGTTGGCGGACCACTCGCCGGTGCGCGGCTGCATGGTCATCCGGCCGAACGGCTACGGCATCTGGGAGCGAATGCAACGTTCGCTCGACGAGATGTTCAAGGCGACCGGCCACCAGAACGCCTATTTCCCGCTGTTCATTCCCGAGAGCTTTCTGCACAAGGAGGCGCAGCACGTCGAAGGCTTCGCGCCCGAGGTCGCCGTCGTCACCCATGGCGGCGGGAAAAAGCTCGACGAGCCGCTCATCATCCGCCCCACCTCCGAGACGATCATCTACTCGATGTTCGCCAAGTGGGTGCAGAGCTACCGCGATCTGCCGCTGCTCATCAACCAGTGGGCGAACGTCGTGCGCTGGGAGATGCGCACGCGGCTCTTTCTTCGTACCCTCGAGTTCTTGTGGCAGGAAGGACATACGGCGCATGCCACGCACGACGAGGCGGAGGAAGAGGCACGTCGCATCCTCGGCATCTATCGCGACTTCATGGAAGGCTGGATGGCGATGCCGGTCATCACCGGCCAGAAGACCGACGCCGAACGGTTCGCGGGCGCGCTCCGCACCTATGCCTGCGAAGCGATGATGCAGGACAACAAGGCGCTTCAGGCGGGCACCTCGCATGACCTCGGACAGAACTTCGCCAAGGCGTTCGACCTCAAGTTTCAAGCGGAGCACGGCGGGCAGGAGTTCGCTTGGAACACCAGTTGGGGCGTGTCGACTCGCCTCGTGGGCGGATTGGTAATGACCCACGGCGACGACGTCGGTATCCGCGTGCCGCCGCTCCTCGCGCCGATCGAGATGGTGATCGTGCCGATCTACAAGACGGACGAAGAACGGAGCGCGATGCTCGAGGCGGCCGACCGCGTCACGCGCCGGCTCGCCGATTGGGAGCGCCGCGATCCCGGCCGCCTTCGCGTGCACGTGGACGATCGCGACGGCATGAAACCGGGCGCCAAGTACTACGAGTGGGAGCTGCGCGGCGTGCCCCTCCGCATGGAGCTCGGCCCGCGCGACCTGGAAAAGAATCAGGGCGTGCTCGTGCGGCGCGACAGCCGCGAAAAGCGGCCCGTGTCGCTCGATGCGCTCGGCGAGGACGTCGCCGACTTGCTGATGCGCATCCAGGAGGACATGCTGATCGCGGCGCGCGAACGCCGCGAGCAGCACAGCGTACGGCACGCGATCAGCTACGACGACTTCCGCGCGCTGATGGACGGCGACGGCGCGTTCGTGTATGCCGGCTGGTGTGGCGACCCGGCGTGCGAGGCGCAGATCAAGGAGGACACCAAGGCGACCATCCGCGTCTTGCCCGACGAGGAGTTCCGTTCGGCGGAGACGCCGGCCAAGTGCCTGCGCTGCGGGCGCGCGGCTGTCGCCGAAGCCGTATGGGCCAAAGCGTACTGACGACCGCGTTCTCGCGCATCGACGGAGCGCTCCAGTGCGAGGGCGTCTCCCTCGAGCGAATCGCCGAAGACGTGGGCACGCCGGCCTACGTGTACAGCGCGGCGACGATTCGCGACCGGTACGAGCGGCTCGACCAGATGCTCGAGCCGGTCCCGCACCGAATTCACTATACGCTGAAGGCAAACTCGAGCCGCGGCGTGCTCGAGCTGTTACGCGCGCTCGGGGCCGGCGCCGACGTCGTGTCGGGCGGAGAGCTGGCGCGCGCGCTCCGTGCCGGATTCGCGCCCCGCGACACCATCTTCGGCGGCGTCGGAAAGACCGAGGGCGAGCTCGCAGAGGCGCTCGACGCCGGCATTTTGTTCATCAATGTGGAGAGCGAGGCCGAGCTCCGGCTCGTCGACCGCCTGGCTGCCGACCGGGAGATGACGGCGCGCGTGTCGATCCGCGTGAATCCCGAGATCACGCTCGAGACCGCGCACGACTACATCAAGACCGGGGGGCGAGGACACAAGTTCGGTATTCCCCACGACGACGTGGTTCACGTTGCATCGATCGCGGCGGAGCTGCCACATCTCTCCCTCGTAGGGCTCGACATGCATCTGGGGTCGCAGCTGACGCGCATCGATCCGTACCGCGAAGGCGTGAGCCGCCTCGTCGCCATTTTGGACGAGCTGCGCGGTCGTGGCATCGACACACTCGAATACCTCGACATCGGCGGCGGCCTCGGCGTCCGGTACGACACCGAGGAGCCGCCCGATCTGTCGCGCTTCGCGTCGATGGTGCTGCCGCCGGTAGCCGCCACCGGGCTCACGCTGATCATGGAGCCGGGCCGGTTCGTGGTCGGCAACGCGGCGGTGCTCGTTGCCCGGGTGCTCTATCGGAAGCGGAGCGGCGGGAAGGACTACGTCGTCGCGGATGCCGGCATGACCGAGCTGCTGCGCCCTTCGCACTACGGCGCATTTCATCGCGTGCAGGCGGTTCGCCGGCACAGCGCCAAGCGGCGCGTCGACGTCGTGGGCCCGGTGTGCGAGAGTGGAGACTTCCTGGCGCTGGACCGCGAGATGGACGACGTTCAACCCGGAGAGTATTTGGCGGTGTGCGACGTCGGCGCGTACGGATACGCCATGGCCTCGAACTACAACAGCCGGCTTCGGCCGGCCGAAGTGCTGGTGGACGGCGACCGGTTCGCCGTGATCACGGCGCGCGAGACGTACGAGGATCTGATGCGTCGCGAGATCGAGACTCCACGCTGGCAGGGAGGGGGACGCTGATGCGGATAGGACTGTTGGCCGACACGCACGATCGCCTGCCGGCGATCGCCGAGCTGGTGCGGCAGCTTCAGGAGGCGGGCGTCGGGATGGTACTGCACGCGGGGGACTACTGCTCGCCATTCGCGCTCAAGGCGTTCGAAGACGCGCACGTGTCGCTGGCCGGCGTATTCGGCCGGAACGACGGCGACCGGGAGGGACTGTTGTCTCGGGCGCAGTCGGGGTTCGGCGCCGAGCTGTTCGAGTCGCCGCACAGCTTCGAGATCGGCGGCCGGCGGATCCTGCTCGTGCACGACATCGGCGACGTGAACACGCGGTCGGTGCGGTCGCACGAGATCGTGATCCACGGCAGCACCCATCAGCAGGAGATGAAGACGCGCGGCGAGACGTTGATCGTGAACCCCGGCGAGGCCTGCGGGTGGTTGTACGGCACCCCGTCGGCGGGCGTGCTCGACCTCGATTCGCGGGCCGTGGAATTCCTCGCCTTGAACGGTCCGGACTGGAAGCGATGACCGACTCGCGCATCTTAATCATCGATTACGGTTCACAGTTCACACAGCTGATCGCGCGCCGCGTCCGGGAAGCGCGCGTCTACTCGGAGATTCATCCTCCGACGCGCGACGTCGAGTGGATTCGCGCCTGGCAGCCGACCGGCATCATCCTCAGCGGCGGCCCCAACTCGGTCTACGAACCCGGCGCGCCGTCGGCCGACCCGGCACTACTTGACCTCGCCCCCGTGCTCGCCGTCTGCTACGGCATGCAGCTCGTCGCCCATCTCGCCGGCGGCCGCGTCGTCAACGCCGGCCGCCGCGAGTACGGCCGCGCCGAGCTCGCGGTCGACGAGCCGTGCGGCCTATTCGACGGATTCAGCCGCGGCGAACGCATGACCGTCTGGATGAGCCACGGCGACCATGTCGACGTGCCTCCCGATGGCTTCGTCGTCGTGGCGTCGAGCCAATCGGTGCCGGTCGCGGCCATGCGCCACGTGACCAAGCCGATTCACTGCGTGCAGTTCCATCCAGAGGTCGCGCACACGCCGCGCGGCGGGGAGCTGATCGCGAACTTCCTCTTCCGCATCTGCGGCGCTCGAGCCGATTGGACTCCCGGAACTTTCGTCGAGCGCGAGATCGCGGCCATTCGGCAGCGCGTAGGCGGCGCCCGCGTCATCTGCGGTCTCTCTGGCGGCGTCGATTCGGCGGTCGCGGCGGCGCTCGTCCACCGTGCGATCGGCGATCAACTCACCTGCGTATTCGTCGACACTGGGCTGCTGCGCCTCAATGAGCGCGAGCAGGTCGAACGCATGGTCACGGCCAACCTCGGAATCAAGCTCGTGACGATCGACGCGTCGACGCGTTTTCTCGCCGCACTGGCCGGCGTCGACGACCCCGAGGCGAAGCGCAAGATCATCGGGCACACCTTCATCGATGTCTTCGAAGAAGCGACGAGCGGCGCGGGCGCCGACGCGGACTTTCTCGTGCAGGGCACGCTCTATCCGGATGTGATCGAATCGGCGTCGCCAAAGGGCGGCCCGTCGGTCACGATCAAGACGCACCACAACGTCGGCGGCCTCAAGCCCGACATGAAGTTCGAGTTGATCGAGCCGCTACGGGAGTTGTTCAAGGACGAGGTGCGCAACGTCGGCCGCGAGCTCGGCCTTCCAAACGAGATGGTCGGCCGGCATCCATTCCCCGGTCCTGGCCTCGGCATTCGCGTGCTTGGCCCTGTGACCCCCGAATCGCTCGACGTGCTGCGGCGCGCCGACGCGATCTACCTCGAAGGTATTCGCGAGGCGGGCCTGTACGACGACATCTGGCAGGCGTTCGCCGTGCTGCTGCCAGTTCGCAGCGTTGGCGTGATGGGCGACTACCGCACGTACGAAAACGTCGTCGCGCTCCGGGCGGTCACGAGCACCGACGGCATGACGGCGGATTGGTATCCCTTCCCGTATGACGTGCTCGGGCGCATTTCCAGCCGCATCATCAACCAGGTGCGCGGCGTCAATCGCGTGGTGTATGATGTGAGCTCCAAGCCGCCGGCGACCATCGAGTGGGAGTGAGCTGAAACGGGGCGGCGGAGGCAACCCGGCGCTAAACGCCCTTTTCCTCGAGCAGAGCCAGGAACTGCTTGGGCTCCGTCAGCTCCAGCAGGCGGGCCGGCACATCGGGTTCCTTGCTGAACTGGGCGATCTTGCCGAGCACCGGCAGATACTGATTCGAGACCTCTAACGGCGGGGCAACGATCAGGAAGAAGAAGTTGACCGGTTTCTCGTCGATCGCCTTGAAGTCCACGCCGGCCTTCTTCCGGCCGAACGCCACCCGCAGCTTGTTGACCACGAGCGATCGGCAGTGGGGAATGGCGATGCCGCGACCGATCCCGGTCGATCCAAGGTTTTCGCGGCGTTTGAGCATCTTGAACAGCATCCCCTCGGACTTCTCGTCGAGCTTGAGCAAGCCGATCAGTTCGCGGAGGACGTCGTCTTTCGACTCCCCGGCGATGTCCAATTTGATGGCGTCCTCGCTGAAAAATTCGCGCAATTCCATCGATCTAAGTCCAAGAGATGAGGCTCGAGCGTGAACCTGCGAAACTATTCAGGTCCTGAACGTGTGTCAAATGCTGATATTGCTTGGACTTCGGCCCGTTCTTAGCTTCAAGGTATGAAGCGCTTTCCCTTTCCGCTCACGCACGACGTTCCGCTCTACCTGGCGCCAATGGCCGGGGTATCGGAGTCGCCGTTCCGGCGCCTCTGCCGCCGCTTTGGCGCCGACGTGGTCGTAACGGAGTTCCTGTCGGCGGAAGGAATCCGCCGCGAGAACCCGGCGACGGTCGCGAAGCTGCGCTTCGGGAGCGACGAGCGTCCGATCGGCGTCCAGATCTTCGGTGCCGACCCGGTGGCGATGGGCGAGGCGGCCGCGTTCGTCACCGACGTATTCGCTCCCGACCTCATCGACATCAACTTCGGCTGCCCGGTCAAAAAGGTCGTGAAGCGCAACGGCGGCTCGGGCTGCCTGCGCGACCTGGACCTCGTGCAGCAGGTCATTCGCGCCGTTTCCCGAAGCACGGCGCTGCCTGTGACGTGCAAGATCCGCAGCGGCTGGAACGAAGACATGCGCGACCCGGTGTCGATCGCGCTGCGGTGCCAGGACGCCGGCGCTCGCGTGTTGACGCTGCATCCGCGCACGCGCACCCAGATGTATTCGGGGCAGGCGCGATGGGAGGAGATCGCCGCCGTCGTTCAAGCGCTCGACATCCCGGTGCTCGGCAACGGCGACATCAAGACGCCGCACGACGCGGTGCGGATGTGGCGCGAGACCGGCTGCGCCGGTGTGATGATCGCCCGCGGCTCGTTCGGCCAGCCGTGGATTTTCGATCAGACGCGCGATTTGCTCGAAGGCCGCCCAATGCGCCCGGAGCCGAGCGTCGAGCAGCGGTTCGCGATTGCGCTCGATCACGCGCACATGGCCGAGGCGTACGAGCCGGATCGTCGCGGCGCGGCGATCGAGTTCCGGAAGCACCTTGGCTGGTATGTGAAAGGGCTCCCCGCCTCAGCCGAACTGCGCAAGCGGCTACACGCCGTCAATTCGCTCGGCGAGGTGGAAGGGATCTTCGAGGAGTATCTCCGGATGAGAGATCTCTTTATCGCCGACGCGCCGTCCTCCGACGCGGGCCCGGTGGATGACGAGCTCGAGACCGCCGAGGTATGACGTCGTGAGGCGCGATCACGTTCGCGACCTGTTGGCACGCGTTGCGGACGGCTCGCTCGACGCGGCGCATGCGATCGATCTGCTGGCGTTCGACCCGGGCGACGCATTGGCGTTCGCGACGATCGACCACCAGCGCGCGCTGCGCCAGGGCTTTCCGGAGGTGATCTACGGCGCCGGCAAAACGCCGGAGCAAATCGGCGCGATCGCGCTCCGGATCGCGGCGCAGGGCGACGCCGTACTCGTGACGCGAATCGATGACGACGCGGCCGAGCATCTGCGGACGCTGATTCCCAATGTCGAGCTCAACCGCACCGCGCGAACGGCGCACTTGCCGGGCGCGGCGCCGGCGCCGCGCGGAAAGGGAACGGTCGTCATCGTCACCGCGGGCACCAGCGATCTCCCGGTCGCCGAAGAAGCGGCGGTGACGCTCGACGCGCTCGGGGACTGCGTGGCGCGGGTCACAGACGTCGGCGTCGCGGGCATCCATCGTGTGCTGGTCAAGCGCGAGGAGCTCGCGTCGGCGGCGGTGGTGATCGTGGTGGCGGGCATGGACGGTGCGCTGCCATCGGTCGTCGGCGGTCTCGTGCGGTCGCCGGTCATCGCCGTGCCGACGAGCGTGGGGTATGGCGCCGCGTTCGGCGGGATCGCGCCGCTGCTCACGATGTTGAACAGTTGCGCGGCTGGCGTGACCGTCGTAAACATCGACAACGGATTTGGCGCGGCCGTCGCCGCTTCGCGCATCACGCATTCCTGACGAGTGCCGCGCTCGGCGGCGGAGTCATCGAACCACTCGTCGTGATGGCGGCATCGGACACGCACTTCCTGCGCACGATGTTCGTGACGGTGCTTGCGGCGGCAGCCGGCGCCGGCGCGGCCGTCGTGGGCATGCGCGCCTGGATCGCGCGCAAAGGGCGCGACTCGCGGTCGTCCGCGGTCACGCGGGTCGAGGCGCACCTCGCATCCACGTCGGCCAACGCGCGCGTGACGCCCGCCAGCTCCATGGCGCTCCGCCGCGATGTCCAGCGGGTCTTCGAGACAAAAGAGGCGACGCGCGATCTCGAGGTGCTCGACCGCCTGTTGCGCGATATTCGAGATCTCTCAAGCGCCGAAGAGGCGATCTTCTGGCGCTGGGTCGAGACGCGGCAGGCGCTGGTCCCGTCGGCCTGGTCAACGGAAGCCGCCGAGCGGCCGGCCTTCTTCGATGTGCGCGCCTGGGGCGCCCTGGTTCGCTGGAGCGCCGAAGCAAACGTCGTGCAGTTCGCCGGCGAAGCGGAGGACGCGCCAGTGCTCGCCGCGGTGCCGGTGCTTGGCACCGGAACCATCTACGGCGTGCTGACGCTCACCGCCGCCGGCGGGCTGCGGCTCGACCGTGACTCCGCGCGCTCCTGGATGCCGCGCTTTGCCGCACAGGTGGCTGGGCTGCTTCAGCTGTTCGATCTGCGCCGGGAGTACGGCCGACACATGCGGCAGAGCGAGGCGCTGCTCGACGCGGTGAAGCGGCTGCACGGCCATCGCGGCGCCGAGGCGCTGTCGCAGGCGCTCTGCGACACGGCGCGCGACGTCACATCGGCGACGGTGGCCGGGCTGGTCCGCTGGAACGCGGCCGAAAAACACGGCGTGGTGCAGGCGATCTCGCCCTCGTCGGAGATCGAGCCCGGCTTTCACGTGACGGCGGACTCACTGGTCGGCCGCGTGTGCGTCGAGGGACTGCGGCTCGTGCTCGAGGACGCCGCCCCTGCGGTGATCGACGGCTGCCCGTACGGCGGCCTGCCGCGGCCGATCGGATCGGCCGCCATCATCCCGATCATCGAAACCGACCACGCGATCGGCGCGATCGTGGTCGAAGGGAAGATGCCCGGGGACGTGTCGCAGCACGAGGCGCGAAACGTTGGCCTGCTGGCGGCCGTGGCGCGCGGCCCGCTCGAGATCGTGTGGGAGATCGAAGAGGTCAGCTTGAGAGCCCGGACGGACCCCCTGACCGGCTTGGCGAACCGGCGTCACTTCGACGAGCAGTTGCGGCGCGTGGTGACGGAGACGGACCGGTTCGGCGGCGCGTGTTCGTTGATCCTGCTCGACCTCGACCAATTCAAGCAGGTGAACGACCGGTTCGGCCACGAGGCGGGAGACGCGGTGCTGAAGCACGTGGCGCGCCTGTTGAGCGAGACGGTGCGCGCGGTGGATCTGTGCGCGCGCTACGGGGGCGAGGAGATCGGGGTTCTCCTGCCGCAGACCGCCGAGCAGGGTGCGGTGGAGCTCGCCGAGCGTCTGCGGGCGACGCTCGAGGCGCGACCGAGCCTGTATGCAGGGCGCCCGATCGGGGTGACGGCGTCGTTCGGCGTCGCGACGTATCCGGCACCAGTCCCAAGCGGCGAGCTCCTGGTTGCGTCCGCCGACAAGGCGCTGTACGAGGCGAAGGCCTCCGGGAGAAACTGTGTGAAAGTAGCGCTCTTAAGCGATGTCGCTTCAGCGCTTTACAAGGGTAGAGCTTGAGCTCGTTCGCAGCGGCGGTGATTGATTCGGGGGCGGGATCGACTATATTGAGAGCTACGGGGGCGACTGGCTTCGACGGGATAAGTGAAGCCGTGGCTGCGTGCCCAGGTCGTCGGGAACCTGGTAAAACACTCGACAAAAATCCAACTGCGAACAACAACTTCGCCCTTGCCGCCTAACTTTTAGTTAGGCCCGCAGGTGCCTAGGAGGAAGCCCGCCCGGGGCGGCTTCTTAGGTATCGGAAATCCGGGATTGCTGGCGCGACCGCCTCCGGCGCGCTGGTGAAATCAAGGAGGCTCATCCGCGAGTGGGTCGTCTGCCAACCAGCGCGCGGAAACATCTAAGGGCGGACTACGCACGTAGTAGCTGTGGTCGATCTCTTCTCGGACCCGGGTTCAATTCCCGGCGCCTCCATTTTGGGAACATCCGAACGAGTCCAGCGGCGTCCAGAAATGGGCGCCGCTGCTCGTTTTGGCCCCTCTAGATCGTCCCAAGGCGTCTTGACGAGTCCAGGCGCATCCACGATGTTGGGGGTAATCCACGGGGATATTCCGGACGATCGAACATCGGGGGAATCATGGCCGGGGTAATCGGCATTAATCGACTCACCAGCGCGACCGTTCGCGCCTTCGCGAAAACCGGCCGGACCGGGGACGGGAAAGCCAAGGCGTTCGACGGCGACGGGCTGTTCCTCACCCGGACACCGGCCGGCACAACCGTCTGGCGGCTCCGCTACCGCTTCGGCCCGGACGACCGGATTTACTCGCTCGGCCAGTGGCCGGAAATCTCGATCGAGGCCGCGCGCGCGGAGCGCGACGCCGCTCGTGCGCTGATCCGGCAGGGGATCGATCCGGTAGACGCGCGCCGGCTCCGACGGGCTGACTCCGCGCGCGCGGCGGACACGACCTTTCGCGCCGTCGCCGAAACGTGGTTCGCCAAGAACCGGCGCGAGTGGTCGGACATTCATTTCCAGAAGTCGACTGAGGCGTTTGAGCGCGACGTGTACCCGGTGATCGGCCGCCTGCCGATCAATCACATCACGTCACCGATCGTCGCGCAGCTCATCGAACGCATCTTGGCCCGCGGCGTCCACGATACGGCGAAGAAGGTGCACCAGCATTTGAATGGCGTCTTTCGGCTCGCCAAGGCGCGCGGGCTCTGCGACTCCAACCCGGCGGCGGAAGCGCGCGAAGTGATCCCGCGCAAGCATGTGTCCGTCAAGCGGCCGGCGCTGCTCGAGGTGGACGCACTGCGGGACGTGCTCCGGCGCGCCGATCGGGCGAACATCTCACCGGCCGTTCGGTTGGCGAATCGTCTCTGTGCGTTCACCGCGACGCGGCTCGGCAACGTGGTCGCCGCCGAATGGACCGAATTCGACCTTGATGGCGAGGTGCCAACGTGGACCATTCCGCGGCGCAAGATGAAGGTCCGTGACCGCGAACACGACCACCGGATCCCACTCGGCCCCACGATCGCCGCCGAGCTCCGCACGTGGAAGCGCATCACCGGCGGCGTTGGCTATGTCTTCCCGCCGGCGGCGGAACGGACCGCGCACCCGTACATCACGCGCGAGACGGTCGAGAAAGTCTACCGCGTCACGCTCGGCCTTGCCGGGAAGCACTCTCTCCACGGCTGGCGCTCGTCATTCTCCACGCTCGCCAAGGAAGCGAAGTTCGACCGGCAAGCCGTCGACCTCGTGCTCGACCACGTCCACGATACCGCGACGGCGCGCGCCTATGATCGCGGCGAAC
The DNA here is from genome assembly GCA_044449465.1 of Gemmatimonadales bacterium. Taxonomy (GTDB): domain Bacteria; phylum Gemmatimonadota; class Gemmatimonadetes; order Gemmatimonadales; family Gemmatimonadaceae; genus JAQBQB01. The sequence goes on along the minus strand of JBIOHX010000093.1, from coordinate 1,498 downwards.
GGATGCAGGACCGCGTGGCGCTCATGCGGTGGTGGGACGAGCAACTCGCGCCGCCGGTGACGGATGCAACCGTCTTGCCGATTCGGCCCACAGCGGCGATAGCGTAGTACCGAACCTCAAAACTTCGACACGACAGGAGCGCGTATGGCGACCAGGGCGGCAACTCGCATCGTTCGACTCAATGGCGCGGCGGTGCTCGACAAGCAACTTCGGGAGATATTGGACAAACGGCCCGCGCGGAGCTCGCGCCGCGCACCTTGCGACTGCGACGAGTGCTCTGCAACCCGCAAAGTTGACTATGTGTGCCAAAACTGCGGCTTTGTCGGCATGATGTTCGTGGAACCGTGCAGCTGTTCCGAGTCTCATGCGGGCGAGATCGAACGGACCCGCAAGTATCGCGATCGTGCGCAACGGAACCTCGGGCGCGGCAAGCGCGTGGAACACTGGATCGGCGAACTCGCCGAGCTGAATGGGGATCTCGCCGTGCTCGAGGGCGTCGACCCGGGCGCGTGCACCCATGACGAGCGTGGAACTGACGGGTGTCGGCACGGTGACGTGTGGTGCGAGGTCTGCGACGGCCTCGATCACAGTCACGCAGTAATGCTGCGGGATATCCGTCGGGTGCTGCGCGCGTGGAGCCTGCTGCGCGATGAGTAAGCCGCTCGACCTCACCGTCATTCGCACAGCGGCCTAGATTCGCAGGAGTCCCGTAAGCTGGTGAGGCACAACTAGTCGGCTCGGGTCCTTCCTGGCCTGCCCGATCGACGGTCCGCGCAGCCCGCGCCGTACCCGCATATTCGACAGTCCCAGGTCGATGCGGTAGATGTCATGGCGGTAAGCGCAGGGTCCTGTGGTTCCGTAGGGAGACTATCTCGGGAAACACTCTCTGAAGCGCGGCACCGGCACCGTTTCCCGACAGGGGGTAGGGGTGGGAAACAGGGAAACACCTTCACGGCGCCTAGATCACCCGTTCCGAGTTCGGACCATTGAGCAGCCGGCGGCCATCGGGGTACGCGACATAACGCAGCTTGGCCAGGGACGCAGCCGGGTCGAATAACGCGTCCGCCGTGGCTTTGAGATCGCGGTCGAGAATCGCGGCGACCTCCGGGTCGAGTTGTCTCGTCTCTGCCCGCGCTTTCCCTGGCTCGCCAAGCACCGGACGGACAACACGAGCGGTCCATGAACCGCCAACCGGGTTCGCTTCGGTCGCCGTCGGGAACCGCGTCTCCCACGAGTCGGGATGGTAGCCGGTCGCGTACATGTACCACGCCGAGAACATGTTTTGAAACGTCTCGCGTCGATCGTCGGCGACGAGCATCAGCATGTCCTGGGCGAGGGCCCGCGCTATGGGGTCCGTCGCGTGCGCCGCGGGGTTAGCGCGCCTAGCAGTATGCTCTTTCAGCAACAGTCCCGTCAGCGCGCCAGCCGGTAGCGGCTCTGCGGCTTCAACGGCTGTCAAGCTCTCGATTGTCGGCAAATGTTCGCCGCGGAACCAGCC
>JBIOHX010000092.1:0-12215 GCA_044449465.1 Gemmatimonadales bacterium | reverse complement strand
CCGCTCGACCCACTCTGCTACCCGACCGCCGTCCACGCGTTCGGCGCGGACGAGCGAATCACCGTGAAACGTGAGACGCCACGCCACCGGCCGCCCCACGTCGGCCCGCAGCGTAATCCCCTCGACACGAATGACGGTATCGGGAAGATTTGGCAACGCCACGCGCCCCAATACCGCCCAAAGGAGGGGCGTGGGGGGCACGAGACGCCTGGCCAGGTCGTTTCCGGGGGTCCTGAGGGAGTCGCCGATGAGTATTGCGGCGCCGCTCCCGAACCCACCCGCGAGGAAAAAATCGAGCCGGGCGCTGTCGGGCCCGGCGATTCGCGCCACGCCGTCACCTTTCCCGCTCAGGTCGCGGTCCTCGAGCAGCCAGGTGAACACGATCTTCCGGTGGCCAAGGGGCAATGCCGCTCGCGGCAGCCGTTCGACGGGCGCGGGCGCGCCAGTCAACGGCGTCAGTCGTGGAGCGCACGCCGTGAGAAACATGATAGCAAACGCGAGCGCGAACCTCATGCTTCAAACAGAGCGCGTACTGCGGGCGGTAAAGCAACCGGCCGGCCGGTTGGGTCGATGGATACGAGAGCCGTTCGGGCAGTAACGAGCCGACGGCCGTCGTCGACCGCCGTGATCACATAGTCGAAGGTGACGCCGCGAGAGCGCAGCTCGGTTAGCGTGGTGCGGACGCGGACCACCTCGTCGTAACGCGCTGCGGCGTGGAAGCGTGCGCTCACCTCGGAGACCGCCAGGCCCACGCCCGCACGCTCGATATCGGCGTAGCTCATGCCGCGGCCACGAATAAAGTCAGTGCGCCCGACCTCGCACCAGATCAGATAATTCGTATGGTAAACGACGCCCATCTGATCGGTCTCGGCGTACCGGACACGAAACTCGACGTCGTGATGCATCGGACTCGGCACCGCAGAGCGCGCGTCGTTCGTCACCAGGCGAAGATCATCGGGGCGCATTCATTTGTAAAGCGAGCGCGGCGACGATAGAATTCGCGCGTGCAGACCGCGCCGCATCTCACCGCGCCGTGCTACATCATGTCGGACGCGCATCTAGGCTTCGCGAGCGACGACGTCGAGCGCGCTGTCATCGCTTTTCTGCGGCACGTGGCGGCGCACGCTGGATCGCTCGTCGTCAACGGCGACCTGTTCGAGTTCTGGTTCGAGTGGCGCACCGTGATCCCGCGCCACGGGTTTCGCGCCGTTGCCGCGCTCGCCGACGTCGTCGACGCAGGCGTACCCGTGACGATGATCGCCGGCAACCACGACTGTTGGGGCGGCGAAGTGCTGCGCCGCGATGTCGGCGTCGACTATCGGTTCGGGCCCTGGGTCGCCGACGTCGCCGGATGGCGCACACACTTCGAGCACGGCGACGGTCTCCGTCCCCGTGAAGACCGGCGCTATCGTCTGCTCCGACGGCTGCTCAGAAATCGCCTTGCGATCCGCTCCTTTCGCTGGCTGCATCCGGACATGGCGACTCCGCTCGCGAGCCACAGCTCGAATGCGAGCCGCAGTTACGGCGCGCGCGATGGCGGCCGCGGGCTTCGCGATGCCGCGCTTCGCGTCGGCGCGACCGATGCATCGCTCGACCTGATCGTGTTCGGTCACTCGCACGTCTCCACCCTCGAGCAGCTCACGCCGGCCACGGCATACGCCAATCCCGGATCGTGGCTCGACGCGCCAACCTTTTTGCGCGTGACGGGCGACCGCGTGGCGCTGCGTCGCTGGGAAGGCTCAACCGAGAGTGCGGATCTCGACGCCCTCGATCGTCCCGCCCAGAAATCGCTGGCCCAGCTGGAGGAACTGTAGCGGGTCGTCGGAGGCGATGAACCGATAGCTCGGCTCGGCGTCCGGCGACGCCGTGAGGGACGCGGTGGCGAGCGTTCGCGCCGTTTCAGCGGCCGTTTCTTCCGCGCTGTCGATGAGCCGAACGCCGGCGCCAAGCACGTCGCTGAGCAATGTCCTGAGCAACGGGTAGTGCGTGCATCCGAGGACCATCGTATCAATGTCGGCGTCGAGGAGCGGCGCGAGGTATTCGCGCGCGACGAGCCGCGTCGCCTCGTGTTCCGTCCATCCCTCCTCGACCAGCGGCACGAACAGCGGGCAGGCGCGCGCAGTGATGATGACGTCCGGGTTGAGCGCTCGAATCGCACGCTCGTACGCGCCCGACTTGATCGTGCCCACGGTGCCAATGACGCCGACGCGCCCGGTCCGAGTCGCCGCGACCGCGGCCCGCGCGCCCGGCTCGACGACGCCAATCACCGGCATATCCATCTCGTCGCGCAGCATCCCGAGCGCGTGCGCCGTTGCCGTGTTACAGGCGACGACGATCCCCTTCACTCCCTGTTGGCTGAGGAACGTTGCGATCTCCCGGCTGTAGCGCCGCACGGTGTCCGGGCTCTTTGGCCCGTAGGGGACGCGCGCGGTGTCGCCGAAATAGATCACGCTCTCGCGCGGCAGCTGTCGAATCACTTCCTGCGCGACCGTGAGGCCGCCGATTCCCGAGTCGAAGACGCCGATCGGGGCGTCGCCGGCCGTCACCATTCGAGCGATGCGCCGAGTACCGCGCCGTTGGGGACCGCGCGCAAAGCGATGTGCGCGCGCACATCCCACAGGTTCGCCGAGACAAATGCGTCGGCGCCGGAGAAGAGGTGATTGGCCACGAGCAGGGCGACCCAATCCTCGACGTGGGCTCGTCGCGACTTTACAAAGCTCGAGTCGAATTGGGGCGGCCGCACGGCCGGCGCCTCAAGCGCATTTCCCTGTTGATCGATGTACGACACCACGATCGTGTCGTGAGCGAATCGCTTCGCCTCGTGCACATCCGCGGCGGACTCGCGGATCATACCGATCGAGAGCGCTTCCATGAGCGCGAACGCGGCGGCGGCCTTGTGACGCCCGAGGACGCTCTGCGCGGCACCAGGAGCGAGAAGTCCGTAGATGAGCGCGCGCCGGGGAGAGATCGGGGGCGTTAGCGAGTCATGGCGCGGCACCAGCCCCGCCGTGAACGACGTGCGCGAGGTGTCGACCCGCTGCGCCCCCGCAACAGACGGGTACGCCGCGGCAATCGTCGCGGCGGCGAACGATGCAACGAGCGCCGCGGAATGGCGGGAGCGCATGGGAATCGAACCCACCCAACCCGACATGGTCAGGTCGCGGACAGTTTTGAAGACTGCGGAAGCCACCAGGCTCCATCCACTCCCGTTGACGACACTCGAGATTCCCGCGGCACAACGAGTCACGCCAGAACGAGCGCGTAGCGTTGCCTCGGCAGCACGTCACCGATGGCGACCGCGCCCGGCACCAGTGAAAGATACTCCTGCGTCCGCGGCTCTGGCACGGCGACGAGCAGCCCGCCTGACGTTTGGGGATCGACGAGCAGAGCACGCACGTCAGGGCCGGTCGTTCCCCAGTCCACGAGCGCCTCGAGGTACGCGGCGTTCCGCTCGGCGCCACTCGTCCGAACGCCCGCGGCCCAGGCCTCGCGCGCGCCGGGCAGGGCCGGCACACGGTCGCCGTGAATGCGCAGTGTCACATGGCTGGCCGCGGCGATGTGCGAGGCGTGGCCGAGGAGCGCAAAGCCCGTGACGTCGGTAGCGCAGCGGGCGCCGACGGCGAGCGCGGCGCGGCTGGCAGTCGCGTTGAGGGCACACATCGATGCGTGCAATACCGCCGCGTCGCCCTCGCCGAGCATGCCTCGCTTCTCGGCCGTAGCGAGGATGCCCGTGCCGATTCGCTTGGTCAGCACGAGCACGTCACCGACGGCAGCCTTCGCGTTGCTGAGGATGCGCTTCGGATCGGCGCGCCCCGTGACGGAGACGCCGAACTTGAGCTCTTCGTCGATGATGCTATGGCCGCCGACGACGATGGCGCCGGCCTCATGGACTTTATCCTGACCGCCGCGAAGGATTTCGGTGAGAATCTCGAGCGGCAGACTGCCAGCCGGAAAGCCGACGATGTTGAGGGCGGTGAGCGGCTCACCGCCCATAGCATAGACGTCGGAGAGAGCGTTCGCGGCGGCGATCTGGCCGAAGGTGTACGGGTCGTCGACGATCGGCGCGAAGAAGTCGACGGTTTGGACGAGGGCGATGTCGTCCGAGAGGACGAACACGCCGGCGTCGTCGAGGGTCTCGCGTCCGACGAGGAGTCTGGGGTCGGCCTGGAGCGGCAGCGCGCGGAGGGCGGCCGACAGGTCGCCGGCGCCGAGCTTAGCCGCGCACCCGGCACAACGGGCGAACGACGTCAGCCGAATGCGGTCGCCGCCGAGCGGCCGGGTCCTGATCGGCGGCAACGGGGCGCTCATACTGCGTTAGTGGGTATCATGGCCTCGCCGTACAGGAATATAGAAACGCCAATTATCCGACACACATGAACGCTTATGGCATCGCCGCGACCGCGTCGATCTCGACGAGTACGCCGCGCGGGAGGGCCGAGACCTGGACGGTCGACCTCGCCGGACGCGCCTCGCCCAGCGCCCGTCCGTACACCTCGTTCACCACCGGAAAATCGTTCATGTCGTGGAGGTACACCGTCGTCTTTACGACGTTCGCCCAGGTCGCGCCGGCCGCCGCCAGAACCGCTGCCAGATTGGCCATCACCCGTTCCGTCTGCGCGGCGACGCCGCCGATGACAACCTGGCCGGTCGCCGGATCGATCGCGATCTGCCCCGCAGTGTACAACACCCCGCCGGCGACGACACCCTGCGAATACGGGCCGATCGCCGCCGGCGCCTGGTTCGTGTGAACGATCTTCGTGCTCACGCGCTAGTCCTCCCTGAAGGTTCAGACTGTCCCGCGCTCCTGTTCGCGTCCCGTCCCTGGCCCGCCAGGCCGAACAGCCGCACCGCGTTCGCCGCCGTCTCGTTACCGAGCGCTTCCGGATCGGCGCCGCGGACAACAGCGAGACGCGCGACCGTCAAATTAACCCACGCCGGTTCGTTCCGCTTGCCGCGGTGCGGCACCGGCGCGAGATACGGCGAGTCCGATTCGACAAGCAAGCGGCCCGACGGCACGGCGCGCACCACGTCGTCATGCTCCCACCTCTTGAACGTGATGATGCCGCTGAACGAAACGTACCACCCGACGTCGAGCGCCGCGGCCGCCAACTCCATTGACCCCGTGTAGCAGTGCAAAACTCCGACGACACCCGAGATACCCGCCTCCGCGATCATTGCCCGGCTGTCGGACTCGGCGTCGCGGGTGTGCACGACGACCGGCCGATCACACTCGCGCGCCAGCACGAGCTGCGCGGCGAATGCTCTACGCTGGGCCTCGCGCGGCGAGTGGTCGTAGTGATAGTCCAGGCCGCATTCTCCGACTGCCACGGCGCCGCGCGCGACGAGCGAGCGGATGGCGTCCGAGTCGCGGGCCGAATCGAAGTCCGCGGCATCGTGAGGGTGCACGCCCGCGGTGGCGAAGAGAAACCCGGATTGCGCCGCCGCCAGCTGCGCCGCCCGCTCCGCGGCCGCGATCGACTCGCCGACGCACACCACGCCGAGCGCTCCGGCAGCGCGCGCCCGTTGGATCGTCGCATCGCGGTCGGCGTCGAACGCGGCGTCGGCAAGGTGGGCGTGGCTGTCGATGAACTCGATCATCGAGCGGCGTGGATTCGAGCGAAGCGGAGACGACACGGAGTCCAGCTCGCGTGCGCGAACCGCCGGGGGATCTCCAGGCGGCGGCTCGACCGCCTTAGCGGGTCGCGACCGGTGTCGGCCGCTCGCGCCGACGCTCTTCGGCCAGGGCGCGCGCCGTGCCCTTGTTCGCGCCCGACGAGTCGCGCGGCCACTTGTGCTCGATCCAGAGCAGGATGGCGCCGGCGACGTAGATCGAGCTGAAGGTTCCGGTGAACACACCGAACGCCATGATCCACGAGAACGGACGGATCACCTCGCCGGCGAAGAGCAACAGTGCCATCGTGGCGGCGAATACGGTGGCGTGCGTGAGGACCGAGCGCGGCAGCGTCTCGTTGATAGACCGGTTCAGCACCTCGCGCAGCGACTCCTTCCGCTGCTTGCGCAGGTTCTCGCGCACGCGGTCGAAGATGATGATCGTGTCGTTGAGCGAGTACCCGATCACTGTCAGGATCGCGGCGACGACCGTGAGCGAGATTTCGAGGTGCATCATGGCGAGGAACGCCATGGTCGTCAGAATGTCGTGCGCCGTGGCGATCGTGGCCGCTACGCCGAACCGCCACTCGAACCGGATCGCAAGATAGATGAGCGTGACGATGAAGGAGATGAAGATCGCCGTGATCGCCTTGGTCTGGAGCTCGGAGCCCACACCCGCTCCAACGGATTCGGCCCGAACGACCTTGGCCGTATTGGTCGGCGCGCGCTGCGTCAGCACGCGGACGATCTGCGCGCCGACGCTGTCGGCGTTCGTGGCGGCGAGCTGACCGCTCGGCGATTGTGCTTTGATGAGGTAGTCGTTCGGATCGCCGAACATCGCCACCTCAGCCCCCGAGTACCCCGCCTGGTCGACGGCGCCTCGAACGAGATCCGCCGCGGGCGGCGTGGCGAACTGGATCTGCACCACCGTGCCACCGGTGAACTCGACGCTGTAGTTGAGCGCGTGACCGGTATGCACCTTGTGATAGACGAGCAGCGCCATCCCGAGCACGATGAACGCAATCGTGCCTAGGGCAGCTGTTCGCCAGAACTTGATGAAATCGTACTTCGTGCCGTGAAGAAGGCGCAGCATGGGGGGCTCTTTAGATACTCAGGGTCTGGGTACCGCGTGTGCGGTTGAGCCAGATCATGTAGAAGGTTCTCACGACGAAGATCGACGTGATCAGCGACGCGACAATGCCGGCGATGAGCGTGACGGCGAAGCCTTTGACGGGCCCCGTGCCGTACTGATAGAGGACCGCGGCGGTGAGGATCGTCGACACATTCGAGTCGACGATCGCCGGCATTGCGTGCCGGAATCCTTCGTCGATCGCCGTGCGCACGGTTTTTCCGCGGTCGAGCTCCTCGCGTATTCGCTCGAAGATCAGCACGTTGGCGTCGACCGCCATTCCGATCGAGAGCACGAAGCCGGCGATACCCGGCAGCGTGAGCACGGCCTGAAAACCGGCGAGCACAGCGAGCGTGTACAACACATACAACGCCAGCCCGCCAACAGCGAGCAGACCGGAGAAGCGGTAGTAGACGATCATGATGAGAACTACGAGCGCGACGGAGATGATAATGGCGCGGAACCCCTTGTCGATCGAATCCTGACCGAGGCTAGGACCGATCACATGCCGTTCAGCGATGCGCAAAGGGACAGGAAGCGCGCCGGCACGTAGCACGAGCGCTAGGTCCTGGGCGTCGGCCAGCGGCTTGCCGCCCATGGTGATCTGGCCGCGAGTCGTGATGACGCCGTTGATGATCGGAGGCCGACCCATGACGCGCTTGTCGAGGATGATCGCCATGTAGTCCTGCAAATGCTTGCCCGTTTCCTTACCAAAGCGGCGACCGCCCTCATTGTCGACCTCAAAGTCGACGACGGTGCCGCCTTCGTTCGGATCCTGATTCGGGTTCGCGTCCTTGAGATCGGTTCCGGTGAGGATCGCTCGGGAGTCAACGAGGTAGTAGGCCCGGTAGGTCTGCCCTTGGAGCACCGTCGAATCGGTGCTCGGCAGGAATTCCTTCCCTGGCGGAAGCGCGCTCTCGACCGCCGAATCTGCGAGATAGCGGTCGAGCGTCGGGACGTTGTCGGCTGAGATGTAGTATTCGCCCGGGATCGTCCCCTGCTGGATCAGCGACGAGAAGGCGCCGCCTGGCTGAACTTTGAGCGAGTCATTCGACGTATCCTTCTTGGTCGAGTCCGCCTTCGCTCCGGCCGCGCCCTTCTTGGTCGAGTCGGGCCTTTTCGTCGTATCGGCCTTCGTCAGCAGGCCCTGCAGCCCCTTGGCCTCGGGCGACTGTGCGGCCGCGCCGGCACCCTTGTTCGAAGCGAGAACGAGCCCGCGCTGCTTGACTATCTGATCGAGATGCGCGAGGTCGCGCTCCAAGGCCTGCGTCTTGTCGGTGATCTTGAACTCGAGAACGGCCTGCTCCTGGACGAGCCTGCTGGCCCGCTCTGGATCGTCAATACCGGGAATCTGAACCACGATGCGGTCGCTTCCCTGCTTCTCGACCACCGATTCCGAGACGCCATATCCGTCGATGCGCGTGCGGACGGTCTTTAGCGCACGCTCGATCGCCTCCGGCTTGTCGGCCGCGGCGATCTTCTGCTTGGAGTCGTCGACCTCGAGGGCGAGGTACATGCCCCCTTGAAGATCGAGACCTTTGCGGAGCGGGACGCGGCGGTCCGTGACATCGTGGAGAATGCCATCCGCGCCGCGAACGCGGGTTGTCTCATCGCGGGGAAATAGCGACCAGACGGAGACGAGGCACAGCGCGACGATGGTGAGGATGCGGTACTTCAGGGGCATACGACTGCGGGGAGAAGGAGTGAGCCCGGATCCGGAGCTTATAACGTTAACTGGCGCTTAGGCTTGGGTCAACGCGATTCGTGCCTCGTTTGCGTCGCGGCCGAGCTGGGTCACGAGTGCGTCGAGGTTGGCGAAGCGCGCAGTGTCGCGAAGCCGTCGAATGATCTCGATCGACACGATTTGTCCATACCAATCGCCGCTCGTGTCGAACAGGTGCGCTTCCACCGTGCGGTCGATTTCACCGAAGGTCGGTCGTCCGCCAAGGTTCATCATTCCACCGAACGTTCCGAGAGCGCCGTGCGCACGAACAGCGTACACCCCATCGGGCGGAAGGAGCTTACGCGGTGATCCAAGCTCCACGTTGAGCGTCGGATATCCGAGCGCCCGGCCGCGCCGGGTGCCGGGCACGACGGTGCCGTGCAGTGCGTAGGGTCGGCCCAGGGCCTGCCGTGCACGAGCGATATCGCCGTGGGCGATCGAGTTGCGGATCGCGCTCGATGACACGGGCAACCCGTTCGGATCGAGCACGGCCGGCACGCGCTCGACGCCGAAGCCGTGCTCCGAACCGAGTCGCGCGAGTAGATCGGCGTCGCCGTGGCGGCCGCGACCGAGTCCATGATCGTAGCCGACCACCAGCTCACGAAGTCGATATCGCTGGCGCAGGAGCTGAAGCACGAAGGATTCGGCGCTCAACCGCGCCAGCGCGAGCGTGAACGGCAGCAGGACAACGAGGAGCGGCCCACTGTCGGCCAGCGCGTCGAGCTGCTCCTCGCCCGGACTAAGCAGCATCGGCGCTGCCGACGGATTCACGACGTCGAGGGGGTGCGGGCGAAAGCTGACGAGCAGCGCCGGCAAGCCGGTCACCGATGCGCGCACCTGCAGGCGCCGCAAAATGTCACGATGCCCCAGATGCACGCCGTCGAACGTGCCGACGGTCGCGACGCAACCGCCCGCGAGCTGCGGAAAACCGGCGACGTCAGGCATCGGCAAGCACCACACGCGGCTGGAGCAACGCGCCTTCGGCTCCCACTCGCTCGGCGACGGCGATGAGCATTTGCTCGTCGTCGAGGAGTGCGACCCGCTCGCCAATGGGCCCCGCCTCGGCAGTCACGGCGCGGCCGCGTGAGACCGCCAGGTGGTCCGCAGCATTCACTACGTGCGCCGGCAGCGAGGCCACGATGTCACGCGGCGGACGTAACGGCAGTTCGCCCGATCGCACCTGGTCGACGGTCACGGCCTCCGCGACGGTGTACGGACCGCTCGCGATGCGCCTGAGTCGCGTGAGATGGGCGGCGCTGCCGGTACGTCGGCCGAGATCGCGCGCGAGCGCGCGGATGTAGGTGCCTCCGCTGCACGTGATCCGCGCATCGAGCTCGTACGCGGAACGCGAACGGATTTTCCACACGTGCACGACCACGGGTGTCGGCGCCAAGTCGAGCCCTTCACCCCGCCGCGCAGCATCGTAGGCGCGCACACCTGCGATCTTCTTCGCGGAGTACGCAGGCGGCACCTGCTGGAACGCGCCCGTGAGGCGGCGGATCCCCTCGTCAATGGCGGCGGCCTCGGGCGGCTGCGCTTCACGGGTGACGGCCCCGGTCGCGTCGTCCGTCTCCGTCTCAGCCCCGAAGCAGATCGTGGCGTCGTAGACCTTCGGCTCGCCGTCAAGGTAGGGCATGAGCCGTGTCGCGCGACCAAGCAGGAGCACGAGCAGTCCAGTCGCAAACGGGTCGAGTGTGCCGGCGTGACCAGTGCGCACGCCGCCGGCGGCGCGGCGAACGGCGGCGACGACGTCGTGCGACGTGACGCCCGCCGGCTTGTCGACGAGCATCAAGCCCGCGACATCAGCCGGCGGCGTCCCCATCGGCATTCGGCGGTCGCGCTAGCGGATCAGCGGATGGCGGGTCGACAGGCTGCGCATCCTTGATCTGCGCGAGCAGTGACTCGATGCGCGCAGCGCGGGCGATGCTCTCATCCGGGCGGAACTCGATCTCCGGCGCGAGTCGGAGATGCAGCGCGCGGCCGACGCGCGATCGCAGGTGGCCCGCCACGCTTGCCAGACCCTCAAATGTCGTCTCTCGGTCGGCGGCGTCGCCCATCACGCTCACAAACACCTTGGCGTGCCGCAAATCTCGGGTCACCTCGACGCCGGTGATCGTAGTCAGGCGCGAGATCCGCGGATCCTTGACGCTCGCCGCGAGGAATGTCGCTATCTCCTCGCGGATCGCCTCCGCCACGCGGTCGGCGCGGCGATGGTCGGGCGGCATCGACCGAGACCCGGGATCAGGTGAGCGCGGGCGACGTCAGCGTCCGCGCCACTTCTTCGGTGCGATAGCACTCGATCACGTCGCCGACTTTGAGGTCGTTGAAGTTCTCGACGCCGATGCCGCACTCGAAACCATCGCGCACTTCGCGCACGTCGTCCTTGAAGCGCTTGAGCGACGCGATCGTGCCGTCGAATACCTCGACGCCGTCACGAATGACACGCACGCGTCCCTGGCGATTGATCACGCCGCTGCGCACTGCGCAGCCGGCGATGGTACCGATACGAGAAATCTTGAACACCTCGCGCACCGCGGCCTCGCCGAGCACGACTTCGCGCTCCTCGGGGCGAAGCATGCCTTCCATCGCCGCCCGCACGTCGGCCACAGCCTCGTAGATGATACGGTACAATTTGATCTCGACGCCTTCGCGTTCGGCGGCCGTTCGCGCGTTGTTATCGGGCCGTACGTGGAAGCCGATGATGATCGCTCCCGCCGTCTTCGCGAGCAGGATGTCGCTCTCGGTGATCGCGCCGACGCCACGGTGCACGATGTCGACCTTGACCTCCGACGTCGAGAGCCCTGTCAGCGCGTCGGCCAGCGCTTCGGCCGGGCCGCCCTGATCGGCCTTGATGACGATGTTGAGCGTGTGCGCGACGCCGGCCGCAGCCTGGGCCATGAAATCTTCGAGCGTGACGCCGCCGCGCGTTCCGCGCCGGCTCTTCGCCTCGCGGTCGAGACGTTCGCGCCGTTGCGCGACCTCGCGCGCCGCCGCCGCGTCCTCGACGACGAGCAGCTGATCGCCGGCCATTGGTACACCCTGGAAGCCGAGGATCTGCACCGGGATCGCCGGACCAGCCGACTTCACGATCTTGCTGCGTTCATCGAGCAGCGCGCGGACACGGCCGGAGTACATGCCGCAGATGAAGTCATCACCGACGCGCAGCGTGCCGTTCTGCACGAGCACTGTGGCAACCGGGCCCTTGCCCGGATCGAGCTGAGCCTCGACGACCGTGCCGGCGGCCCGGCGGTTCGGGTTCGCCTTGAGATCGAGGATTTCGGCCTGCAGGAGAATTTGATCGAGCAAAGCGTCGATGTTGGTTCCCTTTTTGGCCGAAATCTCAGTCGAGAGCGTCGTGCCACCGAATTCCTCGAGGACGACGCCATGCTGGAGCAACTCCTGCTTGACCTTGCCGGCGTTCGCCTGCGGCAGGTCGATCTTGTTGATCGCGACGATGAGTGGCACGCCCGCGTTCCTGGCGTGCGAGATCGCCTCGATCGTTTGCGGCATGACGGAGTCGTCAGCCGCCACGACGAGCACGACGATGTCGGTCACCTGCGCGCCGCGGGCGCGCATGGCCGTGAACGCTTCGTGACCCGGCGTATCGAGGAAGGTGATCCGCTTGCCGCTTGGCAGCGAGACGTGGTAGGCGCCGATGTGCTGCGTGATACCACCAGCCTCGCCAGCGACCACGTTCGCTTTGCGGACGTAATCGAGGAGCGATGTCTTGCCGTGATCGACGTGACCCATGAT
>JBIOHX010000091.1:0-12313 GCA_044449465.1 Gemmatimonadales bacterium | reverse complement strand
TGTTGCACCGACGGACGCGGCGAGTTTCATCGTGTCGGCGGCAGCGCTGCTTGGCGCCGGCGCGTTGGCGGCAATTGTGCCGGCCGTGCGCGCCGGCCGTACGAGCCCGGCGGACGCTTTGAGGGCGTGACGCGCCGGGGGCATCCGGGCGGCCTGAGAGAAACGACGTAGATTGGCGAGCGTCGCACCTCACCGGAGGAGCGTATGACGACAGTCGGAGTCGCGCGCTGGGCCCGAGGTCGGATGAGACGAGTACATCGCGGCCTTGTTGTCGGCGTGTTGTCATTGTGCGCGGCCGCTTCCATCGCGCGGCTGCGACCGGCCTTGGCGCACACCGTCCGCCGAACCGGGCCGATCACCACGTTGGCAGCAATCGAAGCGATCTCGCCCGTTCCCTCGACTGAAGCGCATTCGTCGGTTTGCCGAGACGCCGGCAAGCAGGTCAACATGGCGACGCTGGACACAGCGACGAACCTGCTCAAGAATCGTGTCGACGACGGCAGTTATCAGCTGACGACGGTTGCGACGGTGCTCAAACTGCCGTGGCACAACGTGTCCGACGCGTCGACAGACATGCCTCGAAGTCGGCTGAATTGGACGCCCGCGGATTTCACGCGGACGACGAAGTATGAGCGCCGCCCGGTGGCCGTCGATGCGTATGTCATCGCTGTTGGGCTGGAGGGCGCGGAGTCGACGAATTGCGAACGGCCCGATTCGAGCTGGCACGACTACCATATGTGGATCGTGGCGACGGAGCAGGAAGCGCACGCGCGCGACAAGTCGCGGGCGGTGGTCGCCGAAATCACGCCACGAGTGCGGCATCTGCATGCGGGCGAGCTTGATCGCAAGCAGATCATGCAGTGGGCGCACGACGGGACGAAGGTTCGCGTTTCCGGATGGCTGATGCTCGACCCCGAGCATCCGTCCGACGCACGGCCGGACGCGGCGGGGCACCAGGCGTCACGGGGGACGATTTGGGAGATTCATCCGGTGATGAAGATCGGGCCGGCGCCGTAGTGTGGCTCGCCGTGCTCGGGCGAGGCTAACGCTTGTGCCGCCTCTTCTTCACCGGCGTGAAGGCCAGCTTCCGACTGTGTTCGAGCGCCAGGGCCGCATCATGCGCCGCGACTGGACGGGTATCATTGTGCCGCGCGCTTCGGGTATGGCGCGGTATCGAAGTAGATCGCCAGCGCGGCGATCTCACCGTCGGATACGGTGAACAGTTCGGCGACGTCGCTCTCGAACTCGACGCCGGAGGGCGGCTGGAGACGATAGCGCGTGAGGGCGCAGGCTTTCTCGCCGTCGACGACGAGGTCGCGCAGCGTGAAATCAACGATCATCGCGTAGAAGCCCCTCGTCGCTTGTACGTAGGCGTCTCGGCCGCGAATGTCGCGCTCGGGGCTCGTTCGACTGGAGAAAAGCAGGCTCTCGGCGAGGAGCGGCGTCCAATCGTCGCGCGTGCGCAACCGCTCGAAGTAGAGTTGGACAGTCGATTTAGTGGATTGGCCCGCCGTAGTCGTGCTCGTCGTCATAGCGCGTCCTCGATGGCAGTGGTTTGGTCGAGTAGTGTGAGGAGCTGGCGCCACCCGCTCTCGTGCCCCGGAGCTTGGGCGATGTCGGCGAAGCCCTCGTGCGTCAAGATGATTTCGCTGGTGTCGGTGCTCAGACCGTGGATGTCGACGGTGACCACCGTGTTACCGATGCGACGCTCGGGATCCTCCCATTCCCAGGTGAATGCGAGCCGCTTGGGCGGATCGATCTCGCGGTAGACGCCGAACGCCGTGTGTGTCTTGCCGTCGGGGCCGGTCATTGCGAGCCGGTACTGGCCGCCGACGCGGAGATCGAGTGCCGCGCCGGCGAACGTCCAGCCTGGACCATTCATGCGCCACCAACGGGCGAGCTGCGCCGGGTCGGTCCACGCGTGGAACAGGCGCTCCGGCGTCGCACGAATGGTTTGTGAGACACGAACGACGTTGGGCGTCGGCGACATACCCGTCATGCAGGACCTCTTCGGCGATGGGTGGCTGCCGCCCTGCGTCGCGCACGACCCGACATGCTAGTGCGCGGCAGTGCGACCGTGGTCGGAAGCTCCGATTCGACGAACTCCTTGAGGTCGAGGAGGCGATGCGCCCAGAACACGCGGTAGCGCTCGATCCACTCGGCGGCGCCGCGCATGGTGTGCGCCTCGAGGTGACAGCGGTTCACCCGACCGTCGCGTGTGCGGCGAACGAGGCCCGCGTGCTCGAGAACGCGCAGGTGTTTCGAGATCGCCGGCCGTGAGACACGGAAGGGAGCCGCGAGATCGCCGACGGTGCTGTCGCCGGCGATCAGCCGGGCGAGAATCGCGCGGCGGGTGGGGTCCGCGAGCGCCGCGAAGGTAAGATCGAGCTGCGCGTTAATGGTAACCATAGGGTTACCTAATGTATGGGACAGTTCGGCAAACCGTCAAGAGGCGTTCGTTGGTGACGGGCGGCGCGGCGGAAAGCCCTTTGGCTGGCATAGGTCCCGCTACATCGGCGCAGCATGCCGAACAGTACGGGAAGGCCTGAGTCGCGAAGTCTGATCCAAATGACGAAGGCGGCGGCGAAGGATTTTTCGACCGACCAGTGCGGACTGCGCGCAGCAGCGCTCTGCTACTACACGGTGTTCGCGTTGCCGCCGCTTCTCATCGTGCTCATCAAGCTCGCGGGGCTGATCTGGACTCCGCAGTCGGTGCAGCATGCCATCGAATCGCAATTCACCGGACTCGTCGGCGCAGGCGGCGCCACGACGGTGAGTCAGATGGTGAGCGGCGGACAGAAGGCCAATCATGGCGGCGTCGCGGCCATTGTCGGGATCGTCGGTTTAGTGGCGGGGGCGACGGGAGCGTTTCTGTCGCTTCAACAAGCGCTGAACGCCGTGTGGGAGGTAGGGCCAGATCCGAAGCAAGGCGGGGTCAGGCGTTTCGTCACCAAACGCCTGCTGTCGCTCGGCATGGTGATGGGGCTGGCGTGTTTGCTCGTCGTTTCGCTGGCGGTCACGGCCGCGATCGGCGCGCTGAGCAACGCGGTTGGCGTCGGCGTGGTGATGCAGATCGTGAACTTCGTCGTCTCGCTCGGCATACTCGCCGTGCTGTTCGCGGCGATGTTCAAGTTCCTACCGGACGCCACGATCAGCTGGCGCTCGGTATGGGTGGGCGGAGGCCTGACCGCGGTGCTGTTCGAGGTAGGGAAGTTCGTGATTGGGCTCTACCTCGGCCACAGCAAGCCTGGCAACCCGTTCGGCGCCGCCTCGGCGCTCGGCATCATCCTCGTTTGGATCTACTACGGAAGCATGCTCGTGTTGTTCGGCGCCGAGTTCACGCAGCAGTTCGCGCGTGCGCGCGGAAACGGGATTCGACCGAAGCCGGGAGCCGTCCGGATCGTGCGCGAGCAACGAATCGTCCGCGGGGATGCGGCCGACGACGGCGACTCCGTCGAGAAGTCGGAGAAGCGCTAATCGGCACGGATCGCCGTCATCGGGTCGACTGCCAAGGCTCGACGGGCGGGTATGACGCAGGCGAGGACCGCCGCGATGAGAAGCACAACTACGGAGGCCACGAATGACGTTGTGTCGCGCTGCGCCACACCGTAGAGCTGATGCTGGATCAGCTTCGTTCCCCAGAGCGCAACCGCGATGCCGATCCCGGCGCCCACGAGCGCCAGCGCCACGCCGCTCACAACGATTCCCCGGGCGATGCGAGTGCCGGTGGCGCCAAGCGCGATGCGAATGCCGATCTCGCGTGTGCGCTGTGTGACCGAGTAGGCCATGACGCCGTACAAGCCGATCGCAGCCAGCACGAGCGCAAAGGCGGTGAACACCGTCAGGAGCAGCATGACGAAGCGGGGGCCGGAGATCGACTGTGCCATCTCGGTCTCGACGCTCTCGAGCTTGAGCGTGACGTGCGCGTCGAGCGAAGCCACGAGTGCCTGAAGCGGGTGGAGCATGTCTGGTGCGCCATCGGTGCGCACGAGGATCGCGGCGGCACTGCTGTCCGCTCCAGGAAAGTACAGGAACGGGGCGGTGTTCTCGGTCATCTTCGGACCGCCAGGTTGGGCTTCGGCAGCGACACCGACGACAGTCCGCCAGGGCTCCTTTCCGTCGCTTGCGACACGAAGGTGTTGGCCGAGCGCCGACGCACCGTGCCACTCCTTCCGTGCGAACCGCTCATTCACAATCACCTGGCCGCCAGCCGAAGTAGTGTCGGTGAATCCCGTGCCCTGTACGAGGTGGATACCCATGGTCGAGATGTAACTCGACCCGATGGTGTTGTAGTTGACGAACGCGGTGGCTGGCCCCGACGGCACCGGTTGCCCTTCGATCTCCAAGCGCCCGATCATGAACGAGAACCAGGTCGGCGGAGTGGACGCGAGCGCGACGGATCGAACACCTGGCGCGGTGGCGAGTCGCGACGCAACGGTCCGGAATAGCGCGCCGCGCGCGGCGTCGTTTGCGAAGTGGCCGCGCGGAGCCGTGAGAGAGAGCGCGTAGAGACCGTGCGAATCGAAGCCAAGGTCAGCGCGCTGGAGGTTGATCACACTTCGTACGAGCAAACTGGCGCCGACGACGAGGGTGGCCGACAGTGCCATCTCGGTCACCACGAGCAACCGGCGCGCCCGCCCGCGCCCGGCCGCCGCTGCCGAGCCGCCGCCGGCCTTCAGCGTTTCGTGAGTGGAGGTCCGCGTTGGGTGCACGGCCCCGAGCACGCCGAAGCCGAGGCTGACGACGATCGTGACGACGAGGGCGGCGACGAGCGTTGTGGTGTCCAAGTGTGCGGCCACCAACGCGGAGAGCGCGGGCGGGCGGAGCGCGACGATCGCCTTTAGCCCGGCCCATCCGCCGAGGATGCCGAGAGTGCCACCGGCGGTTGCAATGACGACGCTTTCGGTGAGGAGCTGGCGGAACACGCGTCCGCGGCCCGCGCCGAGCGCGACGCGGATGGCCAACTCGCGTTGCCGGCCGGCGAATCTCGCGAGAAGGAGGTGGGCGACATTGGCGCAAGCGACCGCGAGCAGCATCGCGACCGCGTAGGTCAGCAGCATGAGCGAATCGCGGAATGAGACGCGGCGTGCCGGGGTGGTGATGTCGGCGCGGAAGGGAAGCTTTCTCGTGTTCGTGGCCCGCGCGTACGCCGAATCGAGCTCGCGGGCCGCACTGGCCAGGTCGCGTCCGGGTTTGAGGCGCCCGACGACCGTCGCCCCAAACTGGTCGTTGTGGAGATCGATCGGCATCCAGACGTCGGCCGGCGGCGCGCCGACGCGGGGTAACTGCAACGTGGCGGGAAGGACACCGATGACGGTGTAGACCGAGTCGTCGAGGGTGATCGACTTGCCGACGATGGCGGTGTCGGCGCCGTACTGGGTGCGCCAGAGGCCTTCGCCAAGCAGCGCGGTATGCTCGTGCGCCGCGACTTCCGCGGGAGTGAACATGCGGCCGAGGATCGGTCGCATTCCCGCGAACCGGGCGAAGGTCGGCTCGACCATCGCGACGTTGACGTTAGTTGGTGCACCCTTCGTGGCCAGCTCCGCCGTTCCAGATGATACGGCTTCGAGCGACTCGAAGCTCGGCGATCGCGCCTTCCAAGCGCGGATCACATCGGAGCCTGCCATCACCGAGACATTGATGCCGGTGTTGTTGCCGCCAAGCGGCTGTTGATTGACGATGACGACGCGATCGGCTGCGGGATACGGCACAGCGTGGAGGAGGATGCTGCTGACGACGCTGAAGACCGCGGTGCTGGCGGCGATCCCCAACGCGAGGGTGAGAATGGTGACCGTTGCCCAACCTTTGTCGCGGCGAAGGGTACGCGTGGCGAAGGTGAGGTCCTGCCAGAGGTCGTGCAGGTATTCCGTGCGCTGCATGCGGGCCTCGCGATGTTTCGCGGCGTCGATGAGCCGCGCTCGAGATTCGTTGAGTGGGCCGAACTTTTCGATGGCAGTCTGATAGGCGCGGTCGACCGGCATGCCGCGCGCGACGAGCTCTTCGACGCGAAGCGCGAGGTGGAGCTTGATCTCGTCCTCGACCTCGCGCTCCCAACTGTCGCGGCGACGGAGTGCGAGACGAAAGGCGCGCCGTACGCCGGCGCGAATCACGTGACGGACGCGG
Source organism: Gemmatimonadales bacterium (assembly GCA_044449465.1). Lineage (GTDB taxonomy): Bacteria > Gemmatimonadota > Gemmatimonadetes > Gemmatimonadales > Gemmatimonadaceae > JAQBQB01. The sequence continues at coordinate 6,190 of JBIOHX010000091.1, read as the reverse complement.
GGCGTGCGTCCTTGCCGGCGGCGAGGATGGTCGTCACGGTCTCGGCGTATTGCATCCAACTCTTGGTTTCGGAGCGCAAGTAGGTGCGGCCGGCGGCCGTGAGCTTGTAATACCGCGCGCGGCGATTGTTCGCCGTCACGCCCCACTCGGCCTCGAGCAGGCCGCGTTCTTCGAGGCGGTAGACGGCCTGGTACAGCGCGGAATCCTCGAGATCCAGCGATCCACGGCCGGCGCGCTCGAGCCAGGAAACGATCTCGAAGCCGTGCATCGGGGTCCACGACAGGGCGCGGAGCACGAGCAGGTCGAGGGTGCCTTTGAGGACGGGAAGGCGGGGCACGGTGCTACCTCCAAGACGGTCTATTGAGAGTCTGTATGAAGATGCGCCTGGGGAGTGGGACCGTCAAGCCCCGATCGTGGGACGATCATCTCGATCATGATCATTTTGCCGGTGCAAGGGCGCCGAAGCCCACGCGAACGACAGGGCCTCGTGTACGCAACATCGGGGGCGCAGTCTCCCAAGTCGCCGACCGGAGCTCGAGCGGAACGTCGCCCATCCGCACGCGCCAGTCGCCGAGGTCGCGCGTCACGCGGTAGCCGACTTCCAGGAACAGGTAGCCATCCGTGACGGGCGACCAACGGACCACGCTGCCGGCCTCTCCCGACCAGCTACGGCTGCCAAAGGTGTACACGGAGTCCGACGGATAGCGCACGCCGCGCGATGTGACCTGGCCGTCGCCGGACGTCACCGAACGCTCGGCGTCGACCGACGCGTCGACGCCGCCGACGGCCATCCACGCGCCGACCGCCATGCCGCTCGTTCCGATCGGGTGGGTGCGCGCGGCGCGAAGCGCGTACTGCCAGCCGGACCAGGCGTGGCTGTTCGAGTATCCGATCTCGCCGCCGATGCCGCTCGCGCGTTCGACGAGTCGGAAGAGCGCCGAGTGCGCGGGCGAGGCGGAGGGCGCGAAGTGTATCCGCCAGCGCTGTGCGGCGGCCAAGTCGAGCGTCGGCGTGCCTTCCGCGCTCCGCATTGGCGCTGAGCCCACGCCGATCTCGAGGGCGAACCGGTTGAGCAGTGGTGCGCCGCTGACGTGGGTCCCGCGATCGTATGAGGAAGGCGAGGCGGTTCCCAACTGGGCCGACGAGTGTGTGGCGGCAACGACGAGGATCAGGAGAGCGGCAGCGCGCATGGGGTGATCGGCGATTGAAGACGAGCCGAAGTTGCGCGCTTTTCCGGTGCTGAAGCATACGCCAGATGACGTAGGCGCCCGGGCGGGGTGGCCCCGAAGACTAACCGCCCGCGAGGCCGGTGAATTCCGCGTCCGACTGATCAAGCCCAAGGCGAAGGCGCGGAGCCCTCACTTTGGAGCGTCCGGGCCGCTGTAGACGACTTTGCCGCCGATGATCGTATAGAGCACTTTGGTACCGAGGATCGAGTCCGGCGGTACCGTCATGATGTCGCGCGAGAGCACGGCAACGTCGGCCCACTTGCCCGGCGCGAGCGATCCGTTCTCGTGTTCTTGGAATGCCACGTACGCGCCGTTGGTCGTGTAGGTCTGGAGGGCTTGCTGGCGACTCAGCTTCTGTGCGGGAAAGAAGGCCGAGTCGGTGCCCACCTTGTCGCGCGTCACGGCGCACCAGTACGACGCGATGGGACTGATGTTCTCGACCGGCACATCGGTGCCGTTCGTGACCACGGCGCCCGTCTTCCACAACGACTGCCACACGTACGCCCCGTCTTTGGCGCGCTGAATGCCGAGCCGCGGGAGCACGTACGGGGCATCCGAGCACTCATGAATCGCCTGCATGCTCGCCACCACGCCCATCTTGCCGAAGCGCGGGATGTCGCTCAGGCTCAAGTGCTGCGCATGCTCGATGCGCCAGCGCAGGGTGTCGCTCTTGACGTGGTGCTCATTGAAGACCTGTTCATAGGTGTCGAGGGTCTCGCGATTCGCGCGGTCGCCAATGGCGTGCACGGAGATCTGGAAGCCGTGGGCGAGGCCGATCTCGGCGATCTCCTTGATGCGCGACATCTTCGTGACGTTGAGACCGGTGTTCGTCGGGTCGTCGTCGTACGGCTGGAGCATCCAGGCGCTGCGCGATCCGAGGGCGCCGTCGGAGGTGATCTCGCCGATGGCGCGGACGGTCAAGTGGCCGTTGCCGTAGTCGACCATGCGGTGCGCGACGAGGGAGGCGACGTCGTCGGGGCGCACCTCGCCCTGACTGATGAGGATGTACAGCCTGAGGGGCATGTCGCCCTCGTCGACCATATGCTTGATGCCGTCGATTGTGGCGAACGACTCGCCCATGTCTTGGAAGGTCGTGACGCCGTTCTCGAGCGCGTTCTGGACGGCGAGGTGGACCTCGTTTCGGAAGTCGGTCTTCGCTTCGTCAGGGGTGCGCTGGGCGAGGCTCTTGGCGAGGGCGCGGCGAATGAGAGATTGCGCACCGTCCACGAACACGCCGGTGGGCTTGCCACTCTCGTCTTTGATGATCTCTCCACCGGGCGGGCTGGGCGTCTTGGCAGTTACGCCGGCGAGCCGGAGCGCGGCGTCGTTGGCGATGAGCGCGTGTCCGCTCGCGTGGCCGAGCACCACGGGGTTGTTCGGCGCAGCCGCGGTGATGAGATCGTTCGTCTGGAAGCCCTTGACCACGCGCCCCGGCGAGCGATTCCACTTTTCCTGATGCCAGCCGCGGCCTTGAATCCACGCGCGAGGCTTCGCGGTCTTGGCGGCTTTGGCGACCATTGCGGCGATGTCCTGCCATGATGGAACGCCCATGAGCTTGAGCTGCGTGAGCGACGAGCCCAACTCGGTGAAGTGGCCGTGCGATTCATTGAAGCCGGGGATCGCGAGGTGGCCGTGGAGATCGATGACCTGCGTTCGCGGGCCGACGTAGCGCTGAATCTCACCATCGGTGCCGACCGCGGTGACCCTGTCGCCGGTGATCGCGACGGCCTGGCCCTGTGGGTTCTTGGCGTCCATGGTGACGACCTTGCCATTACGCAGCACGAGGTCGGCGGGAGCGGTCTGAGCAGCGGAGGCGCGGGGCATGCCGAGCGCGGCGAGCGCCAGGGCGAGCGCGCCGAGGCGCGCGGCGGAACGAGCGGGCGAAGTCTTCATGATTGCGGAAGATGCGTTCAGAGGGGGCGGTTCCGCTACCTTCGGCGCCGGGTATGCGCGTTCCCCTGTTCGGAAGTCGTAAGAGGACTGGCGCCGAGCCGTCATCTGGCCGCAGCTTCCAGTACCTGGTAACTGGAGAGCTCGTGGCCGATGCGCGCATGGACCTGCTACAGGGAACCCTCGACGTGCTCGTGCTGCGCGCGCTCACGCTGGGTCCGATGCACGGCTATGCGGTGTCGCGATGGATCGGGGATCGCACGCGCGGCGTGATCACGGTGGAGTACGCGCCGCTGTACAAGGCGCTGCACCGGCTGGAGCACGACGACTGCGTCAGCGGATCGTGGGGCGTTTCGGAGAACGGCCGCCGCGCGCGGTACTACCGGCTCACGCCGCGCGGACGGTCTCGACTCAAGAGCGAGGACGCGGATTGGCGGCGCTACGCCGCCGCGATCTTTCAGGTGCTCGACCCCGCATGACGCCGCCGCGTAGCGGACCCCGCGTCGTCTTTCGGCTGCCTTGGCGCACAGACCGCCAGATCCGCAGCGATTTCGAGGAGGAGATCGCCTTCCATTGCGACATGCGAGCTGCCGATCTCATGGCGCGCGGTGTGTCCGAGCAGGACGCACGCTCTCAGGTCGCGGCCGAGACCGGCGATCTCGCGGATGCCAGACGGTACGTGAGCTCGGCCGACGCGGCGACCGAGCGTGGACAACATCGGAGAATCAGCATGCAACATGTCACGCAGGAGATCCGTCACGCGTTTCGGCGGCTGGGGCGTGAGCGCGCCTTCACGTTGACCGCCGTCTCGACGCTCGCCGTCGGGCTGGGCGCCTGCGTGCTCATGTTCAACGTCGTCGACGCCGTGCTGTTGTCGCCGCTGCCGTTCCGGCAACCGGATCGGGTGGTCATGGTCTGGCAGTACGTCCCGTCGCTCGGCGCCGGCGACGAACTCCAGCCGATCGGCGGCCGGCAGCTCACGCTGATGCGCGAGAACATGCCATCGTTCGAGGCGGTCGCGGGATTCCGCGCTCGGCCGATGAACCTCGGCGACGAGGCGCGTGCTGAGCGCGTGGACGCGATCGAGGCCACGGGCGACTTCTTCGCGGCGCTGGGGGTGCGGCCGGAGCTCGGACGCTTCTTCTCTCGAGCGGACGAAGTTCCTCAGGCCACGCGGCCGGTGGTCCTCTCGGACGCGCTCTGGCGCCGGCGGTTCGGCGGCGACACGCACATCGTCGGCCACGTCATCTCGCTCAACTCGGAGCCGTACGTCGTTGCCGCGGTGGCGCCGCCGGGCTTCGCGTTCCCGCGAGGCGCCGAAATGCCGCCGACGTTCCAGTTCCCGTTGCGCGCCGAACTCTGGGTGCCGATCGCGCCGCCGCGCGGCGGGCCGGAGGACTTGGCAGTCACTGGACGCCTTCGACCCGGCGTGACGATCGACCGGGCGCGGGTCGAGCTGGGCCAGGTGACGGACGCGTTGCTCAAGCTCTATCCGCAGGCGAAAGGATTCTTCGGGACGGAGGCGGTGCCGCTGCGCGAACAGCTCGTCGGCCAATCGAGACGTTTGCTCCTGAGTCTTTTCGCCGCGGTCTCGCTGCTGCTACTGATCGCGTGTGTCAACACGGCGCAATTGCAGTTGGCGCAGTTGCAGCGGCGCCGCCGGGATCTGGCGGTGCGCGGCGCATTGGGTGCGCCGGGGTGGCGCCTGCTGCTCGGATCGGTGGTCGAGGTGCTCGCAGTCGCCGCCTTGGCCGGTACCGCCGGCACCTCGCTGGCGCTGATCGGCTTTCGCATTCTTCGGGTGCAGCTTGCCGACCGATTCCCGCTACTCGCCGGCGCCCCATTCGATGTGAGAACCATCATCGTGGCGGTGGCGGTGACGATCGTCGTAGGGCTCGCGGCGGGGCTGGGCCCGTCGCTGTTCGGAGCGCGCATTCCGCTCATCGAGACGCTGCGTCGCGGCGGCCGCGGCATGGGCGGTGCGGCGGGCGCCGAGCGTCTGCGGCGGACGCTGATCGTCGTCGAAGTGACGATGGCGGTGGTGCTCGTGGCGATGGCCGGGCTGATGGGCAAGAGCCTCTCGCGGCAGTTGGGCACGGAGCTCGGATTTGCGGCGCCGAACGGGCTGACCTTCGAGCTGACGCTGCCGCGCAACCGGTACCCGGAACGCCAAGGCCCTACCTATATGGAACATCCGGCTGGGGCGCGGTTCATTGCGGCGGCGCTCGATCGCATGCGGGCGATACCGGGCGTCGGCGCGGCGGCGATGGGTAAGCCGCTCCCGCTCAGCGGATCACAAGAGTGGACGGTGTTTTCCGCCGAGAACCGCCCGCAGTCGGCGAACGGCCCGATCATCGGCGCGGACTACACCGTCGCGAGCGACGACATGTTTCGCGCGCTGGGCACGCCGATCGTCGAGGGCCGCGACTTCAACAGCAGCGATCGCGAGGATGGAGTCCCGGTGGTGATCGTGAACCGGTCGATGGAGAAGTGGCTGTGGCCGGGCACATCGGGAATCGGCAAGCGCATCAAGCTGGGCGGCGCGAGGAGCGTGGCGCCATGGATGACGGTCGTCGGCGTGGCCACGGACCTCAGACGATACGCGCTCACCGATACGACGCGGCCAGAGATGATCGTTCCCTATACGCAGAAGCCGTATCCCACATTCAGCACGCTGCAATTCGTGGTGCGCAGCCCATTGCCGGCGAGCCGGCTCGCGCCCGAGATTCAGCGTGCCGTGGCACAGGTGGATGCGAACGTGCCGGTGTCGCGCGTCCGCACGATCGACGATCTGATCAGCGAGTCGAGCACCAGCGCGCGGTTCGCAGCGCGATGCATGACGGCGTTCGGGGCGTCGGCGCTCTTCCTGGCGATGATCGGGCTGTATGGTGTGGTGGCGTACAGCGTGCTGCAGCGGCGCCAGGAATTCGGCGTGCGGCGCGCACTCGGCGCATCGGGGGCGCAGATCGTGGGGCTCGTGGCGCGCGAGGCGACCGCGCTGACGACTGTTGGGGCGGCGGTCGGCACCGTCGTCGCGCTCGGGGCGGGCTTTGCGATTCGAAGCTTGTTGT
>JBIOHX010000090.1:0-12344 GCA_044449465.1 Gemmatimonadales bacterium | reverse complement strand
TTGTGCAGATACCGCACGTAGTGTTCTTCGACGAGATCGGGCGCGTTGCCGAATATGGCGATCGTCGGTGGCGACGTCTCGACCTGGGTCGCGTAGTTGAGCTTGATTTCGCGGCCGGCGGCCTGCGGCGGCTGCCGACGCGAGATGAGCTCGTGCAGCTTCTCGTTGACTTCCGATGTCTGGATGCGCTTGGCCCGCTCTCCCTCGACCTCCAGAATCACCTCGAGGACCGTGTTCACACGCTGGCCCGTGAGCGCCGACGTGAACAGGAACGGAACGAACTTGAGAAACGGCGCTTTCTCCGCGGCCGCCTTCTCGTATTTGGCCGTCGCTTTGTCGTCCTTCGTGGCCAGATCCCACTTGTTGACGACGACGATCAGCCCGCGACCCGCCTCCCACGCCAGGGCGGCGATCTTGAGATCCTGATTCTGGATCTCGCCTTCGGTGGCGTCGACCATGAGAATGCAAATGTCGGCGCGGCCGATCGCGCGGCGCGTGCGGAGCGACGAGTAGAACTCGATCCCATCATCGATCCTGCTCTGGCGGCGAAGCCCGGCGGTGTCGACGAAGATGAACGTGCGGCCATGGAACCGCAGCGGCGTGTCGATCGCATCGCGCGTGGTCCCGGCGATCTCGGACACGACGAGCCGATCTTCGCCGAGGAGCCGGTTCACGAACGACGACTTGCCCACGTTCGGCCGGCCGACGACGGCGACGCGAAGCGCTGCCTCGGTCTCGGCTTGTGCCTGCGGCAGCCGGGCGACGACGGCGTCGAGCAGATCGCCTGACCCTTTGCCGTTGATGGCCGACACCGGAAAAACCTCGTCGACGCCGAGCGAATAGAACTCGTAGAAATCGGCGGCCTTGGGATCGTCGACCTTGTTGGCGACGACCATCCATGGCTTGCCCGAGTTGCGCAGCACCTCGGCCACGTGGTGGTCGCTCGGGTGCAGGCCGACGCGCGCGTCGACGACGAACAGCAGCAGATCGGCTTCGCCGATCGCCTCGTCGACTTGCCGCCGGATCTCGCGATCCATCGGCGCGCGCGGGTCGTCGGCGACGCCCCCGGTGTCGACGAGCCAGAAAGCCCGGCCCGACCAATCGGCCTCGGCGAAATGGCGGTCGCGAGTCGTCCCCGCTTCTTCCGAGACGATGGCGCTGTCGTCGTCGCCGACGATTCGGTTGAAGAGCGCGGACTTCCCAACGTTGGGCCGACCGATGAGGGCCACGACCGGGTTGTTCATGCCGCGGCCCCTGCCACGCGAGGGGTTCCCTCGTGCACGAGCACGTCGATGAAATCATACGACGGGTAAACCGGCATCGGCAGCCGCTCACGCAGCGCGATGAACGGCTCGTCGTCGAGAAAGACGCCGCTGTCGTTGATGCACTCGGCGGGAATGAGCGCGACGTCGAGATCATCGCGCTCGGCGAGCGCGCGCTGAATGTCGGCGCCGACGAGCAGGCCGGCCGTGGTCGTCGTTGGACCGAACAGCGAGTTCTCGACCGGAATGAGCTCGAAACGCGCACCGGTCGCGCCGGAGAGCTGGTCGAGGAGCTGGGGCATGAGGGGCGCCATCGAGACGCCGGTCACGACCCCGATGCGACGGCCGGCCAGATCGGGCAGCTCGCCGAGTCCTTCGCGCACGCGGCGGCGCAGAGCGGCCACGGCGCCGACGCCGTTCTCGATCTGCGGGAACTCGCCATAGTACGGCGCGTCGGGGAGCTCGCGCCCGGCAAGCAGATAGAGCTCATCCGAACCGTAGACCCACGACTCGCCACGCTCAGCGCGAGCCCGCTCCGCCCAGCGATCGACGGCCAGCAGAAGCGTTTCAGTAGCGTCGCGGTCCATCGACTTGCCCGTATAGAGATGCGAAAACTGCGTGAGCCCGACCGGAACGATCGCGACCGACAGCACGCTGTCGCCAAACGCCCAGAGGTCGGCGAGCGACTGCTCGAGCACGGCACCATCGTTGAGACCCGGCACGATGACCATCTGGCCGTGGAACTGAATCCCGCCGTCGGCGAGCCGCGTGAGTTGCTCGACGATGTTCGGCACGCGCGGATTGTTCAGCAACACCTTTCGCGCTTCCCAGGGCGTGGCGTGCACCGAGATGTAGAGCGGCGAGAGGCGATACTCGAGAATCCGCGCGATGTCGCGATCCTTGAGGTTGGAGAGCGTCGCGAAGTTGCCATAGGCGAACGACAGCCGGTAGTCGTCGTCGCGGACGTAAAGCGGCTTGCGAAGACCCTTGGGCAGCCCCTCGATGAAGCAGAACTCGCAGCGATTGGCGCAACGGCGAATGGTCGGTGGCTCCAGCTCGAGGCCGAGCGGTTCCCCATCGGGCCGCTCGATCTCGTACACGACCGCGTCGCCGTCAGGCAGCCGCGCTTCGACCACCAGCTCGTCGTCGGCGGTGAGGAACTCCCAATCGAGAAAGTCGGCCAGCTCGCGACCGTTGACCGAGAGCAGCTCCGTGCCCGGCACGATCCCCAGCTCCTCAGCAATGCCGCCGTTCTCGATAGCCTTGACGCGAACCATTCACCCACCATTGCAATGGGGGAAGACCACGTGGAGCGATCTCCCCCCGACACTCGGAACATCTGCGCCGTACGCTCGGCGATAGCTCATGCAATGTAGGAGCTAAGAGGGGCGAAATCAAGATGAATTCGTCAGTTGTGAGCCCGGCCACGCGGCGTCGCGTCGAGCGAATCGCCCTCCCGGCAGACACCAGAACGCGCGCCCGGCAAGCTTGCCGAGCGCGCGTTCATCCATGGTCTTGAATCGTCGTTCGCGCTTCGGCGCGCGACGATCGATCAGGTGATCGGGGCGTACCTGAAAGCGGTCACACCCGGCGCGGGAGCCGTCGCCGTGAAGTTGCTGGTCTGGTGCGGCGCGACGGGTCCGACGCTCACGTCCTGGGTCGCGACCACGTTCCCCGTCTTGTCGAGAAACTCGAGCTTGATCGCGAACGAGCGAGACGCGTCGGTCTGATTGGTCAACGTCCCCGAGAGCGTGGTCTTGGCATCGCCCGGCGTGAATTCGCTGAACGTGACCTTTGCTGGCAACGACGTGATCAGCCCGTTGTACTTGAGCGCCGAGTCGACGTACATCTTCGTCGAGTCGCCATAGGCTTTGATCGGGTTATTGAGTCGTGCCGCCGAGTCGACCGCCGCTTTGATGACCGCCGACGACTTGGACGTGTTCGCGCGCTGGCCGTACGCCCGCGCCTTGGCCTCCAGATCCTTCTCCTTGGCGCCGTAGGCCTTCTGCAGCGCGCCGTAGCCGAACATCAGCAGTTGATAGCTGTCCGGATTGTCCGGATCGACCGACACCAGTTGGCGCGCGTAGCTGATCGCCGGCGTCCACGCGCTGTCCAGCAGATAGAGGCGCGCCAGATTGTAGAGGACGTCGCGGTGGTACGCGTTCACCGAGTGGGCCGCCTCGAACAACTTGATCGCGTCCTTGGGCTGGTTCGCCTTGGCGGCGACGACCGCGGCCTGCATGAGCGAGTTGTACGAGAACGCGCTTGGGTTCGCGAGCTGGTCCGAGTACGACGCCTTGATCGCGGCCGTATCGCCGGTGGCCGTGGCGATGCTTGCCAGTCCGGTGCGCGCCGCGTCGGCGTACTTGGTTCCCGGATCCTTCGCCAGCGCGTCGAACGCGGATTTCGCTTCGGCGAGCAACTCCGACTTGTCAGCCGCCGGCGCGGTCGCGGCGGCGTTCACCGCGAAATTGCCGAGATTGACTTGGAGGTTCCGGCGAAGATCAGCGATGCTCTGTGCCGTGTCGGTGGCGACGCCGATCGCCTGCTTGTAGTAGCCGATCGCTTCCTTCGTCTGGTTGTTCTTCGCTGCCGCCTGGGCGAGCACCCAATAGCCGTAGGGCGAGCCGCGGTACATCTGGATCGATCGCTTGGCGAGCGCGATTGCGCTGTCCGTCTTGTCGGCGTTCATCGCCTGCAGTGCACCGTTCACCGTCTCGACCCAGGCCTTTTGCTGGCGCCACGGCGCATACGTCGCGACGCACTCCGGATTGGCCGTCTCGACCACGGTAAACGCCGAATCCATTCCGGCGACCAAGTCGTAGGTGCCGGCGGTATCGGTCGTGAATCCCATCAGGCCGCGCTTGGCGATGCCGTTCGTTACGCCCGGCTGCGACATCCACAGCACCATCGTCTTGCCGTACACGGATGCGCGACCGGTGGGATTCTTCTTCATGTCGCCTTCGTTCAGGATCTTCACCGCATCCTTGAGCTTGCCGACGGCTTCCTCCGGTTTGGCCGAGTTCTGCGCGATCTGAATGTCGAGCACGGCTCGCGCGACCTGGTTTGGCGAGCCCTCGTCGATGTCACACGCCTTTTGCTGCGCCCCAGCGATCGAGGCGAGCCCAAGCACCAACAGCGCGGGCAACGCGCTTCTCTTCACAACGAGCATGTGTCGTCTCCTCATGATCAACCCTACACTACGGCTCGAGTTGGCGTTCCGCCTCGTTGGCGGCCAATCTGGAAATATCCTGTAGCGGGCGTCCTGTCGCCAGGGCGGCGCGTTCCACGTCCACGAGCTCGGGCTTCGCACGTCGCCCGCCCCCCGGAAGCTCGACGACTTTGGCGCGAATGGTCTGACCGAGTACTGTGACATTGATCACGCTGCGCGCCAACGCGCGTCGGCGCACCGCGCGCCTGCGTACACCGATTGTCGTCGTCTCCACGAGCAAGAGTCGTTCGAGCGCTGCAACATCTGCCGGGCGACACAACGCCTCCACGCGCGTTCCGCCTCGGCCGCGCTTCATCGTCAGTGGCATCAGCACGACGTCGAGTGCGCCACCTGCGCGAACGCGATCGAGCGCCGCGGCGAGCAGCTCCGGGCTCATGTCATCGACGTCGCAGGCAAGCTCCACCAGATCTTCGACGGTCGCGCCGTCCAACGAGGCGCCTGCCGCGGCGCTGTCGGCACTGTCGGCGAGGATGATCCGGAGCGCGTTGGCGCGCCCCACGAAATCCTTCGTGCCCGCACCGAAGCCGCTGCGGAGCGGGCGGTATTCGCCCGGCGGCGCTCCGGCCGAGAGCACCCGTACCAGCGCTGCACCCGTCGGCGTGACCAGCTCGCCCGAGCGTTCCGGTCCTGGCCGCACAGAGTGGCCCTCGAGCAGCTTGAGTGTGGCTGGAGCAGGTACCGGCAGTATGCCGTGCGCCGCTTTCACGCTTCCGTCGCCGAGTGCGATGGCACCGCAGTAGACACGTTCTACGCCGAGCTGCTCCAGCCCCCAGATGGACCCGACGACGTCGAGAATTGCGTCCACGGCCCCCACCTCGTGCAGATGCACGTCGTCTGGAGACATGCCGTGAATCTCCCCTTCGGCCGCGGCGATCGCCATGAATGTGCGATTGGCAAGCTGGCGCACCTGCTCCGGCGCTCCGCTTCGCTCGACAAGCGTCTGAATGTCGCGGATGTGACGCCCGTGCGGTTGCGGCGGAATGTCGAAGTCGACTTTCGCGCACACGATCTCGCCCCGCACGACCTCGCGAATCTGCACATTGACGCCCGACAGACCGAGCACCGTCGGCAGCGCGCGCAGCCACTCCGCTTCGAGACCAACCTGAAGCAACGCGCCGAGCGTCATGTCGCCGGCGATGCCGCTGAACGGATCGAGAATCGCGATCCGCATCAAAAGCGATACGACGCGCCGCTGCCGGTATTGAACACCACGACCTCGGCGCTCTTCGGAATGCGCCCCGTGGCAACGAGCTGCCGCGTCACGGCGAGCGCGCATCCCCCTTCCGGCGCGGCATCGACACCGCTTGCACGCGACAGCTCGAGCGTTGCGGCACGAATGGCCTCCTCGCTCACGCCCAGCGCTTCGCCTTTGCTCTCGCGCAGCGCACGCAAAATCAGCCGGTCACCGAGCGGACCGGGCACGCGCAATCCACTGGCGTGCGTGGTCGGGTTCTCCCACGGCGTTGCCTTCTCCTCGCCGGCCGCGTACGCGCGCACGATTGGCGCGCACCCTTCGGCCTGGGCCACGACCATGTGCGGCATCGCTACGTCTTTGGGCAGCCAGCCGCCGTCGCGCATTTCGGCAAAGACCTTCCACATGCCGATCAAACCGGTGCCCCCGCCCGTGGGATAGACGATGTGCGTCGGCAGACGCCAGTCGAGCTGCTCGGCCACCTCGATTCCCATCGTCTTCTTGCCTTCGATGCGATACGGCTCGCGCAGCGTCGACACATCGAAGTATCCGCTCTCGGCGGCAAAAGCCTTGGCCTGTTTGCCGGCGTCGCCGATGTGTCCAGCGACGAGCTGCAGATCGGCGCCGAGCGTGCGAATCGTGTCCAGAATCGGTTTGGGCGTCGACTCAGGCGCGTACACGCGCACGGGAAGTCGCGCCGCAGCCGCGTACGCGGTGAGCGCCGCGCCCGCGTTGCCCGCCGTGGGCACCACGAAGCCCGGCACGCCGAGCGCGCGGGCGCGCGTCACGGCCGCACTCATGCCGCGCGCCTTGAAAGACGCCGTGGGGTTGAGGCCTTCGTCCTTCACCCAGAGCCGCGCGACGCCGATCGCGCGCGCGAGGTGCGGCAGATCGTGCATCGGTGTGAGCCCTTCGCCAAGCGAGACCGGCGCCTCGCCGGCGGCCAGCGGCATGACGGGCGCGTATCGCCACATGTCCCAGCGCGCCGTGACGGCCGTGCGCGCCGGCATTTGAGAATCATATCGCACGAGAAACGGCTGCCCGCACTTCGGGCAAACCGTGGCCAGCGTGTCGCCCGCCGCGCGGGTGTCGCAGGCCGAGCAAACGAGATGCCAGGTGCTCACAGGAGATCGGTGGAGGGATCGGTGGAAGAGGAATCGTCGGCGGGCGTACGTGCGTCGCCGAGCGAGGAAGCTACATCGGCCGGGGCGGCGGAGGCGACTGGGGCCGCCGCTCCGTCGTCGCCCGCGGGCGCGATCGGCGAGCGGCTCCGCAGCACGCCGAGAATCCGCTCAGCGGTGTTGACGCTGAAGCCGGGAAGCTCGGCGATGGCCGCCGCCGTCGCGTCGCGCACGCCCTGGAGGCTGCCGAATGCCTCGAGAAGCTGGCGGCGCTTCGCCTCGCCGACACCGGGAATGCGCAGGAGCTCGGAGGTGATCGTGCGCATCGTCCGCCGCTTGCGCTGGAAGGTGATCGCGAACCGGTGGGCCTCGTCGCGCGCTTGCTGCAACACCTTGAGCGCCGGCGAACGGCGGGACAGCCGCAGCGAATCCGCGCGCCCGAGCACGAACACCTCTTCCTCCCGCTTGGCCAGACTGATCAGCGGCATCGCGCCCAATCCAATTCCGTCGAGGGCGGCGTGGGCGGCGTTCAGCTGCCCCTTGCCGCCGTCGATCACGACGAGGTCGGGCAGCGGCTTGTCGTCGGCGGTGCGCCGGGCAAAGTAGCGGGTGACGACTTCGTTCATCGACGCGAAATCATCGACGCCCTCCACGGTCTTGACTTTGAACTTTCGATATTCAGATCGGAGCGGCCGCCCATTTTGAAACCACACGCATGACGCCACGGTGTCCGTGCCCTGCGCATGCGAGATGTCGAAGCAGACGAGTGAACGCGGCACCTTCTGCAGGCCCAGCGCGCGCTGCAGCTCATAGATTGGATCGCCCGCCCGCTCGTCGGCCTCGTCGCCGGTAAGCCGCAGCTCCTCGAGCAGATGCCGCGCGTTCTGTGTAGCGAGATCGACGAGCTCGCGCCGTGGGCCGCGCTGCGGCGCGGCAATCGCCGTCCGCTCGAGCGACGTTTCGACGAGCTCGCGCTCCTCGGGCTCGAACGGAACCAGCGCTTCGGCAGCCCGGTCGTCGAGCGCGCGATACGAACCGACGAGATACGCCTGCAGTATCGCGCCGTCGGCCTCCTCCTCGAGCTGCGCGAGAAACTGGTGCTCGCGAGCGAGGAGCTTGCCGTCGCGGATGCGCATCAACGCGATTGCCGCGTCGTCGCCGTCTCGGGCGTAGCCGATCACGTCGCGATCGCCGCCCTCGACCGACAGCACGACGGTGGGTTCTTCCATCCGTTCGAGGTGCTTGAGCGCGTCGCGCAGCTCGCCGGCGCGCTCGAAGTCGAGTGATTCGGCGGCGAGATCCATCCGCTGGCGCACGCGCCGCGCCACCTCTCGCGTTCGGCCCTCGAGGAACACGAGCACCTCATCGATCATCGCCCGGTACTCGGCCTGCGTCTGCGCGAGAATGCACGGCGCCTTGCACCGCTTGATGTAGTAGTCGAGACAGGGCCGCTCCGGCATCTGCTTCGGCATGTCGAAGTTGCACGAGCGCACGGTAAAGATGCGCTTGACCACGTTCAGCGCGCGGCGCATGGCGCCGACGTCCGTGTACGGGCCGAAGTAGCGGCTGCCGTCGTCGACCAACCGCCGCGTCACCCACACGCGCGGAAAGGGCTCGGCGACGGTGACCTTGATGTACGGATACGACTTGTCGTCGCGGAGGGCGATGTTGTACTTGGGATGGTATTCTTTGATCAGGTTCGCTTCGAGAATGAGCGCGTGCGCCTCGCTCGGCACGACGATCGTCTCGAGCGCGGCGACCTGGAGCATGAGGGCGCGCGTCTTCACGCTCTCGGCGTGATCGCTGGCGACATAGCTGCGCACGCGCGACCGAAGCCGCTTCGCCTTGCCGGCGTACAGCACCGTGCCGTCCGCGTCGCGCCACAGATACACCCCGGGCGACTCGGGCAGATGCGGAATCTTATCGAGCACGGACTGCGGCACGGCCATACTGAATAATACCCTTCGCGGCCACGCCGGTGCGGCGCGGGGCGGCGGCGTTCAGGCGAGCGATAGCATCCGGCGCGCACGCGCGATCATCTGGCGCGATTCGGGAATCCTGAATGCCGCCGTGGCGGCGAAGTACACGAGCCCGTAGACGGCGACGACGAGCGTGCCGGCGACGATCGGGCGGTGATCCGGCAGCAGCAGCTTGAGGCCCCACGCCACCGCTGCCGACACACCGGCCGAGAGCCAGAGTAGCGCGACGAACGATTGGCGCAGCCCCGTGCGGCCGATACGCTGATTGAGGGCGCGCCGTAGCAGCGTGAACTCGACCCACGCGGCCACCCCCGCCGACGCGGTCAGTCCCGCGGCACCCCACTTGGCGTCCAGCCCAATCCAGCGCGGCAAATAGATGGCAAACAGCCATCCCAGAACGGTCGTGAGTATCACTCGAACCGTGGCGAACGCGAGCGGTGTTTTCGTGTCGCGCAGGACGTAATAGGTCGAGGAGTACAACCGGCCCAGCGTGCTCGCCAACAAGCCAACACCCGAGCCGGCCACGATGCTCCACGTCAGCTCGGTGGCCGCGCGGTTGAAACGGCCACCTTCGAAGATGAGGGCGACGATCACGCCACCGAGCGCAAAGAACGCCATGGCGGACGGTACGACGAGGAAGGCGATACGACGCAGCCCAGTATCGAGCCGCGATCGGAGCGTGGCGGTGTACGCTTCGTCGCCCACTTCGCCATGCACGTGCGACATCTCCGCCAGCTCCGCCGCCGAGATCGACATACCGAACAGGCTCACCGGCAGCATGTACAAGTTCTGTGAATAGCCGAGCAGGCCCGCGAGTGTGCTCGGCAGGTAGCTCGCAATCCACAGATCGATGAACCCGCTGATCTGGTTGACGCCCCGACCGACGAACGCCGGTAGCGCGTTCCTCAAGACGACGCGAGTCGGGCCATGCGAAAAGTCCAAGCTCAACCGCAGCCGCGGTACCAGTTTCAGCACACGCGGTAGCTGGACGAGGAACATCGCCGCGGCGCCGACCACCGACGCCCACGCGACGCGAATCACGATGTACTCGAGGCTCGCGTTGTGTCGGAAGAGCAGCAACGCGGTGATGACGACGAGGTTCGAAATCCCCTGCACCGCGTACGACATGAAGAAGCGGCGGTGGCTGTTCAGCACGCCGAGGCACCACGCGCACATCAGCACGAGCCCCGCCGACGGAAAGAGGATGCGGGTGAGATGGATCGTCAGCGCGCGCGTCGCTTCCTTGCCTGGCGCATTCAAACCGCTCGCGATGACAGTCGTGATTGGCCCAGCGAACGTCACGCCGAGTGCGACACCGACTGCAACGACGAGGCCGAGCGCTGCTGCAACCGCGCCCGCCGTCCGCCCGGCCTCCACATCGTCGCCGTCGCGCACAAGTCCCGCGTACACGGGAATGAACGACGCCGAGAGCGACCCTTCGCCGAAGAGATTGTTGAGAAACATGGGAATGCGCGACGCGTACACCCACGCATCGGCATCGATCGATTGGCCGAGCGCGCCGGAGAGATAATGCGTCCGGACAAGCCCGAGGATCCGCGACAGGAAGATGCCGGCGGCCACGAGCGCGGCCCCACTTCGCCGCGGTGCCGCCTTCATACCCGCGCGGTCGCCGTCGATGACTGGGGCGACGCCGTCGGCGGCGCGTGCGGGATGTGCGCGCGCGCGTGCGCCCGCGCCGAGACGAGCATGTCGTCGACAAGCGCCGGACCGTAGCGCGCGAGCAATGGCGCGAACGCCAGCGTTCGTTCCTGTCGCACGCCGTCCGGATAAAGCGAGCCCCGTGCCGTCGCCAGCCGCGTCATGATGTCGGTCTCGCGACGCTTGACCGCGGCGAGCACCCGCCGGCCCAGCCGCGCGATACGGTGTTCCGCCGCTCGGCGAAACCCGTCGATCACCGCATCGGCGAGCAGTCCGCTCCCCGCCACCGCAAGCGCAGCCACGTCGTGGTCGACATCCGACTGGAGCGCCGCGAGCGCCGCTTTGACCTCCGCCGGAACGTGCTGCTCGGCGACGAGCCGCTCGGCGCTATGCGGTTCGGCGAATGCGTCGACGTCGAGGCGCAGATCGTCGAGAATTCGCCGCACGCGCGGCTCGACGATCGTCGCCGACCAGCGCGGCACGACCAGCGGCACGGCAACGCCGACCGCGGCGGCGACCGCGCTCACCTGCGCGAAGTACGCGATCTCGCCCGGGCCGCCCACGTATGCCGCGGTCGGCATGATCGCCCGCTCGACGACGGGGCGCAGCAGTGCCGTGGTCGAGAGAAAGGCGCCGCCGGCCGAGGCG
Source organism: Gemmatimonadales bacterium (assembly GCA_044449465.1). GTDB lineage: Bacteria > Gemmatimonadota > Gemmatimonadetes > Gemmatimonadales > Gemmatimonadaceae > JAQBQB01. The sequence goes on along the minus strand of JBIOHX010000090.1, from coordinate 1,251 downwards.
GCGAGCCCCGCGGCTTCCTGGATCGGCAGGCGCCGCTTTATCCCATTGTCATTCAAGAATACCAGCGACAGCCCTTCCACATCGGCGACCTGCGGCGCAAACCCCGCAGCCGTGATCGCCTCGGCGCGCTGCTGGAGCGCCGCGGCGACTTCCGCCGCATCGGCGGCGGTGCGTCGCAGCAGCGGGGCCGCGGCGCGAGCCACGGCCGAGTGCGAGGCGTCGATGTCCGCGATCTCGAGCGGCTCCAGCAGCGCGCGAAGCATCATGACGTAGGCGTCGCCCACCGTCGTCACACCGCCGTACGCCGCGACGGCAGCGTCGAGGTAGCGCGCATGGGGAGCCGAGCCGCACGCCTCGCGCAGCGCGGCCTCGAGCTCGGCGATCTCGGGACCAATCGGCGTGCGCGACATCGGCGTCCCCGCCGGAGCACGATGCGTGAGGCGCAGCTCCCGCGCGCCTCCCTCGACTGCGACCGATACCACCGCCGCCTCGTCGAAGTCCGCATCGTCGGTCGCCGCCCAGAACAATGGTGCCACCGGCACGCCCAACGCGTCTTGCAGCAGATCGGCGTGCGCCCGCGCGCTCAGCGCCTTGATGAACGTCATCAGCGGGCCGCCGAACAATCCCGGCTGCTGGCCGGTCGTGATCACGATACCCTGTCCTTCTCCGACGCGTCGCAACCGCTCCGCCGCCGCGCCGCGGGGTGCGATCGCCGGCTCGAGCTCGGCGAGCCAACCAGTCGGAGCATTCGTCGCCACCTCACGCGCGTAGGCCGACCAGTCGGCGGTCGTGCGCGGCACCGGCCGATACCACTGCGGCAGGTGGCCCGCGCGCGCCGCGCGCGACAGCGGCGAGCCGCCGAGCGACTGCGTGATTACCTGTGGCGCGTCCGTCGCGGCAGTCATTTGCCCCGCTCCATCGCGGAGCCCATTACTTGTGATATGGCTCGCCACGCAGGATCGAACCGGCGCGATAGAGTTGCTCGGCGAGCACCAGCCGCGCCAGCTCGTGCGGCAGCGTCCACGACGCGAGCGCGAGCGATGTCGACGCACGCTGTTTCACGACATCGCCGAGCCCGAACGCGCCGCCGATGACGAGCGCTACATCGCGCGCTCGTTCGCGCAAACGCTGGAGCCACGCCGCGAACTGCTCCGACGTCATCTGCCGCCCGCTCAGATCGCACGCAACGACCTCGGCGCTTGGTGGAACCGCGGCGAGAAGCCGCTCGCCTTCCCGGTCGCGGACGAGGTC
>JBIOHX010000089.1:0-12400 GCA_044449465.1 Gemmatimonadales bacterium | reverse complement strand
TCGCGCAACCATCGTCACCGCCGCGCTCCTCGGCACGGGCAATCGCGGCGCTGGGGCATGTACGGAACCGACGAGCGGCAACAGAAGCGTTGCCCAGAGCGACGCAGCCCAGAGCGCTCGCGTGGGAAACCGCTGGAGACGAAGTGCGCGCGCCGCGCGCTCCGCGGCGAGCGCGCCGAGGCCGAGGACAACGCCGAGCAGCGACGCGTAGACCATCCACGTGACGATCACGCGTCCTCCTCGCGCAGGCGTTCATCGATGAGCTTCCGAAGCTTGCGCAGTTCGGCAGGCGTGACGCGGCGATCGGATACGAGATTCGCGACCAGCAACGCCGACGAGCCGCCGAACGCGGTGCCAAGGAGCGTGGCCAACGCCCCGCGCTGCACCGCCTCGCGCCTGACGCGCGGGTGAAAGCGGTGCGCCCGTCCTTCGGGTACGGCGCGCAGGTGGCCCTTGGCGACCATAGTGCGCATGAGCGAGAGGACGGTCGTGTAGGCGAGGTCCTCGGGGAGCCGCTCGCGCACCTCGGCGACGGTCCCGCTGCCGAGCTCCCAGAGGACGGTGACGATCTCGAGTTCGCGGGGCGTGAGCGTGACGGGCATGGGGCGGTCGCGGCGTGTGCTGTCAACTAGTCCACTAGTAGCCACTAATCTGCCGCGGCCCGTCGCCGTTGTCAACTAGTCGACTAGTAGCCGGCTTTGCAAATCCGCGTTCGCCATACGCGCGACGCCAAACGCGCCCAACACAGTTGTGCCCACCTCTCCTCCCAGCCATATTCGCGCGTCTCCATCCGGACGTGCCCCATCGGTTCGAGCGCGAAGAGCTCCGACACGGCGTTGGACTTCACCGGCCGCGTCGCGATTGTCACCGGAGCCGCGCGCGGCCTGGGTCGCGCCGCGGCCGAGCGCCTGTATGAACGCGGCGCGAGCGTAGCCGTCAACGTTCGCGACGCCGCCCGAGCGGAGGCCCTGGCGGCATCGCTGGGCGATCGCGCGCTGGCCGTGCCGGGCGACATCGCCGCCGCCGGCGCGCCCGACGAGATCGCCCGCCGCACCCTCGAGCGCTTCGGCCGCATCGACATTCTGGTCAACAATGCCGCCTTCGCACGCTCGACGCGCTTTACAGATCTCTCGGCGGCGGAATTTCGCGACGCGCTCGAGGTGAACCTCGTCGCGCCCTTTCTCCTCATCAAGGCTGTGCTGCCGGCGATGCAGACGCAGCACTATGGCCGCATCGTCAACATCTCCTCATCGGCGGGGCGCATGGTCAGCACGCTGGGCGGCGCGCACTACACCGCCTCCAAGGCGGGCCTGCTCGGGTTGACGCGAGCCGCCGCCAAAGAGCTGGGAACGTTCGGCATTACCGTGAACGCGGTCTGCCCGGGCATGATCGACACCGAGTTGACGCACGAAAATGCCACGCCCGAGTTGCTCGATCGTCTGGCGGCGGGCTATCCGGTGCCTCGACTCGGCACCGCCCGCGAAGTCGCCGATCTCATCTGCTTCGCCGCCTCGGAGGCGGCGGGCTACATCACCGGAACGTCGCTCGACATCAATGGCGGCGATCTCATGATGTGACACTCATGGCCATCGAAGAATGAAAGAAAGCACACGCGTCCTCACGGCGCTCGCCGCGGCCATCGGCATCGGCGCCGTCGTCGCCGCGTCGGGTAACCGCACGCTGCTCGACGCGACCGACGCGGTGGCGCCGGTGGGAACGCTCTGGGTGAACGCCATCCGGATGACGGTGATCCCGCTGGTCGTCTCGCTCCTCATCACCGGCGTCGCCACCGCGAGCGACGTCGGCGCGATCGGGCGACTCGGCGGGCGCAGCCTCATCGTGTTCGGACTGCTGCTCGCCGCGACCGCGGCCTTGGTCGTACCGCTTGCTCCGTCGCTGTTCGCGCTCTTGCCGCTGCCTCGAGCATCAGGCGCGACACCGCCGCTCCCCGCCGGCGCGGTCGAAGCCGCGAGTCAGTTGTCGGGCGGCGGCCAGAGCACGAGTTTCGGTGCCTGGCTGACGTCATTGATTCCTCCCAATCCCGTCGCCGCCGCGGCAAACGGCGCCATGGTGCCGCTCATTCTCTTCACCCTGGTCCTCGCGATCGCGATCGCTCGCAGCCCCGAGTCCACACGAACGCCGCTCGTCGGGCTGGCGCGCGCGCTCGGCGACGCGATGATGCTCATCGTGCGATGGGTGGTGATCGTCGCGCCGATCGGCGTGTTCGCCCTCGTGCTGCCGCTTGCCGCGCACCTTGGTGGCGCGGTCGCCGGCGCGATCGGCGTGTACATCGCCGCGTACTCGCTCGCCTGCGTCGTCATCATCCTCCTCATCTACCCGATCGTCGCCGTCTTCGGCGGAATCTCTGTCCGTCGCTTTGCGCGCGCGGCGCTCCCCGCGCAACTCATCGCCTTCAGCTCGAGCTCGTCGATCGCGTCGCTGCCCGCGCTGATCGAGAGCGGCGAGCGCGGACTCGAGCTCCCGGATCGCATCACGGGCTTCGTTCTGCCCCTCGCCGTGTCGACGTTCAAGGTGGCCGCGCCGGTATCATGGACGATCGGCGCGCTCTTCGTCGGCTGGTTCTACGGCGTCCCGTTGCACGCGCGCGAGCTGGCGACGGTGGCTTTTGCTGCCGTGTTCCTGGCGTTCGCCGTGCCGGGCGTACCGCGCGGCGCCTTCATCATGCTCACGCCATTGTTCCTCGCCATCGGCTTGCCCGCCGAGGGCATCGGCATCTTGATTGCAGTCGACGCGCTCCCCGACACCATCGCTACCACGCTCAACGTGACCGGCGATCTCGCGGCGGCGGTACTGGTGGCGAAAGCCGATCGTCGGCCTGCAACGCGTATCGATCACGACGAGGAGAAGTTGGACGTGCCAGCGCTCGCCAAGGCCGGGGCAGCCAAACTGTGACGGGCGTGATGCGCTATTTCAAACTCTCTATCTGCCTGATCGCTCTTGCGCTCGCGCGTCCACTCGTTGCGCAAGCGGTCCCGGCCAGCCGGTTCATTCCGCTGGTGCCGGTCCCATCGGACACCACGGCGAAATGCGAGGCAGCGAACCCGGTCGTGCTGCAGCCGGGGGACAGCGGCGTCCTGCTCCGCTTCGCGACGCATGACGGCGTGGGCCGCGTCGTGTCGGCAGTCTGGGACTCGGCCGGCCACTTACGGCGTTACAACGACGCGCGCGGCGATCTGCGTGGTCCGCCCAACCCGATCGCCGCGCGCGGCCCGAGGACGACGATCACGATCGAAGTTGCAATGGGAATGGCCCTCTTAGTCAACGAGGACCACGGCCGCACTCCAGGCTCCTTGATGAGCACAGTCAACGACGCCCTCGCGGCCGATAATCTTGGCCCGCCACGAAAGTTGCTTGCGAGGCTACATACGCAGTGCGGCGCCCCGATCACTCCGCTACGCTAGCACCCTCGAGAGCGAGACCGACACATGAAGAACTCCGCCACCGCCCGATTCGCCATCAAGAGCTGGGACGAAAAGCCGTACAGCGGTACCGCGCCGACGGCTCTGGTGTCTCACATCGCACCCATCTCCGATCTACCATCTCGAAGCGGAAATCTCGACGCTTGGACTCGCCCAGCGACGTCGAGATCTCAGCGAGCAGCCGACCACGGTCACGGCATCGCCGCCGTCAGTCAGCCACGTGGCGCCACATCGAACACCGGCAGCCGCATCCCCGCCACGCACGACGTGTCCACCGCGCGCCGACTCGCCGCCCTCTGAAACGCCCGCTCCATCGAATCGATGCACGGCCCGAACGGCACGTGCCCGCCTGGCGCTGTCACGTGAATGCTGTTCGGCAGAAACTTCGCCGCCTCCGCGCTGAACTCTGCCCCGGCCACCGGGTCGACCGTTCCCGAGAGCAAGAACACCGGCACGTTTGACCGAACCGCATCGCCATAGTTGCTGGGAAGCGCCCCGCGGGGCCACCCATCGCACGCGGCCATCTGTTCGCGCACGCGGCTGTCACCCAGGTACGTGTGCGACGTTTCGCGCGGGATCGTCGCCGGGTCGATCCGCGGTAAGTCTTCCGTGCACGTAATCGCCAGCAGAAACCCGAGCCGCAACGAGCTGCGAATTCCGCGATTGGACGCCACGCCGGCGCGCGCGAACTCATCGAAGTCGCCCTGAAACGCTCGATGGATGAGCAGCGGCACGCGCTGCGAGCGCGGCACGTTGTACGTCATGACGCGGAGTGCCTCGGCAAATTGTGGCCGTGACAACGTCGTGCCGACCACATACCCGGGAAAAGCGCCGGGGATGTGGACCGTGACCGGCGCCGTGTCCAGGCGCGCCAAAATTGAATTCAACTCGCCGCGAACGTTCGGGAAGGCGGCGTGGCAGCGGACCTGCCGCTGGCACTCGGCGAACAACTTGTCGAGAGCCTGTTGGGCTGTGCGGGCGTGCGGCAGCGGATTGAGGAGCGCTGGCGGTGCGCTGCCTTCCAGGATCGCGCTCCGAATCGTCTCCGGATGCATGCGCAGCCAGAGAAAGACGACCCGCGTCCCCCACGACGCTGCCCAGAGATTGACCTTCCGATAGCCAAGGGCGCGACGCACCTCGTCGAAGTCCTCGACGATGTTGGTCGTCGTGTACTGGCGCAGATCGACCTTGCGCGCCAGCGCGCTGCGGCAGGCGTCGATCTTGTCCTTCTGGAAAAAGCTCGCGAGGTACTGCACCGAGGAGCCGCGCGCGTCGGACATGTCGCAATCGAGCCGGGTGGGTCCGCTCGTACCGCGGAGATCGACGATGACGATATCGCGGTCGTCGCGCATCCAGGTCTCTGCGGCGCGAAACGGCAGGCTCTCGCTGTTGGTGGTCCCCGGGCCGCCAGGCGAGACGAGAAGCACTGGATCGGGCAGCGGATGCGCCGAGCGCGCCGGCGCCACGATCACCGTGAGAGGGATGAGCCGGCTCCGGCGGTCGGCGCGATTCTCGTGAACCGAATAGCTGCCGCAGCGGAAGGCGACGTCGACCCCAGGCAGCCGGCAGGGCCTCAGCGGCGCCGATTGCGCGCCTGCGCTCGCGGCGATGAGGAGCGCCGCGGTCCGAGCGGCGAGGAGCCAATGCCGTCTGTTCACTGTGCGCACCATTAAAGAGTAGTCTATGAGGTCTAACAAATCCCGCACACTTCTGAGACTTTTCAGTCACCCTCAACGTCGGCCGGACTACTACTGTGGACACCATGCCCCGACTCGCGCACCAGCTGCTCGCGCTGCCAGCCGCCCTCTCGATCGCCGCCGCCCCGTGCGCCGCGCAACGCGCGTCCTACATCACGACCCTCGGCAAGGACACGCTGTCGTTCGAGCAGTTCACGCGCCGCGACGATCAGATCGTCGGCGACTGGGTGACGCTGTATGGCGGCATCATGGTGCATCACTACGACATTCAGCTCGGGCCCAATGGGACCGTGCGCCGCTACCAGCTCACCCTCCATCGGTTGAGCGGCGCCGTCGACGGCAGCGTCGACCTGCGGTTCACCGCGGATTCGGTCCTCGTCCGCAACGAGCGCGGAGAAGAGCAGCGCGTCGCCCTGAGCGGCGTGATGCCGACGTTCGCGAGCTCCATCGCACTCCTCGACCTCATCGTATCCCGCGCGCGGGCGACGCACCGCGACTCCTCGGTGACGCCGGTGCTGGCAGCCTTCGGACCATATCGCCGCGGCGGCATGTCGGTCGTCTTCCTCGGGCACGACTCCGCCTGGCTCGGCAATTCCCAGAGGCCACTCCACGCTCGCTTCGACGCCGACGGACACATCCAAGCGCTCAGCGCCCGGTCGACGACCACCCGCAGCGAGACGCGCCGCGTGCCGGCGTACGACCTGATGGTGACAGTCTCGCACTTTCCGAACATCCCGGACAGCGTTCCGATTCTCGGTGCACCCTCGATCTCGCCGCGCGACACGGTGCGGGCCGCAATCGGTGATGCAGCGGTGCTGATCGACTATGGACGCCCGGCCGCGCGGGGACGCGACGTCTTCGCCAATAATGGAGTGCTTGGCGACTCCGTCTGGCGCACCGGCGCGAACGCGGCGACACAATTCACGACGACGCGCGATCTCGTCGTCGGTCGAGACACGTTGCCTGCGGGCGCGTACTCGCTCTGGACCCGCGTGTCGCGGGGAGGCTCTCACTACACGCTCGTCTTCAATAGTCAGACGGGGCAGTGGGGAACCGAGCATCATTCCGACCGCGACGTGCTGAGTGTCCCGCTCGAGCGCACGACGCTCACCGCGCCAGTCGAACGGTTCACGATTCGGCTGCGGTCTTCAAAGAGCGCCGGGGACCTCCGGCTCGAGTGGGCGAAAACCGCGCTCGTAGTGCCGCTCAGGCCGAAATCCTAAGCGGCTCGCTTGGCGTGAAGCCCGGCGTCACGCGCGCAGGACATCGCCGAGCGTCCTGGTGGCCGCGATGAGCGTTCGCTCATCGAACCCGCACTGATGTGCCAGCACGTCGACCACCACTCGCGGCAGTTCGACATTTAGCACAATCGATCCAGTACCCTATGCGCAAAACACAAATCTCGATGTTCGCGATAGCCACCTTTGCGCTGGCAGTGCTCTCCTTTTCGATCGCGCTGCCCGTCTTCAACCGCGTCAAGATCGAGAACTTCTCCACGGCGTACGCCTACCTGCTGATCCCAGTCGGACTGCAGCTCGTGTTGCTCGCCGCCGGTGCCGTGTATTCCGCACGCAGCAAGCGTCGCGAAGTTGTTGTCGGCATTCTCTGGGGCTTTGCCCTCGAAATCGCCGCTCTAGTCATCATGATTGTTGTCTCGAGCTCCGCGCACTATTGACAGCGAAAAAGCTCCAACCGCTTGCCCGAACCCGCCCTGCACCTGTGGAAGCCCGTAACCGATAGCCCTCGCCTAGACAGTCGCCAACCGGGCGGCGATTTCACCATGCCCTTTCTTTTCCGCCCACGCGAGCGGCAACGCCCAGGCGGAGCCCGCGAGACTTGCGCCGGCCCACCGCTCGAGAAGTAGGCTCACCATCTCCGATCGACCCCAGCGCGCCGCGACGCCGAGGGGAGTGGATCGATACTCGTCGTCGATGGCGTCGATGTCCGCGCCATGATCGATCAGTAACTTGGCCTTCGCGAGCTCCCCCGCCGCCGCCATGTGATGCAGCAGCGTGAAGCGGTGCCAGTTCATGCGGTTGGGGTTCATGCCGTGCTCGAGAAGGAACCGCGCGGTCTCGCCGCGGCTGGCGCGCCATCGCGGCCAGCGACTCAGTTCCGCTCGTTGCGCAGCTCCATTACGGCGAACACCGATCGATCCCCGCGCTGCAGCTGTCGCTACCGCTGCCACGAACGAACGATCGCTACACCTGGTTGGTGTTTCGCATCTCGGGGAGAGTGGTCGATCGCCGACTCGAGTACGATCCACGCGGCGCACTGCGCGGCGGCCCGCTCGGCGGCACGACACGAGTGTATGCTTGCAGCGATCGCGACCTTCGCGGTTCGCTCGACACGGCGCGCCGCAACGGCCTTCGTCGCGCCTACGGCCTCGTGTGCTAGGGACACATTAGCAGCTCGCTCGATGGCTCGCCCTGGTTGAAAACCGCCGAGAGTTCATTCCGTAGCATTCGTCACTTCCGTACAATCTGCAGTTCCAATTCTTCGTGGCCTACATCCTCGTAGCCCTCGAGCCCTCATGTCCTGCTTCTACGACACGTAGTTTCTCAGCACCTTGTCGACGACCCACGCCTGACCGACTCGGCTCAACTGAATCAGCCACCCGCGGAGCACGTCACGCGAGTGTGGAGTACCGCCCGGACGATCCAGCAACACGACGACCGTACCGGTATCCGAGCTGACCGAGCCTACCGTGATTCGAGCGAGAACGTCGATGCCGTCCGGCAAACAGGTTGACCTCGGGGCTGCGCAGCCAAACGCGGTATCAGCGCGAACGAGCGGTGCATGCAGGATGCTTGCTGCCGATAGAGCGGCTTCGACTTCAGCCGTCGGCGGAGAGCCGTTGCTCGGAACGGACGCGCCGGCGGGGAGCACCACCCCGACGCGTTCCGTCGAGGCGATGCGACCACCAGCCCAGCGAACGGCCGCCGACACGACCAAGGTCGTATCGCTGCTCCGTTGCGCGAACGCTGCTGGAGCCGCCAAGAAGGGCAGCGCCATACCGACAAGCACGAATGTGATGCTACGCATGACGACGGTCCGGGCCTAGTTGTCCAGCGCCGTTTCAGCCGCGACGGCCCCGCATCCATAATTAAACATCATGTGGCTCCGCCGCGCCGCTGACCTCGTCCTCCTCACCCACGCCGCGTTCGTTGCCTTCGTCGTTTTCGGCGGACTGCTCGCGCTGCGCTGGCGACGACTGGCCTGGGTCCATATCCCCGTCGCGCTCTACGGCGCGATCATCGAATTCGTCGGATTCGTCTGCCCGCTCACTCCCCTCGAGAACACGCTGCGGCGGCGCGGCGGCGAGATGGGCTACCGCGGCGGATTCGTCGACCACTACATCGTGCGTCTGCTGTACCCCGCCGGGCTCACACGCACCATTCAGCTCGTCCTTGGCGCGCTCGTGCTGGCGATCAATGCCGCCGTGTATTTCCGCTGGATTCGCAAGCGGAGTCGCGCGGCGCGCTGACGCCGGCTGGGCCCAGTGTGTCTGCCCGGCCGCCACCCGCCTCGTGGCCGCGCCCAGCCCACTGTATCATTGGCCCCATGAAACCCAAAGAGCTCACCCTCCGCGCCATCATCCTCGGCGCGCTGATCACGACCCTGTTCACGGCCGCGAACGTCTACCTTGGCCTCAAGGTCGGGCTCACCTTCGCGTCGTCGATCCCCGCCGCCGTCATCTCGATGGCCGTGCTGAGCGCGTTCAAAGACTCCTCGATTCTCGAGAACAACATCGTGCAGACCGTCGCTTCCGCAGCCGGCACGCTCTCGGCGATCATCTTCGTTCTCCCCGGACTCGTGATCGTCGGGTGGTGGACCGGGTTTCCCTTCTGGCAGTCCTTCCTCATCTGCCTGAGCGGCGGGGTGCTCGGCGTGCTGTTTACGATTCCTCTGCGCCGCGCGCTCGTCACGACGTCGGATCTGCCCTATCCCGAAGGCGTCGCCGCGGCCGAAGTGCTCAAGGTCGGCTCGGGCACGCGCGGTGAGACGAAGGACGATACCGGCGAGGCGCGCGAGGGGCTCGTCGCCGTGATTCTCGGATCGCTCGCCTCGGCCGGCCTCGCCATCGTCACCGCGACGCAGATCGCCGCGGGCGAGCTCACCGGCTACTTCTCCATCGGCGCCACGGCGTCGACCGGCTACGACATGGCCTGGTCGCTCGCGCTCCTCGGCGCGGGGCACCTCGTCGGATTGTCCGTCGGCATGGCGATGCTCACGGGGCTCATCATCTCGTGGGCGATCGCGGTGCCCATCCTGACGTCGATGTCGCCGCTGCCCGCGGGGATGACGATGGCCGCGCACACCGCGCACCTCTGGAGTACCCAGGTGCGCTTCATCGGTGCGGGCGCGATCGGCATCTCGGCCATCTACACGCTCGCCACGCTCGCCAAGCCGGTCGTCGCGGGGCTCGTCAGCACGCTCGCCGCGTCACGCGCCGTAAAGACGGCGGACGATAGCGATCGCGACATTTCGCCGTCGTGGATCTACCTCATCGCGGCCGGCTGCGCGCTCATCACGGCGTATCTCGCATATACCTTCGCCAAGTCGACGGTGCTCGCCGACCATGCCGTCGTGCTCACGATCATCGCCGTTCCGTTCGTGATCATCGCCGGTTTCATCATCGCCGGCATCTGCGGCTACATGGCAGGTCTGATCGGCGCGTCGAATAGCCCCATCTCCGGCGTCGGCATTCTCTCGATCGTGCTCTGCGCGTCGATTCTCGTGGTGGTGATCCACCCGGCCGCGCCATTACAGGCGGCACTGGTGGCGTTCGCGCTCTTCATCACGGCGATCGTCTTCGCCTGCGCCACGATCTCGAACGACAACCTGCAGGATCTCAAGACCGGCCAGCTCGTCGGTGCGTCGCCGATGCGGCAACAGATCGCGCTCATCGTCGGCGTCGCGGCTGGTGCGTCAGTGATCCCGTTCGTCCTCAACCTGCTCGCCAAGGCCTACGGCTTCGCGGGCGCGGCGAACGTCGGCGTGCTCGCGCCGAATCCGCTGCCCGCGCCGCAGGCGGTGCTGATCTCCGCGCTCGCCAAGGGCGTCATCGGCGGCAACTTGAATTGGACGATGATCGGCGTCGGCGCGCTCGTCGGCATCGGCCTCATCCTGCTCGATGAGGGGCTCGGCGCCATGAACAAGCTTCGCATTCCGCCGCTCGCCGTCGGCATCGGCATCTATCTTCCGATGTCGGCAACGTTCGCCGTGATTATTGGCGCCATTCTGTCCTGGTGGTACGACCGGCGCGTGAGCGTGCTGCCGAACCCGGAGCGCGCCAAGCGGCTCGGCACGCTCGTGGCATCGGGGCTCATCGTGGGCGAGAGCGTTTGGGGCGTCGTTAACGCGGGCCTCATCGTCGCCTTCACGAAGGATGCGCCGATCGCGCTCGTGCCGGAGTCTTTTGCGCCGGCACCGTATCTCGGTGTGATCCTCTTCATCGCCGCGATCGTGTGGCTGTATGGCTGGATGCTCAAGCGGTCGGCGAAGGCGTAGGGGCGGCGTCAGACAGCGAGTTATGTAATTCGCGTCATTGCGCGCGGGCGACCTCCGTGTATTGTTCGCCGAGCTTACACATCCTCGGACGCTCATGAGAGCAAGCTCTGTCACTCCACGGCCAAATGCGTGGACTGGAGTCTTCGTCCTCGCGATCGCAGCGGCGATACTTCTCGTCGAAGTAGTGCGGACCGTGCGTGGACATGCGCCGGATCAACTGATGTGGGCGCTCATGGTAATGGCTGTGTGCAGCGCGCTCACTCACTTCCCTATGAGCGCGCGTTGGCGCACACTCGTTCGCACGCTGTTGTACTCCAGCGTCGTCGCGACGTTCATGGCGGTGGTTCACGACCGAGCACATTGACCTTCCATCAACTTCGAATCTGTGGATCAATGACCGACGCCTTTCGTCATCCGATCGCGGTGCGTCGTCGACTCAAGTTCGGTCTCATCGCCGCCGGCATCGCCGCGGGAGCGCTGTTCGGCGTCGCGCTCACCGTGCTCGGCAAAAACGACGCTGGCGCACCCCCGGCGACGGCCGCGAACTACGCGTGGAATGCGGCCCTCTTCGGCGTCATCGCCGGGGTCGTCGCCCCCATCGTGACCTGGTCGGAGCTCCGGCGCGTGCCGATCTGGCGCACGATCGTCGAACCTTTGGGGCTCGCCGTGGCCGGCGCCGCGCTTGGCGTCCTCGTCGGATCTGGAATACTGGTTCTCGCCCTCCCGCCCGCGGGGCTCGTTGCGGCGTTTGTGCTGCTTCGCCGCCGCTATCCGCAGGAATCCGACGCGCTCGTCACGCGCAGCCTCGAGCCTTGACGCGCGCTGGCGTCGATTCTCGACTAGACGCTCCGTTCCCCGACCGCCCGCGGCTCCTCGCCGATCCGGTCGCGCGCGCCGCACGGATTGGACAGCTCGATGCCCCGCACATGGCGCCTCTCGTCGCGTTCGTCGAGCGCCTGCGCCGCGAGCGCGGATTGGGCGCCGAGGTGCCGAACTTCGACCCATGGGACGGCGGCGTCGCGGCGGAGCTCCTGTTCGTGTTGGAGGCACCCGGGCCAAAGACGGTGGCGTCGGGCTTTGTGTCCCGCAACAATCCGGATGCGTCCGCGAGCACCTTCTACGCGGCGAACATGGAGGCGGGAATTCCGCGCCGCCTGACCGTGACATGGAACATCGTTCCCTGGGCGCTGGCCGACGCGAGGGGTCGAGTCCGCGCGCCGGCCCCGCGTGACCTCGGGGCCGGCATCCCCTACCTCGAGCAACTGCTCTCGCTGCTGCCGCGGCTCCGCGCCGTCGTCCTCGTCGGCCGCAAAGCCGAGTGCGCGGCGCCCCGTCTCGCCGCCGGGTGGCCGCACGTCGCGCGGTTCACCGCACCTCACCCGAGTCCACAGTTTGTCAATCGAAGGCCGGAGAATCGAGAGCGGCTCGTCGAGGCATTGCGCGTCGTCGCGGCCGGCGTCGCGAGCGGCCGGTAAATTGGTCGTCAATATGACTCGTTATTGCCATTAGACGACGTTCGTGTATCGTTGGCCAAGCTCACACATCACTGGACGCTCATACACGTTGATGCGTGAACCAACCTCTCACCCAGAAGGCGATGACCGACGCCACTCGCCATCCGATTCGATACGCGCTCCTCATCGGAACGTCGTTCGTTGGAATCTTTTGGCTCATCGCGCCCCTCGGCGCCTCGTGGGGTTGGGAAGACGCCTCGCGCGGGCACGTCGTCTTCGTCGCGGCGTGCTACAC
>JBIOHX010000088.1:0-12518 GCA_044449465.1 Gemmatimonadales bacterium | reverse complement strand
TCAAGATCGGCGAGCGCACCCTCGACGTCGGCCCGTCGCCAGACGCTCGCGATGGACTGGGCTGGGCAATGAGCAGGAACATGGATATGGATATGGGCTCGGACACGCCGATGAACATGGACGTGAAGCCGGCGGCGCGGCGGCGTCTCGAACCCGCCGGCGTCGACGAGAGTACAGCGGCGGTGCGCCACTGGATCGTCGATTCGCTCACGCGGCGCGCGCGCGGACTGGGCCGCCCCGACCATGGCTACACCCTCGTCGTTGGCGACGTCGACGGGACGCCTCGCGTCGTCGCGTACACGCTCATGCCCACCGCGTGGGGCGATACGATGGTGTACGGCGGACGGTACACCGCGGCGAGCATGGCCAACGTGTTCGCCGGGGTTCTCGACGGACGCGGGCTGCTCCCCGAAACATTCACGCACGGCCGCGTGAATCGCGACATCGTCGTCGTACGGGTGCACGATCGAGCCGGCCATTCGCTGTTCGACTCGGGTCCAGGCGTCGAATCGGATCTCGCCGCCCACGTCGATCTTCCGGCCACAGCCGGCGCGCTCGCGCTCGATGCCGTCATTCGCCCCGAGATCGCCGGCACGCTCATCATCGGAGGGTTGCCGGCGTCACGACTGCCGCTCCTACTCGGGCTGCTCACGGTCGCCGCCGCGCTCTCGATCGTCGCTGTGACGCAGCTTCGGCGCGAAGGCGAGCTGGCGCACCTGCGCTCCGATTTCGTGGCGAGCGTGTCGCACGAGCTTCGGACACCGCTCGCCCAGATCCGCCTCTACCTCGACACGCTCCGCCTCGGGCGCGCGCACACCGATGAGCAGCGCGAGTGGTCGCTGACGCACATCGAACGCGAAACCACGCGGCTCGCCTATCTCGTCGAGAACGTGCTTCGCTTCGGCGCACTCGATTACGTCGACGCCGGCAGCGCCGAGCTCGTCGACGCCTCTGCCGAAGTCGCGCGCGTGGCCGCCGAGTTCGGCCCGCTCGCGGCCGCGCGGCAGACGCGCATTGAGGTGGCGACCGCGCCCACGCCGCCGCTCCGCGTGCCGGCCCAGTCGCTCCGGCACATCGTGCTCAACCTGCTCGACAACGCGGTAAAGTATGGTCCGGCGAATCAGACGGTGCGCGTGTCGGTACGCGCCGAGAATGACGGCGTCGCGATCGTCGTCGACGACGAGGGGCCCGGCGTTCCTGCCGCGGAACGCGATCGAATCTGGCGGCCGTTCACGCGCGGGCAAGCTGCGCGCGGCCAGGGCGGCAGCGGCATCGGGCTCACGATCGTGCACCAGATCGCTGAGACGCGTGGCGGCAGTGCGCGCGTGGAGTCGGCGCCCGGCGGTGGAGCACGGTTCGTCGTCATATTGCCCGGTTCGCGCCCGCCTTCCCCGGCGCCCGGTGCGGCGAACCCGGCGTGAGTGCGCCAATGCCCCGCATTCTCATCATCGAGGACAACGCCGACCTCGCCGCGGGCATCGAATACAACCTCGCGCTCGAGCGCTACGAGGTGCGCGTCGCGGGCGACGGGAGGTCGGCCATCGCACTGGCCGCCGATTGGCGGCCCGATCTCGTGCTGCTTGACCTCATGCTGCCCGGGCCCGACGGCTATCAAGTGCTCCAAGCCATTCGTGCCGGCGGCAACAAGGTCCCGGTCATCATCCTGTCGGCGCGCGGTGAAGAGGCCGACAAGGTGCGCGGCTTCCGCCTCGACGCCGATCAGTATGTCACGAAGCCGTTCGGCATTCTCGAGCTGCTGGAGCGCGTCGCGGCCCTGCTGCGTCGAAGTGAGCGAGATCAGGGCGGCGGACCCGGACGATTGTCGTTCGGCGACGTCCTCGTCGACCTCGGCGCGCGCACAGTCACACGGCGCGGCGCGCCGGTCGCGATCACGCCGAAGGCGTACGAGCTCTTGCTCGCCCTCGTGCGGCGCGACGGCACCGTGGCGACCCGCGTCGACCTGCTGAAGGAAGTCTGGGGTTATGGCTCGTTCATCATGACGCGCACCGTCGATTCGCACGTCGCCGAGTTGCGCCGCAAGCTCGACGACCCAGGCGAACCGCGGCACATCATCACGGTGTGGAAGGTCGGCTACCGCTTCGTACGGTAGGCGACTGCCTCTGGCGCGTCACCTCGCCAACTTTCGCAGCGCGGCCAACGCTCGCACGGTCTCCGGCGTCTGCGTCGCGACCGTCTGCATCTCGGCCACCAGCTTGCTGTCGCGGTCGTAGAGGTCGTTGCCGAAGTTGAGCTGTCCGTTCCGCACGAAGCTCGTGAAGTAGACGATGTACACCGGAATTTTGTGCGGCAGGTTCACGGTATGATTGTCCGATCCGTCGTGCATTTGCGCCTCGACGCGGTCGACGGGCCAGCCGAGCACCCACTGCGCGAGCTCGGCCGGTTTCTCCAGACGAATGCATCCGTGGCTGAAGGCGCGCACATCCTTCTTGAACAGCTCGTCGTTCGGAGTGTCGTGGAGATAGATGTTGTAGTCGTTCGGGAACATGAACTTCACCAGGCCGAGCGAGTTCTTCGGCCCCGGCAGTTGCCGCACCGCGCGCCGGCCGTGGTCGTCGTAGATCTGCATGTTGTTGCGCGCGAGATAGTCGGGATCATCAGCGGCCTTGGGGAAAATCTCCTTTGCCGCGATGTCGGGCGTCACGTTCCAGTACGGCCGGAAGACGACGAACTCCATCGAGTCGCTGAACACCGGCGTCGCCTTGTCCTCGTATTCCTGTCCCACGATCACCTTCATCTCGAGCGCCTGCTGCCCGCTGTCGTACGCGGTCAGATGAAACGCCGGCACGTTGACGACGATGTAACGACTCCCGAGCGACCGCGGCATCCAGCGATACCGCTCGAGGTTCGACGCGATCTGGGCCAGGCGGTAGTCCGCCGGGACGTTGAGCGCGTCCAGGGTCTCTGTGCCCAGCATGCTGTCGACGCCGATGGCGTGTCGCGCCTGAAAATCCGCGACGGCGCCGGCCAGCGATGCGTCGTACACGGCGGGATCGGCCGCCGAATCCACGGCATACCCTTCGGCGCGGAGTCGGGCGCGGAGCGCATTCAGCCGCGCCACCGAATCATGATCGCCGCGGTGGAGTTGCTTGCCGGCGGCGATGCTGTCGCCAGACCAGCCGCCCCGCGTCACGAGATCACGAAAGCGCGCGAACTCCACGCGTAGCGAGTCATAGCCGGGATCCTGCGGGCGCATTCGCACCAGTCCGGCGGCGAGATCGTCCTCGCGCAGCGAGAGCGCCAGCGCGCTGTCGACGTGCTCCTCGCGCGAGTTGATGTGCCAGCTCTGGCCGAGCTTGGCCGGCTGAAGCTGGCCGGTGAGCATGTTCTCGCCGAACGCCGCGTAGGCCGACGAGAGCATCACGTCTGCGTTCGCGAGCTGAGCGGCAGTGGGATGGCCATTGTTGACGGAATCGAGTGCCTGGCGGAGCGCCGCCAGCGGATACGCGTTGAGGTTGAGGGCGTCGCTGTCGCCGTCGGCGAGGGAATTGAGCAGCGCGGTCACCCGCGGCTGGTGGACGCCCTTGTCATCGAGCCAGAGTAGACTCTGATTGAACGTCGTGTACAGCTTTTTGACGTGGCCCCATTGATCGGCGGTCACCGGCGCCGGCGGCGAGCCCGCAAGGCGGCGTTGAATCGCGGCTTGGACTTCGGCGGCGGGCACTCCCAGGTAGGCGTTCTGCTTCACCGGCAGCCAGTTTCTGCCAATCTCTCCGTTCGCGTGTTCCGTTCGCTTGCAGCCGGCAATCGTTGCCACCGCCGTAAGCGCGCCGATCATCGCGAGCCTCGTCATCGTGATGAGCGACCTCTGGTGTCTCGAATCCACCGCCCTGCTCCGTTGAGTGTCCTACGTCCAGTCCCCCCGTCGATAGAAAGGCGAAATGCGGGCCAAGCTCGACCTCACCGTTGGCGCGCTCGGCCGTAACACGCGACATTTCGGTCGATGACGACTCTGACCCTCGCACTCCTCGTTGCCGCCGGCTCCGTTACGGCCGGCTTGCTCGGCGCGCTCACCGGGCTCGGCGGCGGCATTATCGTCGTGCCGATGCTAACGCTGCTGTTCCACGTGGACATCCGCTACGCGGTTGGCGCGTCGATCGTGTCGGTGATCGGAACTTCCTCCGGCGCCGCGGCGGCGTACGTGCGCGAGGGGTTCACGAACGTTCGCGTCGGCATCCTGCTCGAGGTCGCGACGACGACCGGCGCGCTCGTCGGGGCCGCGGTCGCCGGACTGATCACGACCAACGCGCTCGCCATCCTCTTCGGCGTCGTGCTCCTGTTCACCGCTGCTCGCGCCCTCAAGCCGCGCGCCGAACACGACATCTTGACGACGCCGGACAAATGGGCGTCGCGGCTGCGGCTGGACTCGACGTATCCGACGGCGGCCGGGCTGCAGCGCTATTCGGTGACGGGCGTGCCGGCGGGCTTCGTGGTGATGTTCGCCGCCGGAATTCTTTCAGCGCTGCTCGGCATTGGATCGGGGATCGTAAAGGTGCTGGCGATGGATCAGCTCATGCGCCTACCCTTCAAGGTCTCGACGACGACGAGCAACTTCATGATCGGCGTCACGGCGGCCGCGAGCGCCGGCGTCTATTTGCACCGCGGGTACATCGACCCAGTGCTCGCTTTTCCTGTAATGCTCGGTGTGCTGATCGGCGCGCTCATCGGCGCGCGAATCCTCACGCGGGCGAACGTGAAGTGGCTGCGCAACCTGTTCACCGTGGTCGTTGTCGTCATGGCAATTCAGATGCTTTACAAAGGCTTCACGGGGGGAGCATGAGCGAGCCTACCCATGGCGTGAGCGACGACAAGGTCGAGCAGCTCGTTGGCCGGTTGCTGCAGCTCGGCGTCCTGTTCGCGGCGCTCGTCGTACTGCTCGGTGCGGTGCTGCTGCTCGATCGCAGCGGCGCGGCGCGGCCGTCCTACGCGCTGTTTCACAGCGAGCCCTCGGCGCTGCGCTCGATTGGCGGCATCGTGCGCGCCGCCTTCTCCGGCGACGCGAGCGGGGTCGTGCAGCTCGGGCTCTTGCTGTTGATCCTCACGCCGATCGCTCGCGTCGCCTTCACGCTCGTGGCCTTCGTGCTCCAGCGCGATGCGACCTACGTCGTCGTGACGGCAATCGTCTTGGCATTGCTGTTGTTCGGGTTAGTATTTGGCGGAGCATGAAACGCCATCACGCCGTCGTGCGAATCACGCACTGGGTGAACGTGGTCGCGCTGACGATCATGGTCGCCAGCGGCCTGCGCATCTTCAATGCGTACCCGGCGTTCGCGCGAAAGGGCGAGACGTTTTGCTGCTATCCGTTTGCCGGCCGCGCGATCCCGGCCAAGCTCACCTTCGGCGGCTGGCTCGCCGGCGCGCGCAACTGGCACTTCGCCATGATGTGGGTGCTGGTCGTGAACGGCATCGTGTATCTGGCATTCATCTATCTGCACGGCGAGTGGCGCGACTTGGTGCCGCGACGCGGCGTGTTCCACGACACGATCGAGATGATGCGCTTCTACCTCACGCTCCGGCGCGACCACCCGCGCCAGGGCAAGCATAACGCGCTCCAACGCCTGACGTACTTCGCGCTCCCGATCATCGGCCTCGCGGCGGTGCTCACCGGCCTGGCGATCTGGAAGCCGGTCGAGCTCGCACCGCTCACGAACTTGTTCGGCGGCTACGTTTGGGCGCGCTACTGGCACTTTTGGGCGATGCTCCTCCTCGTGGCGCTTTCGGTGGCGCACATCTTTATGGTGTTCACCGTCGATCCGTACTCGATCCCGGCGATGATCACCGGCAACTACCGCGACGACCTGTCGCCCGAAGAGCGGAACGCGCGACCCTTCGTGCATCTCTTCAAGCGGGCCGCCAAGTGACGCGCCCACCACGCGCCGGCCGCTCGCACGCCGCCGAACGAATCGGCATCGATCGTCGCCGCTTTCTCGAGATGGCCGGTGGCGCCGCTGGCGCGCTCGTCCTCGCGGCTTGCGACTCTCAGGGGCCCAAGTCGGCGCAATCGCTGCTGCACTTCGCCGAACGGAAGAACGAATCGCTGGAGCGGGTTCTGCTCCGCCACACCTCGATGGACGTGCCGCGCGCGAGCGCGCATGCGGCTGGCTCGCACTTTCCGTCGTATTTCGTCTCCGACACCGTGCCGACGTGGAACGAATCGCAGCGCGGCCCGTGGAAGCTCGTCGTCGACGGCCTGGTGCGGACGCCGCTTTCGCTTTCGCTCGCCGATCTCGCCGCAATGCCGCGCATCGGATACCGGCTCGACCACTTCTGCGTCGAGGGATGGACGGCGGTCGCGACGCGAACCGGCGTGCGCCTCGCCGCCCTCGCGCGACTGGCCGGAGTGCAGCCGGGAGCGCAGTACGTCGATTTCGCGTCGTTCGACTCCGACTATCACGAGAGCTGGGACATCGAGAGCGCGATGCACCCGCAGACCCTCGTCGTCTACGCGCAGGACGGGCACTATCTCAATGCTGCGTGGGGCGCACCGGCGCGCATCTACTCGCCGGTCAAGCTCGGTTACAAGAACACGAAATATCTGACCCGCATCAGCTTCATGCCCGCGCGAAACGGCGGCTATTGGAGCGATCGCGGGTACGAGTGGTACGGCGGCGTCTAACGGCGGCGCTCGCCGCCGCCGTTGCCGTTGCGGTGGGGATGCCGCGGGGCGCGCACGCACAGCGCGTCGTCGGCATCGTGCGTGACAGCGCGAGTCGCGAGCTGCTTCCGGGAGCGGCCGTCACCCTGCTCGACGCCAACGGGGCCGTGCTCGCACGCGTCGTGTCGAGTGCGCAAGGGCGGTTCGGGGCGTCGGTCGGCGGCGCGAGGCGCCTACGCATCGTTCGGCTGGGGTTTCGCCCGCGCGACGTCGCGCTCCCGCCATTGACACAGGACGTCCTGCGCCTCGAGATCGCGATGTCGCCGCTGCCCACGCTGCTCGAGCCGGTCGCCGTGCGCGCCAATCCGCGCTGCCCGCGCCGCGACGACCGGGTCGCGGCCTTCGCCCTCCTCGAGCAGGCGAGCGCCGGTCTCCGTGCGAGTGTCGTGGCCCGCGATGCGTCGCCGGCGACGCTCGTCCGCCGCGTGTTCGACCGCGCGCTGGACGGCATCAGCGACCGGATCGTGCATCACTCGGTGCGCATCGACTCCAGCGCGACGACGACCGCCTCGTTTGCCGCGTCGCATTCCGCAGGCGAGTTCGTTCGGCGCGGCTTCATGCGCGACAGCGCGGGATTTCAGTATTTCTACGGCCCGGACGCCGACGTGTTGCTCGACGATGCGTTCCTGACCGCGTATTGCTTTCACATCGCGAGCGATGCGGCCCGTCCGAACGACATTGGCCTGGCGTTCGAGGCGGTCGATCGGCGCCGTGGACGGGTCGACGTGACGGGCACGCTGTGGGTCGATACCGCGGCCCGCGCGCTCCGCGACGTCGATTTTCGCTTCCTCGGCCTGCCGGACGAAGTGATGCGCCTGCGTCCCGGCGGTATGACGGGATTTCGCGAGGTTCGCCCCGGCATCGTCCTCGTCGACCGCTGGTCGCTCCGACTCGTCGCAAGTACACTCGGCACGACCTATTTCAGCGGCGGGGGTGGCCATACCGATTCTCTGATGCAATCTTCCTACTACGTGCGCGAGGCCGGTGGCGTCCTCGCGCGCGCCACCTGGCCTGACGGTTTCCGCTGGCGCGCGTCACTCGCCGGCATCACCGGACGTGCCGTGCGCCGCGACGGCTCGCCCGCGGCGGGCGCGGCGCTCGCCCTGGTCGGCGCGGCGTATCAAAAAAATGGTGCGATCGTGCCGGACGCGACGACGCCCTATCGCGCCGTCGCCGATTCGGACGGGCGGTTCGCGTTCGGCGATCTGCTCCCCGGCCCGTACTCTGTGGTCGTCCTCGAGCCGCGCTTCCGCAGTCTCGACTACGATCTTCCCACCGCGCAGTCGTTCGTCGTGCACGGCGATACGGCGATCGCGGCGGACGTGCACGTTCCGACGGCCGAAGAGTTCGTGTCGGCGAAGTGCCTCGAGCACGCAAACGTGAGCCGCGCCGACAGCGTCCTCGTGTTCGGCCGCGTGCTGACGGCGCGCGGCGCGCCGCTGTTCGGCGTCGGGCTCGAGGCGGCGAGGAATCTGCTTCCCGCCCCCTCCGTCTGGTACCGTTCGGGAACGTTCAGCGGGACAGGGACCGACGGCCTCTTCATCTTTTGTCAGAAGCCGATGCGCGGGGCCTTCGGCGACACGCTCTGGCTCAGCGCGCGCTACGAGGACCGCCCGATCGGCAACGTTCACGTTCCCGTGACGGGCAAACTGACCATCGTGCCGATCCGCGCCGCGCCGCGGATTCGATGAGCCCCCGCCCGGTGACGACGATGAGACGCAGTCGGTTTATACGCGCCGCACTCGTGCTGGTCGTCGCGTGTGTGGCGCGGCGAACCGCGCGCGCGCCAATGGTCGTGGTTTCGGTGCGCGACAGTGCAGCATCCGTTGCCCACGTCAACATCTCGACGGCGTGGCATGTCGCCACCGACCCGGCCATTTGGCACGACGCAGGCGTCTACCACGACACAGGAACTGACGCGCTGTTCTTCACCTGCCAGACCCGCTGGGCGATACGTCGTCGAGTAGCTTGCGTGTGCGCGGGCGGATCTCAGATCGGCTGGTCGCCGATACCACCCTGCGTGTCACGAAGACGATCACCGTCGTACCGCTACGCCTCGCCGAGCCAAGATTTCATTGATATTGATGACGAGCCGATGACGAAGCGTAGATGATAGGCCGCCTGCTCGATTGGCTCGAGCGCCGCGATTGGGACGAAGGCGCGACGCTCATGGTGTTCGGCACGTTCATCGGCCTCGCCGGTGGATTGGCCGTCGTCGGCTTCTACAAGCTGATCGACCTCGCCCACCTGCTGTTCATTCAGCTCCCGGAATCGCATCTGCCCATCGTCGGACAGACCTTTTACCGGCCGCTTCTCACCGGCGCCGGAGTCTGGGCGGCGTGGTTCGTCGCGAAGCGAGCGCGCATTCCAGAGGGCCAGAACGTACCCGACGTGCAGCTTGCAGTGGCCAAGCGCGACGGTATCGTTCGATTCTGGCCGGTGGTCGTGCGCACCATCTCCTCGGCACTGACGCTCGGATCCGGCGCATCCGCCGGCAGCGAAGGCCCGGTGGCCGTGCTCGGCGCAGGCCTCGGTTCGTCCCTCGGGCGCCGCCTCCGATTTCAGCCGCGGCATCTCAAGATTCTCGTCGGCTGCGGTGCCGCCGCGGGAATCGCCGGCGCGTTCAACGCTCCGTTCGCCGGGGCCTTTTTTGCGCTCGAAGAGGTGCTGGGCTCATTCTCGGTCGGAGCGTTCAGCCCGGTCGTCATCGCAAGCGTTGTTGGCGCGCTCACCGTGCGGCCTTTTCTCGGTAGCCAACCAATTTTCGCTTCCCGTATTCCAGCGAGCGCCCGGCCGGCGGAAATCCTGCTCTACCCCGTGCTCGGCGTCGCCTGCGGGCTCGTGTCGGCCGCGTACGCTCGCTTGTATCTCTACGCGAACCGCCGCGGAAAGCACATGCCGGGGCCAAGCTTCCTATGGCCGATCGTGGCAGGCGCCGTGGTGGGACTCATCGTCATCGCGTCACGCGGCCTACTGGCCGGTAACGGCCACCTCGCCATTCCCGATCCGATCTTCGGCGGGCTCGCCTGGTACGCACTCCTCGCCATCACCCTCGGCAAGATCGTGGCGACGGCAATCACCCTCGGCTTCGGCGGCTCGGGCGGCGTGTTCACGCCGACGCTGTTTGTCGGCGCGGCGCTCGGCGGCGGATTGGGCGTGCTCGGCGCCGAGGTCGTGCCCGGCAGTTGATCCATCCGCACGCGTGGGCATTCGTCGGCATGGCAGGCCTGGTCGCAGGCGCCACGCGTGCACCGCTGACGGCGATCTTCATCGTGTTCGAGATGACCGACGATTACACCTACATCGTGCCCCTCATGCTCGTCGCCGTCATCGCCTACGCCACCTCGCGCCGCTACGCACCGCACGGGCTGTATGACGGCTGGCTCGCCGCGCGCGGCGAACACCTGGCGCACGGGGTCGACCAATCGGTGATGGACCACACTTACGTCGGGGACGCGGTCGACCGCGAGGTGGAATCGGTTCCTGACACGGCGTCGATTACCGAGCTCGCCGTCGCGGCGGCGTCTACCCGCCACGACGTACTGCCAGTCGTCGACGGCGACGGCGGATTCGTCGGCATGGTCAGCCACCACGCGCTCCGCGAAGCGATTCTCGCGCGCACCGAGCTTGGGAGCGTCGTCATTGCCGCCGATCTCGCCGAATCCACGGACTCCCTCGCGCCGCACGATACCCTGCGCCGCGCGCTCGCGGTGATGAACGCGCGCGGCCTCGATGCCCTACCGGTCGTCGACCCGGCAGTCGACGGCAACCGACCCCGCTTCGCCGGCTTGCTCAGTCGGCGGGACGTGCTCGTCGTCTATGAACGCGCTCTGTCGCGCGCCGTATAGCGCGCGCCGTATAGCGCGCGCCGTATAGCGCGCGCCGTATAGCGCGCCGTGGAGCAGCTACTTCGAGCGCGTATACACGTAGACGCTACTCACCACGCCGTTCGATTCCGTGAACGTGAGCTTGCCGCCCGAGTACGCCGCACTGTCGACCGTCGCGTCCACGCCGTCGGTGAATGTCACCGTCGCCCCGTTCAGAACCCAGCTGCCGCCGGTCGAATCGACGAACAGCGATACGTCACCGGGGATCGTTTGGCGAAAGCTCATCGCCCGCGTGTATCTGCCGTCCGTGGTGAGCGAGAACGAGCCGCTCGTTACCTCGTACAGGTAATTCGTGTCCGAGAACATCGTGAACGGCAGCGGCTTGGCATTGACGGTCGAGATGGTGTAGGTACCGGCCGGCGACGAGTCGTTGGATCCCGGACCGGCTGGACTCTCGCCGCCGCACGCCGCCGCCGCGGCCACGATGGCGATTGCCGCGGTCACGCACGCCACCCGCACGAGAGCAGCCGCTAACGATCCCGGTCGACCAATCGTCCAACCCGGCGTAGTATCGTGCGATCGCGTCTCTCTCATGAGGCCGGCCCGTCCATGCGAAGGTTTCTCGCTCTGTCATCGCTGGCCGCCACCATCGCGGCGGTCACCCTACTCGCCTCGTGCGGCGGCGAATCGACGGCGCCGCCCGCCAACTCGAACAAGGCCGTCGACGTGTTTACCGTGAACGTCGCGTTCAGCCCGAACAGCGTCGAGATCGACGCCGGCGACACGGTACGCTTCAACATTGTCCCAGCCGCCAACGGCGAGGGCCACGACGTCACCTTCGACGCCGCCCCCGGCGTTCCGGCGAACATCAAGGTCACGCTCAACGGCGTCATCGCGCGAGTGTTCACGACGCGCGGCGATTTTCAGTACAACTGCTTTGTCCATCCCGGCATGAGCGGCGAGATTCTCGTGCAATAGTTCCGCGCACCGATCGCTCAGCGCGTCACGCCGAGAAAGGACGGCGTCCACGTCGGAAATACGAAATCCAGATTCGGATTCGCCAACCGACGCTGCACGATCTCGGCAAGGATGTCCCGGTAGTCCACGGTGACCTTGAGGTCTTGACCCGCCTCGAGATCTTCCAACGCGAGACCGGGCCAGTTCTTCGTCAGCACCCGGCCGCCCGAGATTCCCTTGCCGAGCGCGAACATCACCGTGCCGCGTCCGTGATCGGTGCCGTTGCTGCCGTTCTCGCGAACGTTCCGCCCGAACTCCGACACCGAGACCAGCGTGACCGGGAAGCCGGTGGCCACAACGTCGGCGTAGAACGCGGCGATCGAATTCGAGAAATCCTGCATCGTCTTGAACATCGAGCCGGCGATCGGGTCCTGCGCCGAGTGCGTGTCCCAGTTGCCAATGTCGACCTGGGCCGCCTCGATGCCGACGTTATTCTTGATCAACACCGCGACCGAGCGCAGCGCACGACCGAATGCGCTCGTCGGGTAGACGACGCCGTTCGCCGGCGCGTAGCCGCTGAAGTTGACCGCCTTGAGCAGCCCGATCGTGTTCGTGGCGTCGAGCGCCGCCGAGTGCACCGGCTCGTCCGCGGTGGCGTACTCGTTCTGCAGGAACGCGATGCGCGTCGCTTGCGTGCTGGCCGCCCCGCCAATGGTGTAGTTGGTCGGATCGGCGATCGGAAGTGTCTTGGGACCGCCGACGAGTGTTTTCTGAAGCCCATTCGCCACGCCGATCGCGCGCAGCGGCGCCGTCGGGTTGAGCGGCGGAATGCTCGCCAGATGCCGGCCGAGCCAGCCGGTCACCAGCGATGGATCGACGGGCTTGCCGACCTCCATGTACCGCTGCGCGTCGAAGTGCGACCGCGATACGTTGAGCTGCCCAGTGGCATGGACGACGAGCAGATCCTGTGCCTGGAAGGCCGGCACCAGTCCCGCCATCGCCTGCGGGAACATGAAGAAGCCGTCGAGATTGATTCCCTTGCTCGAGGACGTCGCGTCGGG
>JBIOHX010000087.1:0-12522 GCA_044449465.1 Gemmatimonadales bacterium | reverse complement strand
GACATAGGGCTGCGCGGCGGCGGCGGACGCGGTCGACTCGAACAAGCCTTCGAAGATGTCGCCGTTGAGAATCACATGGTCGCCGGAAGCGCGGGCGCGCATGAGGAACGTCGCGGCGAGCACCGTTGCCGACGGCGGGCTAAAGTGGCCGAGGTGCCAGTCGCTGGCGATGAGCGTGCGGTCGAATTTCGATGACGCCGGGTCGGTCATCGTTGGCTCGGGCGGCGGCGTTCGGCGAGTACGGTGTCGTAGAGCGCCTGGGTCGCACGCCATGCGCGCTCGTGCAGCGGCACGACGACCGCCGCATCGCGCGCGCGCTCAGGGGACCGCGGCACGGCGATCGGCTCGCCGATGACGACGTCGAGACGCACCGGCAAGGGAAGAGGCGACCAGAACGACAGCTTGCCCCGCGCGAAGCCGGGAAAGGCCTCGAAGCCGCCAACCACGGCGAGTGGGACGATCGGCGCACCGGTGTGCAGCGCGATGCGAACGAAGCCGTACCGATCGCGCCAGCGCAGTCGATAGTCGCGCGCCGCGGGCGTCGCCTCGCGTCGACCGCCGGGTGTGATGAGCAGCGGCTCGCCTCGCTCGAGCACGGCGATCGCGGCGGTCTCTGTCGGATCGATCATGCCGGCCTGCCGTTTGGCCGCGCCGAGACCAGGGATGGCGCGCTCCATGGCGTTGCCGCGCGCGCCGACTATTCGGAGCGGCGTGGCCGGCCCGCGCCGCG
This sequence comes from Gemmatimonadales bacterium, assembly GCA_044449465.1. Classification (GTDB taxonomy): domain Bacteria; phylum Gemmatimonadota; class Gemmatimonadetes; order Gemmatimonadales; family Gemmatimonadaceae; genus JAQBQB01. The sequence goes on along the minus strand of JBIOHX010000087.1, from coordinate 11,792 downwards.
CGTACCAGCGGCGCCACGCAACCTCGTACGCGGCTACGACCAGATCGAGCACCAAATAGCCTGCTCCGTGATGCGCCAGGTAGATGCAGGGCGGGTCGGCCGGCGTGCCGCGCACGCGGGTTCGATGATAGCGTGCGAGCCAATGCGCCGCGCCGACGTAGCCGTAGCGGTAGTACCATCGTGAGGCGTCGATCGCGAACGGCGCGGCGGGCGTCGGTGCCGGCGCGGCCAACGGCGGCACACTCACGCGCGAACTGGGCTCCGCGCATGGCGCATCGCGACTCCAGCATCGAGCAGGCGGCGCGTCGCGTCGTGCACGCTCGCGGCGAGTGCTGCGACGTCGCCGCGGGAATCCGGGGAACCCTCCGGCTCGATCGGCACACCGAAGTGGTAGTCCAGTCGGACGGGAAGCGGGAGTGGCGGCAACCAGATGGATGATCCGCGAAGCCGCAGGCGCGCCGGGTGCTGCTGGTCGGCGCCGATGATCGCGAACGGCTGCACGGCAACGCGCGCCGCGAGTGCTAGCCGTGCGAACCCCGTGCGTCCGCTCCACCGCAGCGTGTCCGGTTCGCCGTAGAGCTCGCGCGTGCCGCCGGGAAACACGAGCAGCGACTCGCCGCGCGCGAGCACGCCGAGCGCAGCGGCTTCCGTGGCCGGGATCGAATTGACATGGCGTCGAAACCAGCCGACGATCGGCGTTCGATGCATCGACGTCCCCTGCTCCTCGAGAGCGCGAAAGGGCGGGCGATCGCTATCCCAGAACGTGACGAGCCCGAGCACGAGCGTCTCCAAGTAGAGCCAGGTGCGCGGATGCTTGCCCACGTAGATGACGGGACGATCGGTGGGAATCCGCTCGACGCCGATGGTGCGGGCGCGGTACACGTGCTTCAGACCACGCGCGAATGGGATGAGTACGCCGCGTAACGGCCACCCGCGGTCGAACGGCGGAGGCACCGCCTCGACCGACGCACCGCGAATCACGCCGATGCGCCAAGGGCGCGTTCGCGAGGTACTGAAGTCAACGAGTGGTACACACCTTGGATGTCGCGCACGAGAATGTCCCAGGACAACATCTCGGCGCGGCGATGCCCACGGGCGGCGAGTTGGCGGCGCACCGCGGCATTGTCGGCCAGGCGCACGATGGCTTCGGCGAGCGGGACCGGCTCGCCGGGTGGCACGAGCAGCGCGGCGCCGGCAGCACCTTCACGATAGCCGCGAATATCGCTCGCGATCACCGGGCATCCGCAGGCCATCGCTTCGATGAGCACGAGGCCGAAGCTCTCGCCGTGGGTGGATGGCGCGCAAAAGATGTCGGCGGTCCGGTAGCGGTCGACGAGCGCGGCATCCGAGAGGCGGCCGAGGAACCGCGCGTTGGCCGCGCGGGCGAGCGCTGGGTCCTGTGGCCCATCGCCGGCGCCGACGACGAGCACTTCGACGGCACGACCGCGGTCTCTCACGAGGCTCGCCGCGCGCAGCAGGTGCTGCAGACCTTTGCGCGGCTCGTCATAACGGCCGACGAAGAGCAGCCGCAGCGGCGGCGACGGGCCGACGGCGTTCGGCGACTCGCCCGTGTGCCGGGCGATATCGATGGCGGACGAGAAGTGCCCGGTGTCGACCCCGTTCGGCACGAGATACGTCGGGCCGCGGAACACCGAACGCGCGAAGTCGCCGGCCGCCCGCGACACGGCGATCGCCGCGCCCATGTGTCGCGCGTGGTGGCCGAGCGCTCGGCGCGCCATGCGCACGGCGAGCGTGGGGGTGTCGCTGTAGCAATGGAATGTCCCGACGACAGGCACGCGCGCGGCGCGCACGGCGTGACGCGCTATCCCGGGTAGCCACGGCTCATGCACGTGGATGACGTCGAACCGTCCCGCGCTGAGGAAGCGCCGCACCGAGCGCCGGGCCACGAAAATGCCGACGCGGGCCAACGAGCCGTTGGCCGCCACGGCGACGACGCCGCCGAGGCCGAAACACCCTCGCGGCACCTCGCCACTCACGGGACCAAGCACGCGAACGCGGTCTCCGCGCTGTCGAAGCGCGACGGCCAGCGACAGCACATGGCGGTTCACCCCGCCGTCGTGCGAAAGGTCGTAGGGAGTTACGAGGCAAACGCGCATCTGGCGCTCCCGATCACTTGCAAACGTGCCCATCGTTGCCACAGGAAGACTTGCTCGAACCATCTGGAGCAACGGAATGACCGCCTGCGGCACGCCGCGGGTGGGAGGCGTGCGTCCTGCAATGCCGACGAAGCTCCGGCGCGAGATGTTCAGGTTACGACGCGAGGGCTAGCGCCGCAACCACGGGTGAGCCGCGGCTTGGCAACCTTACGACGACATCGCCCGCTCGGTTTCGCCTGCGGGCATTGGGGAACGGCGGCCCAGCACGTCAGATCGGTTGTCGACCCCTTCGGCGAGCTTGACGGCAGGTTGCCTTTGAGCTGCCATCGCGGCCACAAGATCCTAGTCCGTGCAAAGCATCACGGCTGGATCGATCGCCGACGCTCTGCGCGCAGGCATGTAGCTCGCCAGCAGCGCGACGCCGAAAAGCGTCAGGGGAGCAAAGCGAGTGTCGTCTGTCACGTGACGCCGCGCGGCGAACGACGGTTGAGCGCTCATCCAGCGCGCGAGGCAGTGAAATGAGAATTTTGTCCTGGCTCTATTCCGGCGCGACTCTCGCAGTCATCGCCGGGTGCAACAACGACTCGACGGCGCCGACGACGCCGACGTCGGCTTTCGGCGTGGGCCTCACCGTCATGGTACCCGGCGCATGCTTGTTCACGTGCGATCCGATCCCGCCGGATATTTCGACCGTTGGACTCGTCGTCATCACGAATAGCGGCAGGTCAACGGCTTACTTGGAGGGGTGTGCGGACCCGGTCCCCACGCTCCAGGAGCAACAGGATGTTGGCGGCAAATGGGTACAGATAGGGCCGCCGCCCTGCCCTATTCCACCGATGGCGATCCCCATCGCGGCGAGTGCGACCATCCGAGTGAACGCGGAATTTGCGCCTGGGACGCGCCGACTTCTCGTGACCGTGGCCGCTTCCCCGGATTTCGTGAATTCGGCCACCGCGAGCTCGGCGTCGTTTCTTGTTCCGCAGTGAAGCGTTCGAGGCGCAGGCCCTGAGCGAAGGCTGCCATGATTGACGTCCAGCGTGTGAGGATTGGCTACCGCGCGCTCTTCACTCGCTCGTCGTGTCGGCCGCGGTGAGCCCACGATTCTGCCGCCAGCACCACGTCTCCTGCCGGTACCAGGTGCCCGGCACAGATGTGCTGTCCGCGTCGTCGCCGCCATCCCAGGTTTCGGACACATAGCATCGTACCAACTCTCGTTGGTAAGCCAAGCTCGATCCATCCGGCCCGTCGGCCATCGTCCGGACGAGACGCACCCAGCCGCGCTGCTCCGCGTCGTGCCAGTATGGATTGCCGACTGGCTGGTCTCGTGACGCTCGGCCAGTGTCCGCCGGAGCGAACGCCGCCGAATCCTGAGCATCGACGTAGCACCCGCGAACCGGCGTCGTGTCAGTCGCGCCGGCCCACACGTCCATCACCGAATCCGCCGTCAGGTGAACCACCGTCCCATGTGTCGTACTCCAGCGCCTCGCGACCTCGTCGCATGCCTTGCGAACGGTGGCGAGCGAGCTGTCGCCTCCAGTCGGCGCGGTTGCCGCACGACGTGGCGCGATTCGAGACGTATCAGCGCGGACCGAGGGTTCGGCGTGGCAGGCGACGACGAATCCCGCTGCCACCGCCGCCGCGAACACGAAGACGGGTGGTCGAGGCTCCATGGGTGTCAGACTGCAAAGCCAGCATCGCGGTCACGGACGCCAGGATGCCCCGCCGTCCAGCTGCATTCGTCGATATCGCCGCGCCATCAACGTCGCCACCCTCCGCCGAGCCAGGCCACGGCGTTTCAGCGGATTTAGTGAACTGAAAATCATGCCGTTGCCGTGACGCCCCGCACGAGCGAATGTGAGATGCTCGCGGCGCCTCTTCCCCCTTGACATCCTACGGGTTCACGAGCATTCTCTCCAGAGACACTCTATGGGAAACCCTGGGGAGACCCGCCCGATGCCCGCCGATTCCGTCGAATTGCTCCAAGGCACGCTCGACTTGCTCATCCTCAAGACGCTGAGCTGGGGGTCGACCCACGGCTACGGCATCGCCCGGTGGATCCAGGGCGTCACCGGCGACGTCCGCCGCATCGTGGAAGGCTCGCGCTACCCCGCCCTCCACCGCCTCGAGAAGCGCGGCTGGATCGACGCCTCCTGGGGCCTCTCCGAGAACAATCGCCGAGCCAAGTACTACCGCCTCACCACTCGCGGCCGCCAAGAGCTCCGTGCGGAGGTGTCCTCCTGGGCGGCCTTCTCCAAGGCCGTGTCAGTGGTGCTCACGTCGACGCAGATCCCTTCCTGGGCCAAGGGCTGATGGCCCGCTCGCCGCGACGCGAAGCCTCTGGCCGCCAGCCCGCCTGGCGGCGCTATCTCCGCTTCTGGGGGCGCGACTTCGCGCACGACCTCGACGACGAGCTGCGCTTTCACCTCGAGGCGCGGGTCGACGAGTACGTCGCGGACGGGCTTCAGCTCAGCGCCGCGCGCGCCGAAGCGGCGCGGCGCTTCGGCGACGTCGACCGAGTGCGCGCCGCCTGCACGGCGATCGAATCACAATGGCAACGGGAGCAGACGATCATGGACTTCGCTCATCGCTGGATAGCCGACGGCCGGCACGCCGTGCGACAACTGCGGCGCAACCCGTCCCTCAGCGTCGCCGCCATCCTCTGCTTCGCCCTCGGCATCGGGGCCACGACGTCGATCTTCAGCGTCGTCGACGGCGTGCTGTTTCGCCCGCTGCCCTTCGCCGACCCCGGGCGCCTCGTCGTCGTCGGCGAGTGGATCCCGAACGTCGGCGGCGACAACTTCGGCGCCGTCTCGGAACCGGAATTCACCGACTATCAACGCCTCGAGGGACGTGTCTTTGCCAGCGTCGCGTCCTATCTGCGCGACGACGGCATCGCCCTTTCCGGCGACGGCGAGCCTGAGCGCGTCGACGGACTCAAGGTCAGCCCCTCGCTCTTCGCCACGCTCGGCGTCCGACCCCAGCGAGGCCGCGTCTTCGGCGCGACCGACGACAGCACCGGCGGTGTCGACGCCATCATCATCACCGACGCACTCTGGCACCGCCGATTCGGCGCCCGCGAGGTCGTCGGGCGAACCATCGACGTCGACGGCAAACCGCGCACGATCGTCGGCGTCATGCCGGCAGCCTTCACCTTTCCGCTCCCCGGCGTCGGCGGCCAGCCCGTCGACGTGTTCCTCCCGCTGCGCATCACCGCCGAGTACCGGATCAATCGCGGGAGCGCCTACGACGCCTACCTGCTTGCCCGCCTCGCACCCGGCGTCACCCTCGCCCAGTCGAAGCGCGCCGTCAACGAGTTGCTTGACGGCTACGCTACGCGCTACCCCGAGGCGTATCGGAGCGGCTGGAAAGTCGTCGCCGACGTTTTCCCCTTCCGCGACCACGCCACCGCCGACGTGCGCAAACCGCTGTTGGTCCTCCTCGGCGCGGTCGGCCTCGTCCTCCTCGTCGCCTGCATCAACGTCTCGAGCCTTCTTCTCGCGCGCGCGGCCGCGCGCCAGCGTGAGATTGCCGTCCGTCAGGCGCTCGGCGCCTCGCGCACACGGCTCGCTCAGCAATTCCTGTGGGAGAGCCTCGTCCTCGCCGTGGTGGGCGGAGCACTCGGCCTCCTGTTCGCGGTATTCGGCGCGCACGCCATCGCGCTCCACGCGCCGGCCGACGTCCTTCACGGCTACGACGCGTCGATCGACCTACGCGTCCTCGCGGTCGCGAGTGTGGTCGTCGTGGCGACGGCGATCATCTTCTCGCTCGTCCCCGCGCTCAGCCAGCGGTACGACACCCTCGGCACGCGCCTGCGCGACGAGGGGCGAAGCAGCACCGCCGGCGCTGCTCGGGCGCGCGGCCGCCGCACACTTGTCGCCGCCGAAGTGGCGATCGCTCTGATTCTCGCCACCGGCGCCGGCCTCATGGCGCGGAGCTTCGTCCGCGCGCTCGGCGTCGATCCCGGGTTCGATCCCAACCACGTCGTCACGTTCCGCGTCGGCATTCCCGACGCCAAGTACACGACACCGGCGAATGTGCTCGCCTTCGACCGACGAGCCATCGACGCGCTTCGCGCTCTTCCCGGCGTCGCCGACGCGTCGGCGGCGCTTCGTCTTCCGTTGCAAGAGCCGATGCGCATTCTGATTGCGGTCGAAGCGCACAATCCGGCAACGCTTCCCATCGCCACGGGCAGCTTCGTCATGCCTCGATTCCTCGAGACGATGCGCATTCGGCTTCTCGCCGGCCGCTCCGTGGACGCGAACGATGTGCGCGGCCGCTTGCCGGTCGTCGTCGTGAACGACGCGCTCGCCAGCCACTTCTTCGGCTCGAGCGCCAACGCCGTCGGCAAGCGGATCAAGTGGGGCACGGCGGCGTCGCAGGACCCCTGGCTCACCATCATCGGCGTGACCGAGGATGTGAAGGACGCGGGGCTCGACCAGAAGCAGGAGTGGTCGGTCTACTTCCCGGCTCTGCAAGCGCCGGACGTGAACGTCACGGGCATGATGCGGTCCTTCTCCTTCGTCGCTCGCGGGCGCGGCGACGACGCCGCGCTCGTGCGCGACATGCGCCGCGTCGTGCGCTCGATCGACCCCGACATGCCCGTCGTCGGTCCGACGCGCATGACCGACATCGCCGGTACATCGCTCGCCGGGCGCCGGTTCAACACCTACCTCATCGCCGCCTTCGCGCTCCTCGCGCTCGCGCTGGCGTCCGTCGGCATCTATGGACTGGTGGCGTACTCCGTCGTGCAGCGATCGCGCGAGATCGGCGTGCGGCTCGCGCTCGGCGCGCTCCCCGCCAGCGTCGTCCGCCTCGTGATCGGACAGGGAGCGCGGCTCGCCTGCGTCGGCATCGCGATCGGCCTCGCCGGGGCGCTCGCCCTCACGCGCGTGATGCGAAGCCTGCTCTTCGACGTGAGTCCGTTCGATATAGTGAGCTTCGCGAGCGCGGCGTTGCTGTTGCTCGCCGTCGCGGTGTTAGCGAGTCTGCTGCCGGCGTGGCGCGCGTCGCGGACGGATCCGCAGGCGGTGATGCGGGCGGATTAGAGGCCACGAGAAAATGAGCTACAGATTTGACGGAATGAACGGGTAGTACGGAAAAAGCTGCGGCTACATCGCCGCCGGCTCGGGCCGATGTGCGCCGGGGAGCTGCGCGTCGGGCGGCGGGGTCACGCCGCCATGCTCCATCACACGCACGCGCTTGCGTGAGAAGCGCTGCTGCCAGTCGTCGAGGTAGGTATAGAACACCGGCGTCACGTACAGCGTCACGAGCTGTGAGAACGCCAGGCCTCCGACCACCGCGACGCCGAGCGGACGTCGCGTGGACGCGCCGGCGCCCCAGCCAACCGCGATCGGCACCGCGCCCATCAACGCCGCCATCGTCGTCATCATGATCGGGCGGAAGCGGACGCTCGCCGCTTCCAGAATCGCCTCGGCCGGCGACCGGTTGCCATCGCGCTGGGCCTCGATCGCGAAGTCGATCATCATGATCGCGTTCTTCTCGACGATGCCGATCAGCATGATGATCCCGACGAATCCGTAGATGTCGAGGTCGAGGCCGCAGAGCAGCAGTGTGACGAGCGCGCCGAAGGCCGCGAACGGCAGTCCGGTGAGAATCGTGATCGGGTGGATGAAGCTCTCGTAGAGCACGCCGAGGATCACGTAGATCACGAACACGGCGAGCAGCATCAGCAGCACCAACCCTTGCTGCGTGTTCACGAACGCCTCGGCGATGCCCGAGAAACTCGCCGCGACGGTGCTGGGCAGCACGTCGGCCGCGACCTTTTGCACCGCGGTCAGCGCCGTGCCGAGCGAGACGCCCGGCGCCAGGTTGAACGACACGGTCACCGACGGCAGCTGGCCCGAGTGATTCACCGTCACCGGCCCGACGCTGTACTTGAACTGCGCCACGGTGCTGAGCGGCACGAGCGGCCCGCGCGTGGAACGAACCCAGAGCTTGCCGAGCGCGTCGACGTCTTGCTGGTACTGCGGCAGCAGCTCCATCACCACCCAGTACTCGTTGGTCGACGTGTAGATGGTCGACACTTGGCGCTGGCCGAAGGCGTCGTAGAGGGTGTTCTCGATCTCGCTCGCCGAGACGCCGAGCTGGCCCGCCTGCTCGCGGTCGATGTCGACCGTGATCTGCGGGTTCTCGATCAACAGGTCGCTCGTGACGTCGGCGAGGCCAGGCACCTGGCGCAGCCGGCGCTCGAGCTCGCGCGCGGAGGTGTTGAGGGCGTTGATGTCGCCCGACTGAAGCGTGTACTGGTACAAGCTCTTGGATGACAGTCCGCCAATGGAGATGGCCGGCGGATTCTGGATGAAGACGCTGATGTTCGGCACGCTCTGGACGGTCTTCGCCAAGTCGCGCGAGATCTGGTCGGCGCTCCGCTTGCGTTGACCGATCGGCGCGAGATCGATGGTGAGCTGGCCCTGGTTCGCGGCCGCCGTGGTGCCGACCGACGACGTCACCGACCGCACATCAGGATCTTTGACGACGACCGCCGCGACCTCCTGCTGGTGCTCGACGAGCGCGTCGAACGAAACGCCCTCGGCGGCCTCGGTGGTCGCGAGGAGCTGGCCGGTATCGTCGGTGGGGAAAAGGCCCTTGGGCGTCGACCAGAAGAGATAGCCCGTGGCAACGAGGATGACGAACGAGAAGCCGAGCGCGAGCGGCCGCCGCTTCATGACCCAGGCGAGGGTACGCTCGTAGAGGCCGAGCCAGGCGTCGTAGAACCGCTCGGTTGCGTTGTATAGGCGGCCGTGCTGCTTGCCATGGTCGGACCGGAGGAAGCGGCTCGACAGCATCGGGGTGAGCGTCAGGGACACGAATCCCGAGACGAGAATGGCGACGCCGATCGTGACCGCGAACTCGTGGAACAGCTTGCCGATGATGCCGCCCATGAACAGGAACGGGATGAACACCGCGGCGAGCGAGAAGGTCATCGAGAGGATCGTGAAGCCAACCTCCGACGCACCGTCGATCGCCGCCTGCATCTTGGTTTTGCCCATCTCCAGATGGCGGACGATGTTCTCGAGCATCACGATCGCGTCGTCGACGACAAAGCCGACGGCGAGGGTGAGCGCCATCAGCGACAGGTTGTCGAGGGAATAGTGCAGCAGGTACATCACCGAGAACGTGCCGATGATCGACATCGGCAGCGCGAGGCTCGGGATGATCGTCGCCGACAGGTTGCGCAAGAAGAGGAAGATGACGACGACGACGAGCACGAGGGTGAGCTCGAGCGTGAACGTCACGTCGTCGACCGAGGCCTTGATCGTGGCCGAACGATCGTAGAGCGTCGCCACGTGCACGGCGGGCGGAATCTCGGTGGTGAGCCTCGTGAGCGCCGCCTCGACGCGGTTCGCCACGTCGACGGTGTTGGTGCCGGGCTGCCGCTGGATGGCGAGGACGATCGACCGGGAGCCGTTGTACCAGCTCGCCGTCTTGTTGTTCTGCACGTCGTCCGTGATGCGGCCGATCTCGTTCAGGTGGACCGGCGCGCCGTTCCGGTAGGCGACGATGACGTCACCGAACTGGTTGGCGTTCTCGAGCTGGCCGGTCGCCTGCACGGTGAGGGCCGTGCGCGGTCCGTACAGCACACCGGTTGGCATGTTGACGTTCTGCGCCGTGACCGCGCTGACCACGTCCTCGAGCGCGATGCCGCGCGTGGCGAGCTGCGCGGGATCGAGCTGGAGGCGGACGGCATACTTCTGCGCGCCGTAGACGAGCACCTGGGCGACGCCGCCGACCATGGAAAGGCGCTGGGCCAACGTCGTCTCGCCGAACTCGTCGAGCGTCGAGAGCGGAACCTGATCTGACGTAAGCGCAAGCGTGAGGATCGGCGCGTCGGCGGGATTCGTCTTCTGATACGAGGGCGGGATGATGCCCTGCGGCAGACTGCGGCTGGTCTGGGCGATGGCCGCCGAGATATCCTGCGCGGCGGCGTCGATGTCGCGGTCGAGTGCGAACTGGATGACGATCTGCGTCTGCCCGAGGCTCGACGTCGACGTCATGTTGTCGATGCCGGCGATGGTGGAGAACTGCTTCTCGAGCGGCGTGGCGACGGTCGCCGCCATGGTCTGCGGGCTAGTGCCGGGGAGCGTGGCGCTGACGGTGACGGTTGGGAAGTCGACGTTCGGCAAGTCGCTCACCGGCAACTGCCGGTAGGCGACGATTCCGAAGACGAGAATCCCGACCATGACGAGCGTCGTCATGACCGGCCGCTTGATGAACAACGTCGTGAAATTCATCGACTGCTATGAGAGAAAAGACCGTATCGGCTTTGATCGATCGAGTGCTGGGACAGCTCGATGATTTGAACTACAGATTCGACGGAGGATACTGAATTGACGGAAAGGTCAAAAGCATTTGATGCGGAGGCGCGACGCGGCGATCAATCGCCCGCCACCGGCTGCGGAGCTGGCGGCGTGGCGACGGCGACGGCCGATTTGGCGCGGCGGCCGAGCCAGGATTGGAGCTGGTCGAAGTAGGTGTAGAACACCGGCGTCACGAAGAGGGTCACGATCTGCGAGAAGGCGAGGCCGCCGACCACGGCGACGCCGAGCGGGCGGCGCGAGGCCGCGCTCGTGCCGACGCCGATCGCGATCGGCAGCGTACCGGCGATCGCCGACACCGTGGTCATCATGATCGGGCGGAAGCGGACGCTCGCGGCTTCGATGATCGCGACCGCCGGCGGCACGCGCTCGCTCCGCTGCCGCTCGAGCGCGAAGTCGATCATCATGATCGCGTTCTTCTCGACGATGCCGATCAGCATGATGATTCCCACGTAGCCGTACACCCCGAGCTCGACGTGCGTGACGTAGAGCGCGAACAGGGCGCCGAATGCCGCGAAGGGCAAGCCGGTGAGAATGGTGATCGGGTGGATGAAGCTCTCGTAGAGAATCCCGAGAATGATGTAAATGATGAACACGGTGATGACGAGCAGCAGCCCCATTCCCTGCTGTGAGTCCTGGAAGGCCGCCGCCGTGCCCGAGAAGCCGCCGGTGATCGTCGCCGGGAGCATCGTCCGCGCGATGCGGTTCACGTCGGCCGTCGCCGCGCCGAGCGAAACGCCGGCGGCGAGGTTGAACGAGATCGTCACCGACGCCATCTGCCCCGAGTGCGCCACGCTGAGCGGGCCCGTCGTTTCCTCGAAGTAGGCCACGTCGGTGAGCGGAATCTGGCGGCCGCCGTTCGCGGGCACGAAGAACTTTTCCAGCGCGTGCGCGTCGAGCTGCGCGCTCGGCACCGTCTCCATGACGACGTAGTACTCGTTCGTCGGCGTGAAGATGGTAGACACCTGCTGCTGGTTGTAGGCGTTGGCCAACGCCTGTTCGATCGCCTGCGGCGAGACGCCCAGCGTGAGCGCGCGCTGGCGGTCGATGTGGATGTTGAGGATCGGGCTGCGGTTGAGAAGGTCAGACGTCACGCCGCTCAACATCGGATCGGTCTGCAGCCGCTCCATCAAGCGATTCGATTCTTTGTACAGCTGATCGATGTCCGGGCCGCGAAGCGTGAATTGGTACGCCGTCTTCGAGCCGCGGCCGCCGATGTGGATTGCCGGCGGATTGGTGACGAACACCTGGAGCCCGGAGATGCCGGCCAGCTTTCGCGTCAGCACGTGCACCATGTCGTCGGCCGACGGGCGCCGGCCGGCCGGTTGCAGCGTAATGT
>JBIOHX010000086.1:0-12530 GCA_044449465.1 Gemmatimonadales bacterium | reverse complement strand
CCTACACGCAGAGCACCGGCGTGCCGACCAATGCCGAAACGATCTCGTACTGGCTGTCGAAGGACTCGACGAGCGCCAGCTCGAACGAATACATCTTGTTCCGCCGCGCCAACGCGCAGCCGCCGCGCGTCGTTGCCAAGGGGATCATCGTGAATCCCACCGATACGGTATTCCAGTATTTCCGCCCCGACTCCACCAACGCGCTGCAACCGATTCCCATTGCCTCGCTGCCGCTCACGCACCCCGCGGCGATGCACGGCGCGGCGTCGGACACCGGCAAACGCGCCTGGATCGACAGCGTTCGCACCGTCAAGGTGACGCTCAAGAGCGTGTACCATGATCCGCGTACCGGTGTAGACGCCATCCGCACGCTCAGCAGCACGATCCACCTGATGAACGCGGGACTCATCCACCGTTCCACCTGCGGCCAGCCTCCAATCGGCGTCGCGGTCACGGCCACCTTCGTCCCCGCGGACGGCATCATCGTGCAGCAACCATACGTGAAAGTCGCCTGGACGCCCTCGATCGACGACGGTGGCGGCGAGAACGACGTCCAGCGCTACGCCATCTACCGCAGGCTGTCGAGCGTCACGGACTTCGACGAGCCGTTGACGAGCGTCCCCGCGGGGCAGGCGACCTATTCGTTCGCCGACACCGACATCCAGAGCGGCCAGACGTGGGTGTACGGCGTGGCCGCCCAGGATTGCACCCCGACCAGCTCGACAATCGGCACCGCCACCGCCGTCACGATTCCGTGAGGACCTCGATATGCACAAGCTGACAAACAACTCCACTCGCCGCACCGGTCGAGCAAAAGGGTTCCGCTCTCGGCGTGGCATTGCCCTCTTCGTCACGCTGTTCTTCGTCGGCGCCATCGGCGCGCTCGCGATGTCGGCCATCTACCTGACCGAGAACGCGTCCCTGCTCAGCAAGAGCTACGAGCGTGAGGACGACCTCAAGTACGCGTCCGAAGCCGCGCTGGCGATCGGCAAGGCGGAGCTCAACTTCAATCCGTCGGCGCTGCCCAACACGAGTTATGTCGCGCTGATGACCAACCAACCGGTCGTCGCGGCCGACGGTCAGGTGGTGCCCGGTGTGTCCGTCGACGTCTACCTCGGCCAGACCGGCTCCACGACCGGCCAGTTCGGACGCTTCGCGAGCCTCGTCGCCAAGGCGCACACGGCGGACGGCACGGGCTTCGCCCGCCGACTCGAGCTGTCGCAGGAAAGCTTCGCCAAATACGCCTACTGGACCAACAGCGAGGGCGTCAACATCTCGTTCGGCAACGGCGACCAGCTATTCGGCCCCGTCTGGTCGAACGACGACCTTCACATCATGTCGAGCGGCGCCACCTTCCGCGATTCGGTCGGCACCGCCGGCACGATCGTCGGCGTCGGCTACGGCACGTTCGCGAAGGGGTACCAGACGGGTTTGAAGAAGATCAGTCTCCCCACGCTGACGACGCTCGGCACGCTGAGCGGCCTGGCGACGGTCGGCGGCATGAACTTCACGGCCCCGACGACCGGCAATGCGACGACGGTGAAGAAGCGCATCGAGTTCGTCGCCGTCGACCTCGACCTGAACGGCGACTCGCTCGGCGACGCGGAAGGCTTCTTCCGGGTCTACGGGGTGACCGCGAACGCGAACGTCGCCTGGCTCCGCGGCGATTGGCCGGCGAACGGCCTGGCCAAGCCGGCGCGCATCCAGACCTGCGGCGACTGGCATGCGGTGGACGCGGCCGGAACCAAGAAGTTCTTCCCGTTCTCGGTTCACTACGATTCTCTGAACCCGGGGACCAACACCTGGTTCGACACCGTGACGGCGCCGGCCGGCCTCCCTGGCGGCCGCACGATCGCGCAGGCGCGGGCGGAGGCGGATTCCCTCGTCTCGGGTACTGCGTCAAAGATTCAGGCGGTGCTCCAGCATCCGGGCGCGCGCTGCTACCTCGGCGGCGATCCGCACCTGGCCGCCGTCGCCCGCCAAGGCGTCGCCGGCTACACGGTGGCGACTCAGGTCCACATCGGCGGCGACGAAACGACCTTCACGCCTACCGACCGATACGGCACCTGGACGAAGTATTCGGACTTGCCGCCGGGCATCGTGACGACCAGGCGCCCCAACGACTCGAAGTATCTCTTCCCGCTCTGGCGCGGCTACAACACCAGCACCAAGGGCGTCATCTACGTCGCCGGCACCGTTGGCGTGAGCGGCGTGCTTCGCGGCGACATCACGATGTATTCGCCGAACACCATCGTGATCCTCGACGACCTGCGCTACGCCAAGGACCCGGCGGCGCCGGCCCCTCCGGGCATACCGGAGTGCCGCGACATCCTCGGCATCATCGCGGGCGACAGCACGGTGGTGGCCGACAACGGATTGAACACGCCGCAGAACGTCCGGAGCGGTGGATCCGTTTACCAGAGCTTCGACGACACGCCCGACACCTACATCCACTCGGTGATCATGGCGCTGAACTCGTTCGGGGTCCAGAACTACGACCAGAACCCAACCAACGCGACGCCTTGCCAGGCAAACAACAGCGGGCGCGGCTGCCTCTTTCTCACTGGCGGACTGATTCAGAATACGCGCGGCGCGGTCGGCACGTCGACCTCGGGGTCGCCGCCAAACGTCACCGGATTCGTGAAGCGGTACAGCTACGACCGATGCGCCGTGATGAACCCGCCGCCGTACTTTCCGACCACGGGTCGGTTCCAGGACAACCGCTACTACGAGCTGGACCCGGTGCGCCTCGACATCACGCAGCTGTTCAACAGTCTGTCGCCCAACGGCTGATCCTCAGAGGAACCGGACCTGATCCTCGTCCCGCCGCGGGACGGAATGGCAAGCGCGGCACCTGGCCTCGTACGACTCGCTGCTCCCGACCATGATGGTGGGCGAGTCGTACCGGGCCGGCCGGCCGCCGATGAGCCGCTGATTGCGGCTCGCTGGGTTCCCGCAGACCACGCAGATCGCGTGGAGCTTGTCCACGACCTCGGCCACGGCGAGCAGCGCGGGCATGGGGCCGAACGGCTCGCCGCGGAAGTCGCTGTCGGTGCCGGCGACGATGACGCGCAAGCCGCGGTTGGCGAGCGCCGTCACTAGCTCGACGATCGACTGATCGAGAAACTGCGCCTCGTCGATCGCCGCCACCTGGGTGTCATTCAACAGCAAACGCGCGATCTGCTCGGGCGTGTCGATGGGAACGGCTTCGACGGTACGTCCGTCATGGCTCGACACCGAGTAGATACCCGAATACCGCTCGTCCAAGTGCGACTTGAACACCTGGACCTTCTTTTTGGCAATGATCGCGCGGCGCACGCGGCGAATGAGCTCCTCGCTCTTGCCGCTGAACATCACGCCGCAAATCACCTCGATCCAGCCGGATTGGCCAGCCGAGAAGTAGCCGTCGGAGATCACTCGCCGCCCTCGTGACGGGGGCGCCGCGGACCTCCGCGGGGGCCGCGGGGGCCGCGAGAGTCTCCGCGTCCCCGCGGCTCACGATCCGAGCGTCCGCCGCGGCTGAAGTCGCGCGCGGGACGGTCGGACAGCCGACCCGAAGGGCGTGGACGTTCCTCCTCCCGTCGAACGACGACGCGGCGGCCGCGGATGCTCGCCCCGGTGACCTTCTCGATGGCCGCGTCGGCTGAACCAGCGGCGACTTCAACGATCGCGTGCGACTCGCGGAGGTCGATGCGGCCAACGTCCGTGCCGGCGAGGCCGGCTTCGTGTGTCAGTGCGCCGACGAGTTCGGCCGGTCGCACGCCGTCGCGCGTGCCCACGTTCACGAACAAACGGACCATTGCCCCCGAGGCACGTTCGGCGGAGCGTCCCGCGCTCGCGCTCGGCTGGCCCGCGGTCGCGGCATTGGCCGGCCGCGCATTCGACTCGGTTGAAAGGCGCGCCGCCCGATCGCGCTCGAGCAGCTGGAGTGCGGCGGCGGCGATCTCGATGCCGTCGAACTCGTCGAGCAACGGCTCGAGCGCGATCAGCTCGCGCCCGAACTGTCCGGTCGTCAGCGCGTCGTGCAGCTCGCGGCGCATGCGCGCGTCGCGGTCGCGAGCCCGCTGGCCGGACTCGGCCAGCGACACCGGCGAAACGACTCCACCGGCGGCCAGCAAGCGCAGGCTCGTGAGCTGTCGCGGCTGCACCATCGCAACCGCCCGTCTCGCGCCGCTCACCGCTTCGCGGAGCTCGGCCTTCGACGCTGGAAGATCGAAGAGAATCGCCACCTCGGTGCCGGGCGCGGCGACCAGCCCCAGGCGCACCGGTGCGTCGTCGCTGGCGTAGCCGAGCGAGCGTAGAAGATCGCCAACCTCGCGCTCGTGACCGCGCTCGCGCACGAATACCAGGGCGGTGCTCGGATTGAGCTCGTCGAGCACGCGGCGCAGGGTGCCGAGCTTGGCGCCGTCGCTCGTCGTCACGAACTCGACCGCGCTCGACTCCGTCGTTTCACCCTCCGGCGGAGCGACGCGGCGCGCGCGCCGGGCATACCGCTCGACGAGCTCCGCGACCGCGGGCGAGAGCTCGGCGGCAACCACGGTCCGCGCCGCATCCTTGGGGACTTCGGTCATCACCGACTCGAGTGCGGTGGTTTGCTCCCCGGCAGCCAGTTCGTCGGCCCACGCGATGCACACCTGCCGCACGGCGCCGAGTTTGATCGCGGCACCGCGCAACAGCTCGGCAATCACCGTCGGCGTACCGACGACGATTCGCGACGGCCGGATATGCAGCAGCCGCGCGGCGCGCGGTGCCGAGGTCGCGGCCAGCAGGCCGACGTCGCGGCCCTCGACCAGCTTGGCCGCCTCGGCGGCAATGGCCGCCGCCGATTCGGGATCGGCCGATAGGATCAACAGCTCGACGTCGCTCGGCTCGCCCGCGCCGTCGAGCTTGCCGCCGAGCTTCTCGACCAGCGGCTCGAGGAACTGCGCGATCCCGGCCCAGTCGTGTGCCGCGACGTACACCGTGTTCTGCCCGCGCGACACCGCGGCGAGCTCACGCCCTTCCTGTTCCACGACGACCTCTGGGTTCTGGGCGGTGAAGTATAGCCCGCGCCCATGGCGCGCTCCATTGCGCGCTCCCTTGTGCGCTCCCTTGTGCGCCGAGCGAGGGGGCTGCGGTCGCGAGCCGTCAGGGGTATATCTCTGCCGCAACGCCTGCAATGCAACGGTCGGTGCCGCGCGGAATCGAGCCCACTCGGAGCGGCGCGTGGGGCAAGATTCGACGCTACACCGAACGAACCGTGTTCCAACGATCCCCCCGTCCCAACGAGACGTGATCACCACCATCGTGCTCATTCGCGTCGATCCGACGCTCATACCCACCGCGGCCAACATGCTCGCCGGCGTCGACGGGGTCACCGAGGTGTACTCGGTGTCCGGCGACTGGGATCTCGTGGCCATCGTGCGCGTGGCGCAATACGAGCATATCGCGCACGTCGTGACCGAAGTCTTTCCCACGGTGCCGGGTATCCAGCGCACCCAAACGCTCACCGCGTTCCGCGCCTACTCGCGAAAAGATTTGCAGCAGGCGTGGGACATCGGCGTCGAGTAGAGAACACCCATGTCCGACAAAGCCGGCGACTACATCTCGGGACTGTTCGGCGCGGAAGACGAGTTGCTCGCCGCGCTGCGTGAGGAGGCCGATCGCACCGGCCTGCCGCCGATCGCGATCTCGGCGGACGAAGGGCGCCTGCTGCAGGTGCTGCTCACGGCGATTGGCGCGCGGCGCGTGCTCGAAGTGGGCACCCTCGGCGGCTACTCGGCGATCTGCATGGCGCGGGCGCTTCCCCCCGGCGGCAAGCTGCTCTCGATCGAGATCGACGAGACCCACGCGGCGTTCGCGCGTCGGTACGTCGACCGCGCCGCGCTCGCCGATCGCGTCGAGATTCGCGTCGGCCGCGCGCTCGATGTCCTTCCATCGCTCGACGGCGAGCGCTTCGACGCCATCTTTCTCGACGCCGACAAGGAGCCGCTCCCCACCTACTTCGAGTGGGGCCTGCGTCTCGTGCGCCCTGGAGGGTTGCTGATCGGCGACAACGCGCTGTGGGGAGGGCGCGTGTACGGCGACGAAACCGCCGACGAGCGAACGCGCGGCGTGCGAGAGTTCAACCGGCGCATGGCGACCGATCCGCGCGTGCTCGGCATCATCGTTCCAACGCACGACGGCGTTGCGGTGGCGGTCGTGCGGTGACGGCGGGCGGCGAATCGCCGGATCATTTTTCAGCCGTCGCCGCGCCGTACGCCGAGTTCCGGCCGAGCTACCCGCCCGAGTTGTTCGGGTTCGTTCTGACCCTGCCGGCGCGGCGCCGTCGTGCGTGGGACTGCGGCGCGGGCAGCGGGCAGGCCACGATCGACCTGGCCGTCGGGTTCGACGAAGTGCTCGCGAGCGACGCCAGCGCAAAACAGGTCGCGCGAGCAGCGCGGCATCCGAAAGTTTCGTGGATGGTGGCGCGGGCCGAAGCCGCGCCGATCGCCGGCGCGTCGGTCGACCTCGTGGTGGTGGTGTACTAGCCCGCTTGATGTTCGAGACCCTCGGCGCGCACTGGCCCCCCGGCCGACAGTATGTCGAGCAGGGATACCGAACCATGTCGTTCCCGTTCGAACGCATCTCGTCGCCTGCATTGCGCCTGGAGCATTGGTGGACGCTCGCCCAACTCACCGGCTACATGCGCTCGTGGTCGGCCGCGGCGCGCTACGTCGAGGCGACTGGCATCGACCCGGTGGCCGAGGTCGAACGAACACTCCGAAGCCTATGGGGCGATCCGGATCAGACGTACCCGATCGTGTGGCCGCTCGCGATGCTCGCGGGGCGCGTGGGGGACTGACCGTGATCTGCACGCAGGGTTTCGATTGATCGTGCGCGCGGATGATTGTACTTCGCCGGCTCGAGCTCGGCACAATGCGACATGTTCACTTGTGCAATTCCGAGATCGCCGAGCAGATTATGTCCATGCCTGCACTGCAGCGTAGCTGGACCGCGAGCGAGGTTCGAGCGCTCATCGACGCCAACCCGTTGTCGACGCCTAGGTACGAGCTGGTGGACGGCGACCTGCTCGTGACGCCCGCTCCGCGGCTGCTCCACCAGGAGGTGGTCGCCGTCATGCTCGGCGTGCTCCGCGCCTACCTCAAAGTGGAACCAGCCGGCAACGCGCTGGCCTCACCGAGCGACGTCGAGCTCGAGCCGGAGTTCCTGAGCCAACCGGACGTGTTCGTCGTGCCACCCGACGAATGGCGCCGGGTGCGCCTCGAGCGCATTGTCCGTGCGCTCGTGCTGGCCGTTGAAGTCCTCTCGCCCAGCAGTGCGGGGCATGATCGCTTGCGCAAGCGGCCGGCCTACCAGCGGAATGTTCCCGAGTATTGGATCGTCGATCTCGATGCGCGCCTCGTCGAACGCTGGCGTCCGGCGGACGAGCGTCCAGAAATCCTGACCGCGATGCTCGAGTGGCAGCCGCTAGGAGCACGAAGCCCGCTCAAGATCGACCTGTCGTCGTTCTTCGCCGAAGTGCTCGACTAGCCTCGAGCCCGGACGCCACCGCAGCATTGTCGCCCGTTGTCCCCCGTTGGCGCGCGGGTTAACGTGCGCTCGATGTCCCTGGTCGCGCCCGTCCCCAGCTCCGAATCCGCGCACTCGGCCGCACCCATGGCGGCGCCTGCGCTGTCGCGACTTCTGGCGGAATTGCTGCCGGAGTCGAGCGGCATGGAGGGCGACGGGCCGGTCGATATGACGGTCGACGCCGTGCAGCCGCCGCGGCTGATCAGCGCCGACGTCGTGGAGGGCCACGAGCTTCGTGCGCGGCGCATCGTCGACCTGCCCGCCGTCGGCTTCGCCGCCTTCCTCGACGGCACGCAAGAAACACACGTCAGCCGATATCTGGCCGGCGGCATCCCGATCGTGGTCGGCACGGTGGGCGCCGTCGTTCGCGACCGCCGCAATCAGCGAATGTTCACCTGGCGGCACGTCGTCGAACGGCGCGTGTACGCGCCGCGCGCTCATCTCTCGGCCGACGCCTGGCGCCGGCTGGCGACGCTCACGCCGCCGGCGGTGGACACGACCGAGGGTGGCGCGGACGAGACGCTCGCGCACCCGCTGGCGCTCCGCGACGCCGCCGTGCACCGCGTGCAGGACGACCGCGAGCGCGCGGAGCAGGCGCTCGCCCAGGAGTGGTGCCGCCGCGAGTCCCGGCCGCTCCTCATCGACGGCGGCATCAGCGGCGCCGAGGTGGTGGCGCGCGCGGCGTGCGCCGTAGGCGTCGTGAAGAGCCATCGCACGCTCTACGCTCGCGGTGACCCGTTGGCGACGATCCTCTCGCTCGACCGCGCCTGTCGCTCGAGCGTGTTCCGCGTGACGTCGTCCAAACGTACGAACGTCGCGAGCTGGTATCTGCGCATCCGCGATCCGCGCGGCCGCGACCCCATGTGGGGCCTCGTGCGGGTCGAAGTGTCGGAGCTACCGGTTGGCGAGGACGTGGGCGCGCGCGCCGACCTCGTGTCGCGGTGGATTCTCGCCGAAGCGGCGCCGCTCTCGCTTCCCGATGCGCGCTGGGACAAGATAGTGTACGGGGTGCGCGATTGCGAAGTCTTTCTCAGAGCCACGCGATGACCGACGCCGGACAAATGGAAAACGCTCGAGCCCTCGGCCGCGTGGTCGCGACGGAGCGAAAGCCGAACACACCGCATGAGTTTCACTTCTGGACGGCGCTCGATTCGCCGGTCGGCATCGGGACGATCGTGCGTGTCGACGGCGCGCACCCGGTCAACGGGCAGATTCCGCGCATCTACGGCGTGGTCGTGGAAGGCTTCAGCTATACGGATTTGCAAACGCCGCTGCACGACGTGCTCGGCCACGACGGCACGCCCGACGGTGCGTCGCTCGCGGCCACGGAGCGCGCCGAGATCCGGCTCTACACGGCGGCGGTGTTGCGTCAATTGCCCGAAGAGCCGCTCCAACCCGTGCCGATGGGCCGTGTGCACCTCGCGGACGAAAACGACGTCGCCGTGGCGTTGCGCATGGACGGCTATCTGCAAGAAGGCTCGCGGACCGCGATCCCGATCGGCGTCTATCGCGCCGGCGGGACCGACGCTCCGATCTACCTCGACGCTGACTTCCTGCTCGGACCCGAGGCCGCGCACCTGAACATCACCGGCGTCTCGGGCCTCGCCACCAAGACGAGCGCGATCGAGTGGATCCTCAGCTCGATCTTCACGCACTTTCCCGTGCAGAAGGGATCTGTCGCGGCGGTGTGCTTCAACGTCAAGGGTCCCGACCTCTGCTTTCTCGACCAGCCCGGCGTGCTCGACGACGCGGACCGGGCGCTCTACGAACGGTGTGGCGTGCCGACGGAACCGTTCGAGAAGGTCCAGTACTTCGCGCCCTTCAAATCCGACGGCTTCTCGCTCAACACGCTGCGGTCGAACGAAGCGTTGCTGCACAACGTCTCGCCGCTGACCTGGGGTCTGCGCGAGGTGCTGCAGTACGCCGAGGTCCTGCTCAACAAGGACGATGTCGACGCCAAGGCGGATGCGCTGATCGACTTCATTCGCGAGCGCGTGGTCGATCGGGACTTTTCCGATCAGTTGCTCGGCAACAAGCGCTATCTCGTTCGTTCGTTCGCCGATCTCGAGGGCTGGTTCCGCGACCTGCTGTCGGCGATGGAGAACAAGGGCAACGAAGGTTGGCGCACGCACCACGTCGCGACCATCCGCAAGGTGCGCAACCGTCTGTCGAACATCTCGACGCGGTGCGCCGGCCTCGTGACCGATGACGGCGCCGTGAGCGACCTGCCGTTCGGGAGCTTTCAGGACCGCACGGTGTATGTCATCGACGTCGCCTCGCTCGAGGAGGATGCGCAGGATCTCATCTTCGCGCGCGTCGTCACCAAGCTTCGCGAGCACCTCGAGAAGCGCGACCTGGGAGTCAACCATGTCGTCGTCTTCGTCGACGAGCTGAACAAGTACGCACCGAGCGATGCGCAGGAAACCTACGTCCGCAAAATGCTGCTCGATCTCGCCGAGCGAGGCCGGTATCTCGGCCTCGTGCTCTTCAGCGCGCAACAGTTTCGCTCGCAGGTGCACCGTCGCGTCGTCGGCAACTCGGGCACGGCGCTCTACGGGCGCATGGACGCCGACGAGCTGGCGACGCCAGGCTACGCCGTGCTGAGCCCGGCGGTCAAGATCAAGCTCGCGACGCTGGAAAAGGGTCAGCTCATGGTGCGGCATCCGCACTTCACGCAGCCGATCTTCGTGCGCTTTCCGCGCCCCGCCGTGATGCGCGGCCGCGACGGCGCCGAGCGCTATCCACAACCGGTGGACGTCGAGTTGGACGCCGCGGTGTTGAGGAGCCTGCGCACCCTCGACCCGTCGCTGACGTTAGGGTGGGTGCGTGACACCATCGGCATCCGAGAAGACGACGAGGTCATTCGCGCGCGCAACGCCACCCTTCGCGATCGGCCGGCCGACGTGAAAAAGTTCTTCCAGTCGCAGCTCCGCCCGGTGATCGCCTCGCAGCCGGCCGCTCGCGCCGCCGGCGTGCCGGTTCGCTCGGCTCCGGCCGACGATCCCTACGCGTTCTGAGCCGGTCGCGAGCGCCGTGCGTCCGCGAGTCATCTGTTCTCTCGCTGCGCTTCTGATCGCGGTTGGCGGCATGCGAATGCAGGGCCAGGGCGTCCGTCTCGAGATTCGCCCGCGTGATGGCGACACCCTCCGCATGCGCCTCGATCAGGAAAGCGAGATGACCGGCGTCCGGCGCACGGAAGGCGGCGAGTCGAGCACCATGATCTATTCGACGATGCGCATGTTCTCCCGAGCGATCGTCGAAGGCGCCGCTCGCGACGGCACCAAAGTCCTTGCCGTGACCGATTCGGTGCTACTGTCGACGAGCGACGACCGAGCTCGCGATGCAGCCCGCCAGCTCGAGGCCCAGATGCGCGGTCAGCGCCTCCGCTTCCACGTCGGCCCCGACGGCAGCGTCACCATGCCCGAAACCGGCGACGGCGCGACCCGCGATGTGGCGCAGGTCGTCTCGCTCATGCCCGCCACCTTTCCCAAGGACCCGATCAACATCGGCGAGAGCTGGATGCGCGAAATGCCGCTGCCATCGAGCACGCAGTTCGGCGCGCAGCTTTCCGGGCGCCTGCACGTCACCTTTCGACTCGACTCGGTCGTGCATCACGGCGAGCGCGCCTATGTCTCGATGCGGGGCGACGTAACGCCCGCGACCGGCCCGGGAGCCTCCGGCGAGCTGCTCGAGCAGGGCGCCGTGAACGGAACCATGGTGATCGATCAGAAGCGGCGCTGGCTCAGCGAATCCTGGTTCAATGTCATCATCATGTCGACGGTGAACGCCACGTCGGCGAGCGGTGTGCGGCCGATGCGCATGCAGATGCGGATCACCCAGCACATGCACACGTTCGACCGCCGCTGACCGCCCGCCGACCGCCCCGGTTTGGCGTTACCTTTCAGTGAACCCACCCGCCGTATGCGCCTGGTTCACATTTCCGACCTCCACCTCGGCTACCGGCAGTATCAGCGGCTCACTCCCGGCGGGGTCAACCAGCGGGAGGCGGACGTCGCGGCGACCTTCCGGCTGGCCATCGATCGCATCATCGCGATCGCGCCGGACCTGGTGGTCGTCGCCGGCGACGTGTTTCACAGCGTGCGCCCGAGCAACCAGGCGATCCTCCACGCCTTCCTGCAGTTCGGGCGGCTGCGCCACGCGCTGCCCGACGCCGACGTCGTTCTGGTCGCCGGCAATCACGACACGCCGCGCTCGGCCGAGACCGGCGGCATTCTCCAACTGCTTGGGCAGCTAGGCATCGAGATCGCCGACCGGGACGCGCGCCGATTGTCGTTCGCTGCGCGCGACCTGTCGGTCCTCGCCGTGCCCGACGTGCCGGGCCTGGTGCGTCCGTCGCTCACACCCGATCCGAGCGCGCGCTACAACGTGCTCGTGATTCACGGCGAGGTGCAGGGCGTGCTCCCGGCGATGTCTGCCGTCGTCGATCGCGCGTCGGTCGAGATCACGCGCGAAGAGCTCGGCGCGTCGCGGTGGGACTACGTCGGCCTCGGCCATTACCACGTCTATCGCGAGGTTGCGCCGAACGCGTACTACAGCGGCTCGATCGACTACACCAGCGCCAACCCGTGGGGCGAGCTGTACGAGGAGCGCGTGGCCGGCTTGATCGGCAAGGGCTTCGTGGAACGAGACCTCGATACCGGGCATCAGATCTTTCATCCGCTGCCGCCGGCCCGCCCGCTCGTTGATTTGCCGCCGATCAACGCCACTGGGCTGAGCCCGGCCGAAGTCGATGAGCGCATTCGCGCCGCGGTCGACGGCTGCGACGGCGGCGTCGACGAAAAGATCGTGCGCATCACGATTCGCGATCTCCCGCGACACGTGGCACGCGAGCTCGATCACAAGGCGATCCGCGAGTACAAGCGTACCGCGCTCAACTTTCATCTCGACCTTCGCCGCCCCGAGGCCCTGCGGCTCCACGGCACGGGTGCGCCGGGACGCCGGCCGTCGCTCAATGAGAT
>JBIOHX010000085.1:0-12627 GCA_044449465.1 Gemmatimonadales bacterium | reverse complement strand
GGCTGTCGTTGGCGGCAAGCTGGATACCGGCGCGGCGGGCGGCGCGGGTGAATCCGGTGGAGGCGTTGCGGGGGGAGTGAAGACGACATGACATCCAAATCGCCGCCCGAGCGCTCGCATTCGGGATCCTCGTGCGCGAGCCGCGGGTAGGGCCTTGGCTCACGCCCGCGGATGCGCCTTCTGATACACCGCCTTCAACCGCTCCACGCTCGTATGCGTGTAGATCTGCGTCGTCGAAATCGACGCATGCCCCAGCAGCTCCTGCACCGCCCGTAAATCCGCCCCCGCATCCAGCAGATGCGTCGCGAACGTGTGCCTCAGCGAGTGCACGCTCAACCCGGCATCCTCGTCGATCCGCGCCAGAAATGCCGTCACCGCCTTCTGCACCGCGCGCACCCCGATCCGCTTGCCCGTGCGCGACAAAAACACCGCCGTCCGGTCGACCTTCGCGCCCGGCAGCGCGCCAATCAGCTCGTCGCGCGCCGATTCGTACCTCCGCAGAGCCCGCACCGCGTGGTCGCCCACCGGCACGATGCGCTCCTTCCTCCCCTTCCCGCGCACCTTGGTCTGCTGCGTCACCAGATCCAGATCGCTGCGGTTGAGCCCCTGCAGCTCCGACAGGCGCATGCCGGTCGAATAGAACAGCTCGAGGATCGCGAGATTGCGCACGCCCACGAATCCGCCATCCGCCGCACGCAGCTCGGCCATCTCGAACAGGAGGCCGATCTGCGCGCGATCGAGGTAGCCGGGCAGATACTTCTCGAGCTTGGGAGCGCCGACGGCCCGAGCGGGATTCGTGTCGACGACCTCATTCCGATGGAGGTAGCGATAGAAGCTCCGGACCGCGGACAGCATGCGTGCCATCGACCGTTTGCCGAGCCCGCGCTTGGAGAGATGGCCGAGGAATCCACGCATCGCGAGGCGGTCAACCCCCTGCCACGTCCACTGCTCGCCGCCGTAATAGCGGCCGAGGAATTCGACGAATTCGCCCAAGTCGCGCGTGTAGGCGCGCACGGTGTTCGGCGACACGTCGCGCTCTTTGGCGAGGTGCTCCAGATACTCCGTGACCCGGCTATCCGATGGGTGAGTTTCCACTTCTGGAATCATAGCGCCGAGACAATCGTCTTGAACGACACAGGTATATTGAAGTGCCGGGCAGAGCTCTGCGGTCGCTCGAACACCTCGCACCCCTCGCACACGCCGACCTCGAACCGACGGAGATGGACGTGACTCGCGACTCACAGGCAACTCGACCCCCCGCAGCTCGACGTCTACACCGCGGCCGCGTGCGCGCCGCGACGCTCTCCGCCACGTTCGGCGCGGCGATGGCGCTCTCCCTCGCCTGTGGCGGCAGCGACGCAGTGGCTGGATCGAACGGGCCGCCTGTCATCACGCCGCCGGGAACGGTGGACACCGCGGCCGTCGTGATCGCCTGGGTCAATGCGCACGCCACGCCGCTGACGAGCCTCGCGCCGAGCGGCGCGGACGCCGACCTTGCACCCCTCGCCGCGATGCTCGGCGGCGCCACAGTTGCCGGCTTCGGCGAAGCATCGCACGGCACGGCCGAGTTCCAGACGCTCAAAAACCGGATTCTCCAGTACCTCGTCACGCAGCAGGGGTTCACCGGCTTCGCGCTCGAGGCCGACGAGCCGGAGGCAATGGCGATCGACGACTACGTCCGACACCGGCGCGGCGACCCGCCGACCCTGTTGAGCAACCTGCACGAGTGGCCGTGGAACACGCAGGAGCTCATCGACCTCATGCAGTGGATGCGCGCATACAACCTCACCCAGCCGGACAGCAAACAGATCGGGTTCTACGGGTTCGACATGCAGTCGAACAGCGTCGCCATGGACACCGTTCTCGCCTTCGTCGGGCGCGCCGGTCTGCCGAGCCTTCAACTGTTCGTCCTGCAGCAGTACGCCATCGCCGACGCCTACCGCAACGACACCACCGGGCAGTCGCAGACATACCTCAACGCGACCCTCGCCACCCATGTGTCGGTCCACGCCGCCGTCACCGCCGCGTACGATTCGCTCGCGGCGGCAGCCGGGCGGTTTCCCGCAACGGTGCCGGACAGCCAGTACCAGCGTGTGCTGCACATGGCGCGGATCGTCGAGCAGTGGGAGCACTACTACGGCGGCGGATCCATCAACACCACCTTCCGCGACTCGGCCATGGCGGAGAACGTCGTGTGGCTCACGCAGCATCTTCCGGCCGGCACGAAGCTCATGCTCTGGGCGCACAATCTCCATATCGGGCGCTTCGGCACCGCGATGGGAACGCGCCTCACCGAAGCGCTGGGCGCGCGCTACGTCGCTACGGGCCTCGACTTCGGCCACGGCACGTTCAACGCGCGCGACACCTCCAACATTCTCCGGGTGCATACCGCCGACGCGTTGCCCGCGAGCGCAATCGAATCGCTCCTGACACGGGCGCGGGTGCCGAACTATTACGTCGACCTTCGCGCTTCGACCGCGGGTTCGCCGGAGTACCAGTACCTGCACACCTTCCACCTGATGCGCGCTCCCGGCGCGGTCTACTTCGACTCGAACCCGCTCGCCTTCTACGTCAACGCCCCCGCCGCCTTCGACTACGACATCCTGATGTACGTCGACCAGAGCACGCCGACGACGATTCTACCCGGCCAGCTCTGAGCTCGCCGGCGCGGCCAGCTGCTCGTCCCGCCACCGCGCCATGTCGCCAAGCGCTCGCTCGGCGATCCGCTCGCGCTTCACGCGCTTGTCGCGTACTCGATCCGGCAAGTCATCGACGAGGCCGAAGTTGGCGTTCATCGGCTGAAAGTGCTTCGGGTCGGCCTCGCGCAGATATCGATACAGCGCGCCGAGCATCGTCGTGGGCGGCGGCACGACGGCCGGCTCGCCGCGCAGCAGGCGCGAGAGGTTGACGCCCGCGAGCAGACCCGTCGCCGTGCTCTCGGTGTAGCCTTCGACCCCTGTGAGCTGTCCCGCGAACATCACCGTCGCGTCGTCGCGCAACGACAGGTTCGCGCTCAGCGTTGCCGGTGAATTGATGTACGAATTCCGGTGAATCGAGCCGTAGCGTAGGAATTCAGCGTTCTCTAAGCCAGGGATCGCGCGGAACACTCGCTGCTGCTCGGGGATGCGAAGCCGCGTCTGGAAGCCGACGAGGTTCCACATCTGCCCCGCGCGATCCTCCATCCGCAATTGCAGTATCGCGTACGCCTCGCGCCCGGTGCGCGGATCGCGAAGCCCAACCGGCTTCATCGGGCCGAAACGAAGCGTCTCGCGGCCGCGCTTGGCCATCTCCTCCACGGGCATGCACCCTTCGAAGTACGGGGCCTGGTCGAACTCGGAGCCCTGGTACTGGTCGGCGGCGATGATGGCGTCCACGAACGCTTCATATTGCTCGCGCGTGAACGGGCAATTGAGATACGCGCCGTCGTCCCCCGCATCGGCCATCGTCTCCTTACCGTAGCGCGAAGCGCGGAATACCACGGCATCGTCGATCGACTCGCGTGCGACGATTGGCGCGATCGCGTCGTAGAAGGCGAGCGACGCCTGCCCCAACCGCGCACCAATCGCCGCCGCCAACGCGTCCGACGTCAGCGGTCCGGTGGCGATGATCCCCGGGCTCGGCAACCTCGCGACTTCCTCGCGCACCACGGTTACGCGCGGGTGCGACGTCACGCGATTGTGCACTCCGCTCGAGAAGACGTCGCGGTCGACGGTCAGCGCGCTGCCGCCCGGAACGCGCGCCGCGTCCGCCGCCTCGAGCACCATCGAGCCGAGGAGGCGCATCTCTGCTTTGAGCAGGCCGTGCGCGTTCGAGGTCTCCGTGCTCTTGAAGGTGTTGGAGCACACCAGCTCGGCGAGGCGCTCGGTCTTGTGTGCCGGCGTGCCGCGCACGCCGCGCATCTCGTACAGCACGACGTCGTGCCCGCGCTCGGCGAGCTGCCATGCCGCTTCGCTGCCGGCCAGTCCGCCGCCGACCACGTGGACGGATACTCCTGACGAAGCATCGTTCATGGTGAAAAGCTAACGAACGCGCCGGTCGCCGGCTGGCGCCGTCACGACGACGTCATGCCTGCTTCGGCGCTCCGGCTCGCGTCGTCGAGGGCTGCCACCGCCTCGCCCTCGGGCAGTGTCGTCGCGGCGACGAGGTGATCGCCGCCTCGCCAGGTCATGTGTGCCGTCGCGATCTCGAGACTTTGCTCGCGCACGCGAGCCAGTGCGAGGATCTCGGGCGGGAGCTCGCCGATGCGCTGGCGTTCGGGCGCGCCTTCCGGCACGCGGAACACGAACACCCGCGCGCCGCCGTGTTCGAGCGCGTAGTCCCACGATCGCACGTCGACCGCCCGGCCGAACGCCAAGCGGCCGCCGACGCGCTCGAGGAGCCGCGGGCCCGCGCCGCGTGTGGGGTCGGCGAGCGACGGGTACGCTGCCGCGACACCGAACACGTCGTGCGCCAGATGCGCGGCGAGCGCGTTCACCTCTGGATTGCTTGTGAGCGCGACGACCGACTCGGCCTCATCGGCCCCCGCCGCCTCGAGCACCGGCTCGTCGAGCGCGTTGCCCTCCACGGCGTCTATGTCGAGCGAACGCGCACGATCGACTAAATCGGCGTTGCGGTCGACCACGGTGACCGGGCGGTCGTAGCGCCGAATGATCGAGGCGAGCGACAGCGCGAGCGGTCCCGCGCCGACGACGATCACTCGCCGACCGCGCAGGCTTTCGAGGCCGAGCAGCCGCGCCACCGGCCTGGCGGTGAGCCCCTGCACCGTCACCGTTACGGCGATCGTGAGAAAGGTGATTGCCAGCATGCGCTCGCCTTCAACGATTCCCGCCTCCGTGAGCTCGAGCGCGAAAAGCGACGCAACCGACGCGGCAACGATGCCGCGCGGCGAGATCCACGCGACGAACATCCGCTCGCGAAGCGTGAGCGTGCTGTTGCGCAGCGCCGCCCAGACGGAAAGCGGCCGCACGATCCACATCAGCGTGACTACGGTGGCGAGGCCGCGTACGCCTTCGGCCATGACGACACTCAGCGGCAGGTTCGCCGAGAGCAGAATGAAAATGAGGCTGATGCCGAGCACCGTGAGCTGTTCCTTGAACCGCCGGAGCAGGCGCTCGCCGGGAATCGTTCCGCTCTGCATCGCGAGACCCATCGCGACCGAGGACATGATCCCCGACTCGGTCTTGATCGCTTCCGACAACCCGAACACGCCCCATACTGCGACGAGCGCGACGAGGTTCGCGAGCTCCGACGACACGAGTCCGCGCCGGTTGAGGAGCCAGGAGAGCGCGAACGCTCCCGCGACGCCGAGCGCGCCGCCGACGATGAGTCGACCCGCGTAGCCCCAGAGTGTGGCGACGAGGCCGATCGGCCGCACGCCGGCCAATCCGAGAATGACGTTGACGACGGTAATGGCAAGGAAGGCGCCGATCGGATCGATGAGGATCGCCTCACCCTCGAGCACCGTTTTGAGCCGGCGCGACACGCGCACGCGGCGCATGAGCGGCTGCACCACGGTCGGACCGGTAACGATGACTAGCGCGCCGAATACGATCGACAGGCGACCGCTGAATCCGGCGATGAACCGCGCCGCGAGTCCCGCGCCGAGCCAAGTGACGAGAGCGCCAATCGTGGCGAGGTTGCGCACGTCTCGCAACGCGCCGCGCAGGTCGGCGAGACGGAGGTTGAGCGCGCCGTCGAACAGGATGACGGCGACGGCGAGCTTGACGAGCACCGCGAGGCCCGTGCCGAGCGCCGCCGGCTGCACCAATCCGATGCCCGACGGTCCGAGCGCCATGCCGATGACGAGCAACGGAACGATGGCGGGGATCCGCCAGCGGTCGCCGAGCACCTGCGCGAATAGCCCGGCGACGGCCGCCGCCGCGAGGGTGAGGAGCGCAGGGTCCGCGTGCATGCCGCTCAACGTGACAGCGCGATTACGTCCCCATACGACATGATGCTGCCGGCGTCGAACGCCTTGAGCAACACCTGGATCGAGCTCGTGACCGACGCCAGCCGCCCGCCGTAGCGCGACTGCGGCCCATTGGGGCTGTAGTACCCGCGGAAGCCGCCCAGCGAACGGATGAACGTGCTCGAGGTGTCGAGCGGCAGCGTCTCGACGTTCTTGTAGTAGCGCGACCAGGCGTCGCCGTTCTGGAAGAGATACTGCTCCACGTTCGACGTATAGAACGCCGACACGACGGCATGATGATCCTTTAAATAGTCGGCGACGGCGCGGATCGCCTTGGGCCCGCCGAAGTCGCCGACGACGGGGACCAGCAGGTCCCTCGATTCGAAGTCTTTGAGCCACCGGAAGTTCCCTTCCGTCGCGAGATACGACCAGTTCTTGCCGACGGTGTCGCTCGCCTGTTGAAGGCTGGCGTAGGTCGGCATGCCGCGGCCGAACCCGCCCCGGTAGTTGCCGTTTGGATAGTTGTAGGTGAGCTCAGGCCCGGCATCGAAGAAGGCGGAGTAGATGGACTCGAGCGACTTGGCGTCGCTGTCGCCGAGCGCGAAGCCGTGGCCATCGCTCAAGGTGCGACGAATGGCGGCGAGATTCGTTCGGTAGAGCAGTGAGTCGGGCTTGGCGGCCCCGTAGGCCGCGAACAGCTGCGGCGTGGTGGACGTCGTGTCGAGGCCGGCGGGCCGCGGCCGCGAGAAAAGCTTGGAGAGAAAATCCGCACGGTCGGTGGACCTCTCGATGAGCGCCTTGTACATGAGGTGCTCGAGCATGTTGCCACGCCGAATGTCGATGATGAATGCGATCTTGGGCTGGAGCGCGACGATGTAGGTGAAGTTCTGTTCCGGGCCAACTCCCAGGTACACGCCACCCGGCTTGATCCGCTCGCGGAGGGCCGGAATCACGGCTTGGAAGCCGCTCTCGTTGGAGACCAGGTTCTCGGAGCGAAAGTAGCCGTTCGGCTCGGACATGCCGGCGTTGAGCTGCCAGAGCTCCTTGTCGGTGAGGCGCTGCGGAATCGTGCTCTGGGCCCGGGCTGCCGCGGCGCCCAGCAAGGGCACCGCGGCCACGAGCGAAAACCGACGAGCGAATGCGCGAATCGCGAGCATGAGCGGTGTCTCCGGTCAATCAGCTGCGGTGCGTGAACTGGGCCCGGCCTCGGTCGATTGATGGTACACGCGGAGCGCCTCGCGCCCCGCAATCGGCCGCCATACCATTCTACGCATGGGGAAGGCCGCCCGTGGACTCGTCGGGGAGGAGTGAGCTATGCCGCAGTCGACGTCGTCGAAAGGATCGACGCTGGCTCGGGCGAGCCGATTGGCCGGCACGCTCTTGACCGCCGGCCTTGCCGCGGGGTGCGGGGCGGATCGCATCGCCGCGCCCAAATTGCCGGACGCGCCGTTGGCGGCGTCCTCAGTGGCAACGGGGTTCGGGTTCACCTGCGCGCTCACGGCGGCCGGGAAGCCATACTGCTGGGGAGCAAACGGCGACGGTGAGATCGGCGACTCGACCTTCGTGCCTCACCTCGTGCCTTCCGCGGCGCTCACGACGCAGACTTTCGTCGCCATCTACGCCGGCAATACCACCGCGTGTGCCCTCGACCACTCCGGCACGGCCTGGTGCTGGGGAGACGATCCGTCGCAACCCGGCGTAGCTGTCAGCTTGCTGTACACGCCCCGGGTTGTTCAGGCGCCGGCGGCGTTCGGATCGCTCACCGTGGGCCGCAAGTTCGCGTGCGGTCTGGACGGCGCGGGCAACGCGTACTGCTGGGGGGAGAACCGCTCTGGACAGCTCGGCGTCGGCGACAAGGCGGCGCACGCGTCGCCGACCCGCGTAAAGGGTGGGCTCCGCTTCACATCGCTCGCGGCCGGCTTCTTCACGGCCTGCGGCGTGACGAGCGACGGTGCCGCGCACTGCTGGGGGGACAACACGTACGGCGAGCTTGGTACGGGCGACACACTCAGTGCGTCGCAGCCGAGGCTCGTGGCGGGCGGGCATCGGTTCGCCTCCCTCTCTGGGGGCTCGACTCACCAGTGCGGAGTCGCGCGCGACGGCACCGCCTTCTGCTGGGGCAGCAATGCGTCAGGGCAGCTCGGCGACGGAACCGGCACGACGAGAGTCCTACCGACGGCGGTCGTCGGAGGACTTCATTTTTCGACGATCCGTTCGCACCGCACGAATTCGATCTTCGCGGCCACCTGCGGCATCGCGACCGAAGGCGGCGTCTATTGCTGGGGATGGAACGGCCAAGGACAGCTAGGCGTGGATCCGTCGACCACGACCGACGCATGCACCACGCTGCAGCCCGCCGGGACGACGAATGTGCCGGGCGTGGTGACGAATCAATGCTCCTACCACCCGATCCAGGTGCCAGGCCTGTCGAACGTCACAGCGATCGACGGCGGACTGGGTCACAACTGCGCCCTGACAACCGCGGCGCAGCTTTTCTGCTGGGGGTCGAACACCTCTGGGGAGCTCGGCGACGGTACGGGCGTGAACCACACTACGCCGGTGTCGCCGGCCGGCGGGCTGTCGTTCCCCTAGCCGGCGAGAACCTCGGCGTCCACCGGCTCGTCCACCTTCGGCGCGTCCCACTCGTTGCCGCACTTCAAGCATTTTCTAAAGTCGCCGCGTGCCTTGGTGAACTTCATCTCCGCCCCGACATAGCCGCATTCGGGACACTTCTCCAAGACGGGCTTGTTCCACACCACGAAATCGCAGTCCTCGTTCGAGCAAGCGTAGAACGCCGTGCCGCGTTTGCGCGAGCGCCGTTCGACGAGCTCGCCCCCGTCCTTGGGACAGAACACGCCCGTTGGCAGTGAGCGCGTCCCGCGGCACTTGGGGAAAGTGCTGCAGCCGAGGAACTGGCCACTGCGCCCCGTTCGAATGACCATCGGCGCGCCACAGAGATGACACTTGTGCTCGGTCATCACTGGCTTGGCCTTTTCGCCCTTGATCGGACGCGTGTACTTACACTTTTTCGGATGGTTCTCGCAGGCGAGGAAGGGCCCAAAAAACCCGCCGCGCGGCTCGAGCTTGCCGCCGCAGTCCGGGCAGCGCAGCGCGGCGACACCCGAGAGGTCGTGCGCGACGGCAATGAGCGCGCCGGCGTCGACCTTGCTGAGCCGCGCCGCGAACGGCGAATAAAACGTCTTGAGCACCTTCTGCCAGCCGAGCGATCCGTCCTCGACCTTGTCGAGCTCCTCCTCCATCTCGGAGGTGAAGTCGACGTTGAAGATGTCGGGGAACTGCTTGACCATCACCCGCTCGACCGTCTCACCGAGCTCGGTTGGGAAGAAGCGGCGCTGGGTGAGCTCCACGTATCGCCGGTCGGCGAGCACCGAGATGATCGACGCGTAGGTCGACGGCCGGCCGATGCCGAGGCGCTCGAGCTCCTTGACCAAACTCGCCTCGGAGAAGCGCGGCGGCGGTTCGGTGAAGTGCTGGCTCGGCGTGATCTCCTTGCACGGCACGTTCTCGCCGACATCCACGACGGGCAGGGCCTGCTCGTCTTCGAGCGTCTTGTGCTCGCCCTCTTCGTGCGCCTCGCGGTACAGCACGAGGAAGCCCTGGAACTTCACGATCGATCCGGTGGCGCGGAACAAATAGTTGCGGCGGCCAATGTCCGGCTTGGGGCCGAGCGTGGACGGGATGTCGAAGTCGACGGTGGTCGTGTCGAACACCGCCGGCGCCATCTGCGATGCCATGAACCGCTGCCAGACGAGCTGGTAGAGCTTGAACTGGTCGGGGCTCAGATAGCGCTTCACCGCGTCGGGGCGACGCGTGGGCTCCGTCGGCCGAACGCCTTCGTGCGCGTCCTGCGTGTTCTTTTTGGAGTCGCTGCCGTAGAGCTGCGGCGCTTTGCAGACGAACTCTTCGCCGAACAGGGTGCGCAGATAATCGCGCGCCTGGTTGGCCGCGCTCTCGGCGACGCGCGTCGAGTCGGTGCGCATGTACGTGATGAGACCGACCGAGCCGTCGTCGCCCAGGTCGATGCCCTCGTAGAGATCCTGCGCCACGCGCATCGTGCGCTTGGAGCCGAACGAGAGCTTCTTCGCCGCTTCCTGCTGCAGCGTGGACGTGGTGAACGGCGCCGACGGATTCTTGCGGCGCTCGCGCCGCTTGACGTCGGTGACGGTGAACTGCTTGCGCGAGGCGAGGTCGGCGAGAATGCGCTCGGCTTCGGCCTGGTTGTGGATCTCGGCCTTCTTGCCGTCGATCTGGTGCAGCTTGGCCGTGAAGCGCTGGCCGTCTTTCTCGAGCAGCGCCTCGATCGTCCAGTACTCCACGGGCTTGAATGCGCGAATCTCCCGCTCGCGCTCGACGATCAGCCGTAGCGCGACGGTCTGCACGCGGCCCGCCGAGATGCCCTTCTTCACCGTTCTCCAAAGCACCGGGCTCGCCTTGTAGCCCACGAGACGGTCGAGAACGCGGCGCGCCTGTTGCGCCTCGACCTTTTTCGTGTCGATGGTGCCGGCGTTCAGAATGGCGCGCTGCACCGCGTCTTTCGTGATCTCGTGAAAGAGGACGCGCTTGATCGACAGCGTGCCGGTGCCGCGCTTGGGCTGAATCTGCCCGGCAACGTGCGCCGCGATCGCCTCACCCTCGCGATCGGGGTCGGTGGCGATCAGCACTTCCCTGCTGTCTTTCGCCGCGCTCTTCAGATCGGCGATCGTTTTTTCCTTGCCCGGAATCGGCACGAGGTCGGGGAGAAACCCGTTGTCGACGTCGATGCCGAGCTTTTTCTCCGGCAGGTCCATGATGTGACCGACCGTGGCGCGCACGCGATAGCCGCGCCCCAGGTACTTCCCGATCGTCTTGGCCTTGGCCGGCGACTCGACGATGACCAGCGTCCCGCCCGGCGTCGCGCCGGTGTCGGTGCCGTATTCCACCGTCGCCGCATTGACCTTGGTCTTTCCACGGCGCGCAGCCGCCTTGGTCGCCGCCTTTTTCTTGGCCGCGCCCCGCGTTTTTGCCGCCGCCTTTTTCGTCGCCATTCTTACTTCCTCTAGTGCACCGTCTGATGTTGATCGCCGTCGCTCGACTCGAAAAAGCCCGCGCCCTCGAGCAGGGATCGCAGGTCGTCGAGGGCAATGCGGCCATCAATCTGCACGAGCGCTCGCTCGATGATGTGCTCAAGTTCGCCGGCATTGAGCGCTCCGGCGCCGCTCAAGCCGAGCAGATGCCCCCAGGCTTCGGGGGCGAACCGGCCGCGTTCATGCGGCCCCAGCACGCGAAAAGTCATGGTCTGTTCCCTTCATGGACGCTCGGACCCGCCTGAAAGCACGAAGGGGAGGATCAGCCATTCCCGCGGCATCAATCCTCTCCCTGTCGTACCAGGACATTCCGACCGTTCGACCGCTTCGGAACCAAAATTTCCTCGGCGGCTGGGTAACGTATCCCTATCGCACCACCGAGGCAAGCTCCGATACCCTTTCTATAACCTTTTGTAGGGCAAAGAGTTCCGTATCAACTTCGTCATCGGCGGCCTCGTACGCCGCTGATCTGGCCGCCAGCAAACGGTTGAGCTCACCCAGCGGGTCCGGCCGCAAAAGCAGCGGCCTGCTCGCCTGTCCAGGCCCCAATCGCTTGAGCGCGGCCTTGGGACGCACTTTAAGGTATACGAGCCGGCTAGGGGGCCGCACGATGGAGACCACGTCGCCGTTGCTGATCCACCCCCCGCCCGGCGACACGATCATGTTCCCAACCATGGCGAGCTCCTGCGTGAGCTCCCGCTCCTTGGCGCGGAAATAGGGCTCCCCCTTCTCCGCGAACAGCTCGGCGACGGTCCGCCCTTCGCGGCGCTCGATCTCCAGGTCGAGATCGATGAAGCCCCGGCCCAAACGCTCCGCCACCGCCTGGCCGACGGCGGTCTTTCCCGACCCCGGCAGCCCGACGAGAATGATGTGCGGCCGCGACGGATCAGCCGCCGAGACGGGATGCGACGTGCGAAAGGTAGGCATCATAGTTCCGTTTCATCTCGCCAAGCGAGTCGCCGCCGAACTTCTCGAGAAATGCATCGGCGACTACGAGTGCGAGCATCCCCTCGGCAATGACCCCCATGGCAGGTACCGCGGTCACGTCGCTGCGTTCGGCAACCGCCGCGGCGGGCTCGCCGGTCGCCACGTCGACGGTACCCAGCGGGCGCATCAACGTGCTGATCGGCTTCATGGCCACGCGAACGACGAGCGGCTCGCCGGTCGTGATGCCCCCCTCGAGGCCTCCAGCCCGATTCGTCTTCCGCCGCACGTTGCCGGCGCGAGGACGGCCGGGCGACGGCTCGATTTCGTCGTGCACCTCCGCGCCGGTCAAGCGCGCGGCCTCGAATCCCATGCCGATCTCGACACCCTTCACCGCCGGAATCGAGAGAATGGCGGCGCCGATGCGGCCGTCGAGCTTTCGATCCCACGACACATGCGAGCCCAGCCCCACGGGGAGACCGTCGACCACGACCTCGCAGATGCCGCCGAGCGTGTTCCCCTCGCGCTTGATGACGTCGATGTGCGCGATCATGCGCGACTCGGCGTCGGCGTCCAAGGTGCGCAGAGGCGACGAATCGGCGGCGGCGTTCAGGTCCGCGGGCATCGCCGCCGGGCGCGCCGCGTCGATGCCGCCGAGATGGACGAGATGGCTGCCGACGCGAACGTCGAACTCCATGAGCAGCCGCTTGC
>JBIOHX010000084.1:0-12633 GCA_044449465.1 Gemmatimonadales bacterium | reverse complement strand
TCTCGGCTCCGAGCAGTCGATCGAGCAGCGCGTTGGCCGTGGCGCGCGCGGGCGGATCGCCGTTGTGTATCAGGAGGCAGCGGAGGCCAAGCTTGGCCGCCGCTGCCGCGGTAGCGCGGGCATGGTTCGACTGCAGGCCGCCAAGAGTCACGAGCGTGTCGGCCCCGCCCGCGAGCGCTCGAGCAAGTACGAATTCCAGTTTCCGAATCTTGTTGCCACCGAAACCGAAGGGAATCGCGTCGTCGCGCTTGACGAGAAGCTGCGGTCCGCCGCCGAGCGCGGCGCGAAGACGGTTCATCGGCTCGACGGGCGTTGGTCCGGACAGGAGACGAACCCTCGATGCCCCGATCGTCGCGGCGGCGTCGGACGCCGTGCTCACTGCTTGCCGGGCCTTGGCACGAGGCGCATCGCCGTGCCGTAGCACAACACTTCGGACACACCAGGCATGATCTCCGTCGCGTCGTAGCGGATGGCGATGAGGGCGTTGCCGCCCAGCGCCACCGCGTGCTCGACGGCCTTGCTGAATGCTTCGGCGCGCGAACGCTCACAGAGATCCTCGAGCAGCGTGATGTTGCCGCCGACAAGTGTCTGCAATCCGATACCGATCCGTCCGATCACGGATCGAGAGCGCACGACGATCCCACGCACGACGCCCAGGCTCTGGACCACGTCGTATCCCTCCACGGAGATCGACGTCGTCGTCACGAAATCGGCTTGCGGCAGTCTGGCCATGCGTGCCTCTCGGGTGAAGGGGGCGGGAATACGGTCGACTCAGTCTTCGGCGGCGGCCGGTGGGCCGCCGCTGCGCGCGACCTGGTCCGCCTTGATCTTCGCGGAGTCGAAGCGTCGTGCGCTGCCGATCATCTTGTCGATCGTCTCGTCGAAGTCGACGATTGGCTTGCGCTGGAAGCGCAAATGGTTGATGCGCGCCACGACGAACGCTTTGAGATAGGGACTCTCGAGCCCGCGCCCCTTGAGACCCTTGACCGCCTCGTTCACCAGCTCGTTGAGCTCGAGCAGCTTGTCGGCGCGTAAGCGTCGCGTGTCGAGCGCGACGGGCAGCTTGGCGCCGAGGAACTTGTCGCAACGCTTGAGCACCGGGTGATAGACGCCGCCCGAGAAGCGGCCATTCTGTTCATAGCAGAGGCCGAGCGTGACGAGCGCCGCCTCCTCGAACTCGGTGGCGAACTCCTTTTCCGGACGGTCATCCATCACCGCAAGCGCCTCGGCGAGGCGCGCGACTTCGAGCGCCCGCTCGCGGAGGTTGTGCGCCTTCTCGGTGTTGAGGAGAAGAATCCGGTGCGCGACCTCGGGCTCGGGTACGACGAGCGCGACGATGGATTTCGCGCCGAGCTCGCGCATAGCGCCCAACCGGTGATAGCCGTTCGGCGACCAGTACTTCCCTTCGCCGGTGGGGACGGCGATCACGGGATCGAGGTAGCGATCAAGCTTGTCGATGGCGTTGGCGACGCGCTCGACGTGAGCCGGCGACAGGTCTCGCTGGAAGGGCGTTGGCTCGACGATGTCGAGCGGCAGCGAGGCGAAGATCTGCCAGTTGCCGCCGAGCGGATCGCGGTACGTCGCGAGCACGGCGCCGCCGTCGTCTTCAATCGTGCGGCCGAGCGTGGCTACCGAGACGGGAGGCGCGGCCGAGGCGAGGCGGCGGGCATCGAGACCGCGTGATGCGGCGGCGGCGGTGGCGCGTTTCTTCTTGCGAGCAGGCATGCGAAGGCGGTGGGGCGTAGACCGCGAACGACTACCGCGGCCAGCCGGTTTGGGGAATCCCTTTGGTGATTCTTAAAGCGTTCTCGAAATATACTTTCTTCAACACGCTGTCCGGCAAGGCGATGCCGTAGAGCTTCCAAAAGGCGTGGTACGGCCGGTAGTAATCGAAGTAGTCGTCGGCCGTCTCGAACACGCGCCAGTAGTACGGATACTCCTCGGGCTGGAAGGAATCCTTGCCGAACAGGATACGGTCCTGGTATTTGACGAAGAAATCGTGCGCGGCGCGCGGCTGACGACCGATGTCGTACAGCACGGCACCAACCTCGGTGTTCACATTCGGCATCGCGTCGAGCATCTTGGACAGCGACGGCAGGTCGTTGGCGTGCCAGCCCATGTGCGCCGCGACAAACGTCGTCTTCGGGTGCTTGAGGAACATGTTATCCCGCTCCGTCATCAACTCCTCGAAGCTCGGAAACTTGTCCTGCGGATAGCGACGGTCGGCAAAGAGCGACAGCTCGAGCCAGCGCTCGTTATGCTCGTCGATCGGCTGGAAGAATTCCTGCGGGTCGGCGGTGTGAATGAATACCGGAATCCCGAGTCGCGCGGCCTCCTCCCAGATCGGATCGAGGTCCGGATCGTCGATGCGGAGGCGCATGCCGTCGGGCTTGTAGATCGACAGGCCGAGACTCTTTGGTATCTCGCCGACGCCGACCGCGCCGGCCGCGACGTCGGCGTCGAGCTGCTTCACTGCCCGACCGGCCCATCCCGGCCCGACGTTTCGGAAGTCGACACCCGCGAGAACGCGCACGCGGTCCCGCATCTTGCCCGAGGCGCGCACAGCGTCCAGCGCACGTTGTAGCCGGTCACCCGACAGGTTGTCGGCCGAGATCATCATGCGGACGTTCAGGCTGTCGAGGGATGCGCCCAACGATGCCAAGCCCTCGGCGGAGTTGATCAACCCGTTCGGGTGACCGTGAAAGTCGATCGCTGGAAACTTCGCGGTCGGCTTCATGTGCACCGATGTCACGAGTGTCGAGCGCGGACGATAGTCGAGGATGCTGGGCGGCGGAGAATCAGGCGCCATGCAGCGCCGTGGACGAATCTCGGTCTCGCCGGCAGGGCACGATTCGCCTTGTTGGATCACATTGCCGCGCCCACCGCCGGGTCCACCTCGGCCGCCGCGGCCGCCGGTGGTTCCACTCTGCGCGCCGAGGGACGGCGCGATCAGCGCCGCGGTGAGTGAGACGAGAAGAAACGCACTGCGCAAGCGAGCTCCAGGCGTGGTCGGTCGAACCATCGAGTCGACTCGAATCGACTCGAACAACGGCCGGGCGTCAACGTGCGAAGTGCGAACGACGGGTCAGTAGGTGAACCGCCGATACACCACGCTTACATCGCCTCCGTTCACTGGCACGATCGAAGGCGGGCGCGCAGGAATCGACAGACCTGGGATCGTCGGCAGCCCCGGACGCCGAGCCGTCACCTCGAGCGTGAACCGTTCTCCGGGCCGCAGCGATAGGGCGACGAGCACGCCACTGTCAGGCGGCGCCGCGTAGTCCATCGCCCAGCCTCTCATGTGGTAGCGATAGCGCGTCGTATCGACGACACGGCCGTCGATCGACGCCGAAAGCACGGGTGCGCCTGAACCGCGCATGACGAGGGCCGTCGCGCCGCGGGGCGCGGTCACGCGAAGCACGAGCCGGCGGTGCGCGGCGATCATCGTGTCGCGAAGTTGCGTGACCGCGGGCCCATCGAGCGGCACGCGCGGCACGGCGCGCCCGCGAAGCGGCGCGCCGGACGCCGAGGCGCGGGAAGTCCAGCTTGGGCCGATGCTCGGCTGAGCGACGATGCTCCGCGACCAATCCGACGCTCGGCCGCTGACCGCGAGCCATGCTTCGCCCGAATCGGCCTGCTCCGCGTAGACGAGGTTCGCCGGCAGCGGATTGTCGGCGCTCGAATGAACGGCAGCAACTGTGATCAGCGTGCACACGAGACCAGCGGCGAACAGCCACGCTGCGCCCGCCCACCGCGCGGCGCCGGCAATACCGGCGAGGAGCGGGAGCAGCAACCAGGCGGTGAGCGACGTGAGAACGGCGAGGACCGCGGCGCCGAGCGTCGCCACACCGAGCGCCGTTACGGCCACCGTGTAGGCAAAGCCGGCGAGCAGCGTGAGGGCGACGATCGCAGATATCCATTGCGGCACG
Organism: Gemmatimonadales bacterium; assembly: GCA_044449465.1. GTDB lineage: Bacteria > Gemmatimonadota > Gemmatimonadetes > Gemmatimonadales > Gemmatimonadaceae > JAQBQB01. The sequence goes on along the minus strand of JBIOHX010000084.1, from coordinate 8,704 downwards.
GCGCTGCGCGAGCGCGCAGCGACGGCCGCGAAGAGGAGCGGCCAGACGAAGAGATAACTCGCCCCCGGTGCCATGATCGCGATCGCGATGGCGATGACGAGCCAGAGAATGAGCGCGCCCGCGTGGAGCGACCGCAAATCATCGCGCTTGCGACGTGCGAGCGCGAACAAGGCCGCGTTGATCGCCAACACGAAACAGACGACTGCGAGCGCCGTCCAACTGCTCCACGCCGCGGCGCCGCCGAGCTCGACATGCGCCGAGACGAGGGCCGTCAGGACCGTGCCAATCAGCGACGCACCGAAGCCGAACGCCATGCCCGCGTTCAGCGGATAGACGACTAGCCCGACGAGCACCAGCGCCAGGATGGTCAACGGCACGGTGATCCAGCGCGCGTACTCGACCATGCCGAGAAAGGGAACGTCGAAGTACACCGCGTCGCCTGTACGGACGAGAGGCAACGGTCCATTGCCGAGGATCGTGGTCAGCGCCAACATCTGCGCGCCCTCGTGCTGCAGCGTACCACTGTCGAGGTGGGCCAGATCGTCGCGGCTCGTGTGATAGCGGAGGAGCCCCTTCACGAAGCCGAAGTTCATCGCTGGCTGACCGAGCGGTAGCAGCTCGGAGAGGTCGGTGTCATTGGCGAGCGAGCGATAAATCGTCGTGAACACCGATCCGGCCGTGACGTCGTCGACGCGCCGCAACGCGGCGACCGTTGACGCGTCGCCCGGCGCCGTCTCGAACATGTAGGTCCGGCCCGCGGTGCCGCGTGAGTCGAAGTTGAGGATGACGCCAACGTCTTTGGCCCACGGGTGCTCGCGCGAGAAGGCGGCGGCACCGAGCAGGCCCGCCTCCTCACCGTCGGTGACGAGCACGAATAGATCGTGGACCAGCGGCTGCTTGCGTGCCCGGAGCGCGCGGAGGGTCTCGAGCATGGCGGCGACGCCGCTGGCATCATCACCCGCGGCGGGACCGGCGCCCACGCCGTCGTAGTGCGCCACGAGGAGGACTGCCTTGCCGCCGGTGGTCGTACCTGGGGTCCAGGCGAGAATGTTTTGCACCCGGCCGGCGTCCGGATAGCGGGTCCCGACGCCGGTCGTCACCTGAAGCTTGGGCTGCATGCCGAGCGCGACGAGCTGCGCGACGATGTAGTCACGCACCCGATCATGGTCGACAGAGCCGATGGGATGCGGCCGCACCGCGATCGCCTCGACGTGACGCAGCGCCCGCTCGGCGGAGAAGACGGTGTCGGGAGAGGCCGCCGGCACCGGTCGTGGCGGCCGCGTGTCGCGCACAACGGAAAGAAGCGTGAGCACGACGAGGCCGACGGCGGTCACGACACGGACGGTGGTGGACATTGGTCTCCGGTCCTTGCGCTTGTTCTGCGATCCACCATTCTACATCGACGACCTATCCAGTGGAGCATCCATGCCCGAAGCGAGTCAGATGGGCGCTGGCAAGACGGTGTTGGTGGTGGACGATCACGACACGACGCGACAGACGATCCAACGCATGCTGGAGGCAGGCGGCTTCACCGTGGTCACGGCGAAGAACGGCGTCGAGGCCCTCGACCGCCTGGCAAAGGGCCGCGACGACATCGATATCGTCCTCTCGGACGTCACGATGCCCGGCATGAACGGAATCGATCTTTCATATAAGATTCGTGAGCAATACCCGACGCTGCCCGTCGCCATCGTCTCCGGCGACGTGAGCGAGCTGGAACGGAGCATCATCGGCCGGTCCGACGTGCCGTTCATCAAGAAGCCGTTCCACGCCGAGTCGCTCTACAGCGCAGTGCGCGAAGCGATCCGCAGCGTCGAGGGCTGACAGCGCCCTAGTAGCGCCCGAGATCTTTCCCGACCACCACCTTGCCGGTGAACCCGCCGGCGCGAACGCCTCGCAGCAGCGCGTCGTCGGTGGCGCCCATGCGCACGATGTGGGTGAGCACGAGCAGCTTCGGATTGGCCCGCGCCGCGAGTCGGCCGAGCTCGACGTCCGAGGTGTGGAAGGAGCGAAAGTAGTCGTTGGTGGTGTCGCCGATTCGCGTGCCGCGCTCAGCCGCGTAGATCGAATCCGGATACACCTCGTGCACGAGCACGTCCACCCCGCTCGCCTCGCGTACGATGTCGTCACTCGGCCGCGTGTCGCCCGAGATCACGATCGACCGCCCCGGCGCGTCGACCCGATAGCCGAGCGCCGTGGGCCAGGATCCGTGCTGCACCCTGAACGCGGTCACCCGTACGCCGCCGCTGTCGTAGACGATGCCCGACGTCGCCTCGCGCACGGCCAGCCGCCAGCCGTTCTCGGCGTCGCGCTCGAGACCATGGGTTCGAATGTCGATGTCCTCGGCGTACGCGGTGGCGAGCGCGTCGACCATTTTCGCCAGCCCAGGCGGACCGACGGTGGGTATCGCGCGCCGGCGGCCCATCACCCACGTCGTGAGCATCACGTCCGGGAGCCCAATGGTGTGATCGCTGTGAAGATGCGTGATGAACAGCGCTTCCGGGCCTCGGAGCGGTAGTCCCGCGACGGCGAATTGATGCATCACGTCCGGCCCGGCGTCGAACAGGAATACCCGCGACCCGACGAGCACCACAGTGGCCGGTCCGTCCGCGTCGGCCAGGGGGCGCGGAAAGCCCGTGCCGAGCAGGAGCACGACGGTGCTGTCAGCCCGGACGGAACGCGCGGTGGCCGAAACACCGCGCGTCGTCGAGCTCGGGACGACGGCGGGTAGCGCGATGAACGCCGTGAGCGCGATCGCGCCGGCGGAGAGCGATCGCGTCACCTGGCGCTCACTTCTTCTTCGCGTCGCTGAAAACCTTCGTGTCGCCCTCGTAGCCGAACTTCACGTTGGCGCTCTTCTCCACCTGCGCGATAGCCAACCGGCTCGAGTCAATCGGCGCGCTGAACGATGCATCGCGGTCGACGAGACTCAGGTTTGGAATTTTGATGTCGAGACCGTACCACCGCGCCAGACCATCGACGACATAGCGAAGCGGCTTGTGCTCGATGCCGACCTGGCCGTCGACCCACGAGAATTCCGCGAGCCGCTCATCGTCCGTCGCGGGGCGCACCTTTCCCCCTTCGATGTGAATCGCCTGATTCGCGCTCACCGTCGTCGCGATGCCCGTTGCCTTGATGGCCACGGTGCCGTCGCGCACCTGCACGCTGATGCCGCTGTCGCTCGGATACGCCGACACGACGAACTGCGTTCCCGTGGCGATGATGTGAATCTTCTTGGCGATCACGCGAAACGGCAGCGCCTTGCCGTGCGCGACATCGAAGCTCGCCGCGCCCTCGAGCCTGAGAGCGCGAATCTTCGACGGAAAGCCGTCCGGAACGAACAGCTTGGTCTGTGGCGCAATCCGCGCCCTGGTGCCGTCGCCGAGACTGAGCGTGCCAAACTGCCCGGCGTCTGAACCCGCGAGCGGCTGAATGGACTGCGCGTCGACCGTCGATAGAATCGCGTCGTCCTCGCCGAGCCGGTCTACATAAAGCACGCCGGCGACCGAGACCGCGAGCGCGACGACGCCGATCGCGACGGGAACGACCCACGAGCGCCTCTTGGTGACGGACTTCATGTGTTCGGCCGCCCCGTGTCCGACGGCGCCGGGTGCATTCATCGCGGCATGCGCGCTCGCCGACCGCTCGGCGCCATGAATCGCCGACTCAATCTGCGACCAGACTCGCGCGGGATCGGCCGCCGCTGCGCCCGCGGAGTGTGCTGCCGTCTGGCTCGAGGCGCCGAGCGCGCCAAAGCGATGGCCGGACGCCCGCCGACTCAATGCGCGCGCCGAGCCGTGTAGTACCTCCTCGGCGAGCACGCTCGATAGCTGCGTCGGTGTAGCAATTGACGCCCGCTGATTCCAAGCATGAACGAACGCCCCTTCGACCACTTTGGGTGCGAGCGACGCAGCTTCGCCCAAGTGCCCGCGCGCGCTCGTGAGGAAGGACGTGAAATCCGCGTCGAACACACGCTTCAGCGCCTGTTCGTCGGGGAGCACCGACGTGGGAGTCAGGGAGCTCGGCGAAGCGGCTCGAGCACCGCCGTCGCGTGGGGGAACGCTCGTCGACATGCAGCCTCCAGTCCTCGGTTGTGCCTATATCATGGCGCCGGGCCGCGCGACTGCAAGGGCAACGATACGAGACTGGCAGCGGCCGTGTGGACCTAGGGCGCGAAGGGCGTCTCCGTTTCCATGGCCCGCCAGGCGCGCGCCACCCGCTCGGTCGGCAGCCAGGCGGCCGACGTCGCGCCCGCGGCGTTCGTGGATTCGGCGCGAATCTCCTTGGTCTTCACGTCGCCCAGGTAGCCGCTGCGCTCGTCCAGTGCGCGAAGCGGCGCGCCGGCAGGGGAGGCCAGTCGCATGGGAAGCACGTCATCGAAAAACGTGATCGACAGGTCGCGCGATCGGCCGACGATGTGGCCGACGCCGGGCTCGTTGGCCAGCGCCCAGAGCGCCCCGCCACGGCGGTTCAACGAGAACAGTCCGGTGATGATGTTGACGCGCGAGTCTAGATCTTTGCCGCCGATGAAGAGCAACGCGGGAACTTCTCGCGTCGCGCGCGGGGCCAACGCGGTGTAGTAGATGCCGCCCTTGTTGACGACGAACGCGGCGACGCGCTCGGGCTTCCAGGCCGCGAACTCGTAGTCGAACTGCCCTCCCGCCGACATCCCCCAGAACACGAGCGGCGCGGCCGACAGCTCGGGGTGCGACGCGCGCGCAGCGAAGTGGCCGATCGCATCGAGCAGCGCCTGGCCGCTGCCCCGTGGTACGTCGACGTACTCTTCGATGAAACTCTGATCGTGCGGCTTGTCGGTAAAACGGCAGGCGACGATCGCGAGCTCGTGGCGAGCGGCGAACGCTTGCCACACGGTATCCCCGGCCATCGCCCGGCCGTCACCGTTCGAACCGGGAACGAGCACGAGTACGCCACGGAGCGCACCGGCGGTGTTCGGCGTCCAGAACCGGAACTGTGCCTTGTCGTAGTTGGCGCCCGGCGCAATCGAATCGTCAATCGTGTTCGCAGCCGGTGCCTGGGCGTTTGCCGGCGTCGTGAGCGACGCGGCGAGCAACGTCGTGAGGGCGAGAATCACCGACCGGGCGACCGGCCGAACGAGTCCGTGTGTGCGCAGAGATGGCTCCGGTGAGAACAGGCGATAATACGCGCGCCCGTCTCGCCGGGCCAGCGGGGGTCAGTGCGCCACGGACGCCGCCGGCGCCGAGAGTCCGTAGCTCTCGGGGTCGCTGGCAATGGTCGCGGTGGCGATGAGCTTCGGCACGTAGTCGCGCGTTTCCTTCGGAAGCACGGGAAGAATCTTGAAGAAGTCGGCGTCGGTACCGGTGGTGCGGCCTGTGACTTTCTTCAAGGCGCGCTGCACCGTTCCCTCACCGGAGTTGTATGCCGCGGCGGCAAGGTACCAGGAACCAAAACGATGGTAGAGGCTCGAGAGGTAGCTCAGCGCAGCATCGGTCGACGCAGCCGGGTTCTTCCGCTGGTCCACGCCGCGGCCTACTTCGAGACCGAAGCGCCGTGCGGTGCTCGCCATGAACTGCCAAAGACCCACGGCGCTCGCGTGCGAGCGCGCCGTCGGCTCGAACCGAGACTCGATCATCGCGAGGTAGATGAGGTCGTGGGGCATGCCGCGGGCGTCGAGCTTGTCGGTGATCATGCCCGTGTATTTCCCCATGCGGTCGATCGATTGCTGGAAGTCGTCCCTAAACGACGTGCTCAGCTTTTTCACCCAGCCCTCCACCCTCGGTTGGGTGGAGCCTGGATCAGTGAAGGCGAGCATAACGGTGGCAGAATCAGTGTTCGCGGCGACGACCGAGTGGCTGGTGTCGGCCGTGCTGGTGGTGTGCGGCAGAGCCTCGAGCTCAGCCGTAGTTGGGCGCGGCGCCGGCGCCACTGCGACGAGGTGCACCGAGCTCTTGAGGTAGTGGGTATAGTCCGTCCCCAACGCTACCACCCAGAGGCCCCCGAACACCGCCGCGAGAGGGATGAGCGCACGCCGTCCAACTCGCTCGAACAGACGCGACAATGGGCGCATGTCTTTCCTCCATCTCAGTTGTATCTGCTTGTGGTTAAATAATTTAACTCAAACGAATCACAGCGGCAGACTTGCGCTCTGGTGGGGTGCGATCGACGTGCTTCCGGGCGGCGGAATCTTGACTTGGCTCCTCCGTCGAGTGCGTTAGCGTGAGGGGGATCGCGGGACGGCCTAGCGCCTCGGATGATTAGTTGCCGGCACGGAACCCGCACCTTGTCCCGGGCGCGTGTCCCAACCACTTCTCGACGGCCGATGAAACGCCGCCTCAGCGACGATACTCTGATCGTCACCACCGACGACGGGACCATGTTCCGATGCTCCCTGTCGACGCTGGCGCGTGAGGGCGAGCCACGGTGGGTTTTGCTGGACTCGCACGGCTCGCAGTTCATCGGCCCGCCCGTGACCAAAGAGCGGTCGGCCGCCGACGTGCGCCGGCAGATCAACGAATGGTGGGAGGCCCGAAAGGAGTCGGCACCAGCCGCCCATCGCGATCGGCGTCCGTCGGGCTAACTTAGCGCACCGTGGCCGTACCTAGCCCTTTCCCACCACTCCAGCGCCATGCACATCCCCGCGCTTCTCAAGCACCATCCGATCGTCAGCGTCGTCACGGTGCTGATCGCCGTACCCGTGTTCGTGTTCACGGTGTGGGCCGGGGTCACGTTGCACTACACCTATTCGACCGGCAACCGCGCGGGCTTTTTGCAGAAGGTCTCGCGGCGAGGTTGGCTGTGTAAAACCTGGGAGGGGGAGATACAGCTCTCGCCACTACCCGGCGCGGCACCCGAGATTTTCTCCTTCTCGACGCGCTCGGATTCGATCGCCGGAGAGCTCAGTCGCCTCAACGGCCAGCGCGTGAGGGTCGATTTCGAGCAGCACAAAGGGGTGCCCAGCTCCTGCTTCGGCGACACGGAGTATTACATCGTCGGGGTGAAGCCGGTGGGATCGTGACGCCGATCAGCATACCGCGGGTGACGCCGATCACGCACCTCGCGCGCCGTGTGTTTTTCGGTTAACGCCACGTCCTGGCCGGCGTCGTACGGGCGAGGCGGTCGGAGGCTCGCGCACACGACACATAGCCCGGAGGTTCATATGAAATCACTGTTGTTGGCTGCCGGCATCGCCGGCTCACTCGCGTTCACGCCGGCGCGGCTCGAGCCGCATCCGCACATTCATTCGTCGATCGTCGAGCTGCAGGCGGCGCGCAAGGAGCTTCAGACCGCGTCCCACGACTTTGGCGGCCATCGCGTCGACGCGATTCGGGCCATCGATGGAGCGCTCAAGCAGCTCCGCATCGCGGAACAATTCGACAAGGAGTGAGCGCGAGGCGCTCACCGATTCAGGCGGGCTCGGGCTCCGACGCCGGCGTTCGCTGTACGCGTCCCTCGAGCAGTCGCATCAGTCGCACGAATTCGACGGCGATGGTCGGCTCGAAGTCCGTGCCCGCGCGTTTCTCGATGTAGTCCAGCACGCGCTCCGACTCCCACGCATCGCGATAGGGACGATGGGTGCGCAGCGCGTCATAGACGTCGCAGACGTGAACCAGCTCGCTCCCCTGGTGGCAGTCGCGGTGAAAGTGACAATTCGGGTAGCCCGCGCCGTTGATCATGATGTGATGCTCGTAGGCCACGGCGGCGGCCAGATCCAACTCGCGATCGCTCGTGATGATGATGCGCGCTCCCTCGACGGTGTGGCGCTGCATGACCTCGCGCTCATCGTCGGTCAGCTTACCGGGTTTGTTCAAGATCTCTAGCGGCACCCTGACCTTGCCGAGGTCGTGGAGCAGCCCGGCGACGCCATAGTTGCGCACTTCGCGGGCCGAGAGGCCGAGGTGCTCGGCGAGGGCCATGGTGAGCACGGCGACGTTGAGCGAGTGGGTCGTCGTGTACTCGTCAAACTCACGCATCTCGAGCAGCGGCAACATCATCTCGCTCTCGCCGTGCATCGCCAGCGACAGCGACCGCACGACCGCCTCCGCCTCCGCCAGCGGCAGCGTGCCGCGGTCGCCGACTTCGCCATGTAACCATTCGATGGCCGCGGCCTCCTCGGTCAACGACAGCCCCAACCCCAGCCCAGGCACGGGCAACCGGGCGCCGCCGCCGAGACGTTCGCGCGACTCGCCGCGGACGCCGATCGGGCCGAATTTGATCGTCGTTCGCCGTGTCGTGCGCATCTCCGAGGTGTCGATCGCCGTCAAAGCAAGACGGGCGAGCACCTCGTCGAGAAATTCCTCGTACTCGTCACGGGTCACGTCGGGCTCGAACTCGAGACGCTGCACGCCCGCATTGGCGAGACGCGCGGCCCACTCCCAATCACGCATCTCGCGCAATGATACCTGCCCATAGACGGTCTCTTCGCCGAGGAATGTGAACTGCGGGCGAGAGTCGACTGTCTGCAGCTCGCGGAGTGCGTCGAACGAGCGATCGACGGCGCGGTCGCGTGCCGGATGTTTTTCGGCGTACAGCGCCATCGTCGAAAGCGACTGGACGAAGGAAGTGAGAAAGCGGATGGGATCGATCATGGCGCGTTCGGCGCCGCGATTTGGCCGCGTACAGCAGCTCGGTATTGCGCGTCGCGGCTCTTGGCGGCGAGCTGGATCACGACCCGCGCCGCCGGGTCTTCGCGCCAACCGGCGGCGATCGCGGCCACGGCGGCGACCGT
>JBIOHX010000083.1:0-12638 GCA_044449465.1 Gemmatimonadales bacterium | reverse complement strand
TGAACAACGGGCCGAGCGCAGCGCGGGCGTTCGCGGCCGCGTTCGCGGCACGGTGGACGCCGCGCGACGACCGTACCGTCATCGTGTTTCCGCCCGCGCTGTCTCTGACGACACTCGCGCACTCGCTCGGCGGCCGGTCGGACATTGCGATCGGCGTGCAGAACATCTCAACCGAGGCGAAGGGCGCCTTCACCGGCGAGAGCTCGGCAGCGATGGCTCGCGACGCCGGCGCGCGGTACGCGCTCGTCGGACACTCCGAGCGGCGTCACCTGTTCGGCGAGACGGACGCAGAGACGGCGAAGAAGTGCGTCGCCGCCGTGCGCGCCGGGCTCGTGCCGATGCTCTGCGTTGGAGAGTTGCTCGAGCAGCGGGAGTCGGGGATGACGGAGCAAGCGGTGCTCCGACAATTGCGCGCCGGTCTCGCCGAGCTCGCTCCCGACGCCATCGCGACGATGGCGATCGCGTACGAGCCCGTCTGGGCGATCGGTACCGGCCGCACCGCAACCCCCGGTGACGCCACGACCGTGCATTCCAGCATCCGTGCGGCGCTCGTTGAGCAGGTGTCCAACGCGGCGCGCGACATTCCGATTCTCTACGGCGGAAGCGTGAACGCGGGCAATGCCAAGTCGCTGCTTGCGGCGGCAGGAGTCGACGGGCTCCTCGTCGGCGGAGCGAGCGTCGAAGCGGACACGTGGGCTGCGATTTGCGACACTTGACGCACCGCGCTAAGTGTCGTGATATTTAAGGCTTACAGCGAATTCCACGTCCCTCCGAGCCCGCCGCGATGTTGTACACTTTTCTCCTCATCCTGCTCATCATCGACAGCTTCGTCCTCATCGCCGCGGTGCTGTTTCAGGCGGGGCAGGGCGGCGGTCTCGCCGATTCGTTCGGCGGCGTGAGCAGCTCGGCGAGCTCCTTTCTCGGCACGCGTCAAACCGGCAACTTGCTCACCAAGGCGAGCTGGTGGTGCGGCGGTCTCTTCCTGGCGTTGTCGTTTCTGCTTTCGCTAGCATCGACGCGAAGCCGCGCCCCCAAGTCCGTGCTCGATCAGACTTTTCAGACGCCCGCGCCGATAACAGCGCCTGCGACGACTCCGGGCGGCGCATCGCCGGCTATCCCCTTGACTCCGGTGAACCCCGCGCCAACTACAGCTCCAAACGGCGGTGCGAAGACCGCGCCGACCGGAACCGGCGCAAAAAAGCCACCGGCCACGACCACTCCGGCGCCGAAGAAGCCCTGAGTGACGCGCGCGAGCTCGCTGCCCAGGCGACCGGGGTTCCTCCTCCTCGAGGATGGAACCCTTTTTCGTGGCGACCTGCTCGGCGGGGAACTGCCGACCGTGGCTGAAGTCGTGTTCACGACCAACCTCAGCGGATATCAAGAGGTCTTCACCGACCCATCGTACCGCGGGCAGATCGTGGTGATGACGGCGCCGATGATTGGCAACTACGGCGTGAACACGGCCGATCCTGAGTCAGCCATGCCGCAAGTGGCCGGCGTCGTTGCGCGCGAGCTTTCGCGTGCCTACTCGAATTGGCGCGCCGAGGGCGACCTTCTTTCGTGGCTCGCCGAGGCGCAAGTTCCGGCGCTCGACCAGGTTGATACGCGTCGCTTAACGCGGCATCTCAGAACCGTCGGCGTCATGCGCGGCGTCGTCGCGCACGGTACGGAGCCCGATCGGGACTCGCTCGCCGCGCTTGACGCCTGTCCCTCGATGGAAGGTCTCGACCTCGCGTCGCGGGTGACGACCAACGAGCGCTACACCTGGGGCGATCCGGACGCGCGGTACCACATCGTCGCCTACGACTACGGTATCAAGCGCAACATCCTTCGTCTCTTCGCCGACCACGGCTGCCGTGTAACGGTAGTTCCTGCGGAGACGTCAGCCGAGGAAGCGCTGGCTCTCCGGCCAAATGGCGTCTTCCTCTCGAATGGGCCCGGCGATCCGGCGGCGGTGTCGTACGCGCCCGAAACCGTCAAGGCGATCGCCGACCGCGGCGTGCCGATCTTCGGCATCTGCCTGGGACATCAGATCTTGGCGCTCACCTACGGCGCGCAGACGATGAAGATGGCGTACGGCCACCGAGGCGGAAATCACCCGGTGAAAGAGTTGTCGACGGGGCGCGTGCTGATCACGTCGCAGAACCATGGCTTCGCGGTAGCGGGAGCCGACTCGCCCCAGGATAAAAACATTCCGGGAGCCCCGGAGCTCGAGGTTACGCACATCAACTTGAACGACGGAACGGTAGAAGGGCTTCGCCACCGCACCAAACCGATCTTTGCTGTGCAGTACCACCCGGAGGCCGCGCCCGGGCCTCATGACGCCCGGCCGCTGTTCGACGAGTTTCTGGAAACCGTTCGTTCTCACCCGGGCCCAAGTGGTCCAAGCTCTTGACACACAACAGTTAACGGCGATAAGTTCGGTTAGCGTCATCGGTTCCCTGGACGCCAGAACACGAGGCATTTCGAATGACCAAAGCAGACCTGGTCGAGAGAGTCACGACTCAGATTTCGCGCACGGCTGGGCCGATGATTTCCAAGAAAGACTGCGCTCGCGTCGTCGACGCCTTTCTGGAGTCGATCAAGGAGGCCCTTCAGGGACAAAAAAACATCGAGGTGCGAGGGTTTGGCACCTTCAAGATCCGCCACCGCAAGACGCGCATGGCGCGAAATCCGCGGACGGGCTCGCCAGTCGAAGTGTCCGCTCGGCCGGTTCCGGTGTTCAAGCCCTCCAAGGAGCTCCGGGCCATGGTCGCCGGTCTCGAGATCGACGAGCTCGAGGATGACATCGAGGAAATGTCGGAGGCGTAAGCACTTCGCCCCACCGGCCAACCCACGGCTCGATGCCCGCTCGGCTTCGAGCCGTTCTTGTCTTCCCTCGTCGCTATTCTACGCGTATCTCACGGGTATTACCTGCCGATGAATGTCACCGTCCTCCTGTTCGCGTCGTACGCCGATACGCTGGGTATGAGCTCGCTCGCGCTGGAGCTCTCGCCCGGTTCCACGGTTCGCGACCTCCTCGGCCGCGTGCGCTCGCTCCCCGGTGCGGACAGGCTGCCGAGCGAACCGCTCATCGCGGTGAACGAGGAGTATGCGCGCCGCGACCATCGACTCTCGCCGGGGGACGAGGTGGCAATCATCCCTCCCGTGGCCGGCGGCTGATGCGTTCCGCGCTCGTCGATCGCGAGATCGACCTCGCATCGCTCCTCGCCGAGGTGCAACGGCCGGCGAACGGCGCGACCGTGCTGTTCGTCGGCACCGTGCGCGACGTCAACGATGGGCGCGCCGTCGAAGGCATGGAATACACGGCCTACCACGCCATGGCCGCACGAGAGCTTGACGCCATCGTCCGCGAAGTCGTGGAGCGATTCGCGACGACCGACGTAGTCGTCGAGCACCGTCTCGGCGAGTTAGGGCTCGGCGACGCAAGCGTGGCGGTCGCCGTCGCGCATCCGCATCGCGGCGCGGCGTACGATGCAAGCCGGTACGTCATCGAGCAGCTCAAGCGGCGCGTTCCAATTTGGAAGCTCGAGCACTACGCCGACGGCACGCGTGAGTGGGTTGGCGCAGACGGGTCGCACCGTACGAGCTCACCAGGCGCTTCGAGCTCGGTGGGCGGCCAATGACAGCGGGTCTTCATCCCGTGCCAGGCGTTTCACTCGACCAGTTCGGTCGATCCATCGAGTATCTCCGCATCTCGATCACCGACCGCTGCAACTTTCGCTGTTTGTACTGCATGCCGGAGCGTGGGCTCGAGTGGCTGCCCAAGGCCGACATTCTTTCGTACGAGGAGATTGCCGACGTCGTACGACAGCTCGCCCCGCTCGGGCTTCGGCGCATCCGTCTCACGGGCGGCGAGCCGACCATCCGTCCCCAAGTCGAAGATCTCGTGCGCATGCTGCGCGCCGTTCCCGAGATTACCGACATCGCGTTGTCGACGAACGGCGTTCGTCTTCCTGACCTCGCGCCGCGCCTGCGCGAGGCGGGGCTCGACCGAATCAACATGAGCGTCGATAGCCTCCGCGCCGAGCGCATCGCAACGATCGCGCGACGCAACCTGAGCTTCGATCCGGTGCGGTCGGCACTTGCTGCGGAGCGCGCCGGCCTCGCGCCGATCAAGATCAACGTGGTCGTGATGCGCAACGTCAACGACGACGAGCTCGAGGATCTGGCCCGCGTCACGCTCGACCATCCGTGGCACGTGCGCTTCATCGAGCTCATGCCGGTCGGCGATCTTCGCGAGCTCACGTGGGAGCACGTCGTGCCGAGCAACGAGATTCTCGCACGTCTCGCGGCGCAGGGCGCCCTCACTCCGGATCCCGGTCCTGCCCGTGGAAACGGACCGGCTGAGTATTTTCGCTGGGCCGGCGCTGCGGGTACGATCGGCGTCATCACGCCGATGACGCACACCTACTGCGCGTCGTGCAATCGCGTTCGTCTCACCGCGAATGGACGGCTGCGCACCTGCCTCTTTGGCGACCACGAAGTGGATCTACGAGCGCCTCTCCGCGCCGGCGCGCCGCTCGCACCACTCTTCCGCGAGGCGCTGGCCAACAAGCCGAAAGAGCACGAGTTGCTGCAGATGAAGGTTGGTGGTCTGCGCGCGCTCTCGCAGGTCGGTGGCTGAGCGCGGCACACTCGCGCGACTCCATCGCGGTGTCGTCCGTCATGCGGTCCGATTAAGTTTCGCTTCGTAGTCACCTCTCAAGCGAAACACGGAAATACTCATGGTCAACAAAATTACCGTCGTCGGCGCGGGGAATGTCGGCGCGACGACCGCGCAGCGCGTCGCCGAGAAGGAGCTGGCGCGCACCGTCGTCATGGTCGACATCGCCGAAGGCATCCCGCAGGGCAAGGGCCTCGACCAGTGGCAGTCGGCGCCGATCGAAGGGTTCGATTCGCGCATCATCGGCACCAACGGATACGCCGAGACGGCCAACTCGGACATCGTCATCATCACGGCCGGCATCGCGCGCAAGCCAGGCATGTCGCGCGACGATCTGCTCAACACCAACGCCGGCATCGTCAAGTCGGTCGCCGAGGAAATAAAGCGCACTTCCCCAAGCGCGATCGTCATCGTCGTCTCCAACCCGCTCGACGTGATGTGCTACGTCGCCAAACAGGTGACTGGCTTTCCACGCGAGCGCGTGCTCGGCATGGCGGGCGTGCTCGACACGGCGCGGTATCGCGCCTTCCTCGCCGAAGCGCTCGACGTCTCGGTCCGCGACATCCAGGCGATGGTGCTCGGCGGCCACGGCGACACGATGGTCCCGCTCATCTCCTACACCAGCGTCAGCGGCATCCCCATCACGCAGCTGCTCGAGAAGTCGAAGCTCGACGCGATTGTCGACCGCACACGGAGCGGCGGCGCCGAGATCGTGAAACATCTCAAGACGGGCTCGGCCTACTACGCGCCGTCGTCGGGCGCGGTGCAGATGGCCGAGGCCATCGTCAACGACCAGCGGCGCATCCTTCCCTGCGCCGCGTGGCTGGCGGGCGAATACGGCATGAAGGATCTCTTCCTTGGCGTCCCCTGCAAGCTCGGACGCAACGGCCTGGAAAAGGTGATCGAGGTGGAGCTCACCGCCGACGAGCGAACCGCGCTCGAGAAGAGCGCCGCAGCGGTCCGCGAGCCGATGCGCGCCGTAACGCTGTAGCGGCGCCGGATATCGTGCTGCTCAAATTCTATCGCTCGACGATCGGGAAGAAGATCATCATGGGGGTGACGGGGCTGATCGGCATCGGCTTCCTGATCCTGCACGTCGCCGGAAACCTGCAGGCGTTCGAAGGCGCGTCCAAGCTCAATAGCTATAGCGCCATGCTCCACGGCCCGGCCAGCGAGCTGCTCTGGCTCCTCCGCGTCGTTCTGATCGTCGCGTTGGTGCTGCACGTGCTCATGGCGTATCAGCTCACGCGCATCTCGGCCGCCGCGCGCCCGATCGGGTATCAACGCCGAGAGCCGCAGGTGTCGACGATTGCCGCGCGCACCATGGCCTGGGGTGGCGTGCTGCTCCTCGCGTTCATCATCTTCCACATTCTGCACTTCACGACGCAGACGTTCGATCCCGGCGGGTGGCGCGACGTGACCGACTCGCAAGGCCACCGCGACGTCTACGGCAACATCGTCGCGAGCTTCCGTGTCTGGTGGGTTTCTGCGTTCTACATCCTGGCGATGATCGCGCTCGGCTTCCATCTCTATCACGGCGCCTGGAGCTCGGTGCGCACCCTCGGCTACGCCAAAGCATCGCCGAATCCGCTCCACCGCAAGATCGCGCTCGTCGTGGCCGTGCTCATCTGGCTCGGCTTCACCATCGTGCCCGCCGGCGTGATCGCCGGCGTGATTCGGTAGCGCCGGCGATGGAGCTCGAGCCGCAGTCCCCCTCGGGGCCGATCGAACGCAAGTGGGACAAGCACCGCTTCGAGATGAAGCTGGTGAACCCGGCGAACAAACGGAAATACACCGTGATCGTCGTCGGCTCCGGGCTGGCGGGAGCGTCTGCGGCGGCGTCGCTCAGCGAGCTCGGATACAACGTCCGCTGCTTCTGCTTTCAGGATTCGCCGCGCCGCGCGCACAGTATCGCCGCCCAAGGCGGGATCAACGCCGCGAAGAACTATCAGAACGACGGCGACAGCGTCTTCCGCCTGTTCTACGATACGATCAAGGGCGGCGACTTTCGCTCGCGCGAGGCGAACGTCTACCGGCTCGCGCAGATCAGCGTGAACATCATCGATCAGTGCGTAGCCCAAGGCGTGCCGTTCGCGCGCGAATACGGCGGCCTGCTGGCCAACCGCTCGTTCGGCGGCGCCCAGGTGTCACGCACCTTTTACGCGCGCGGTCAGACGGGCCAGCAGCTGCTGCTCGGCGCATACCAAGCGCTCGAAAAAGAGATCTCGAAAGGCGGCGTGCGGATGTATCCGCGCACCGAGATGCTCGATCTGGTCGTCATCGACGGGCGGGCTCGCGGCATCGTGACGCGCGACATGGTCACCGGTGAGATCGAGACGCACCTGGCGGACGCCGTGATCCTCGGCACCGGCGGCTACGGCAACGTCTACTACCTGTCCACCAACGCCAAAGGCTCGAACGCGACGGCCATCTGGCGCGCCTACAAACGGGGCGCGGCCTTCGCCAATCCGTGCTTCACGCAGATCCACCCGACGTGCATACCCCAGAGCGGAGAGCATCAGTCCAAGCTCACGCTCATGAGCGAATCCTTACGCAACGACGGCCGCGTCTGGGTGCCGAAGCGCAAGGAGGATCGCGGCAAGCCGCCGCGCGAGATCCCGGAACAGGACCGCGACTACTACCTCGAGCGGAAGTACCCCAGCTTCGGAAACCTCTCGCCGCGCGACATCGCGTCGCGCGCCGCAAAGGAGGTCTGCGACGAGGGCAGGGGCGTCGGGCCCGGCGGCCGCGGGGTCTACCTCGACTTCAGCGACGCCATCAAGCGGCTCGGCAAGGACAAGATTGCCGAGCGCTACGGCAACCTGTTCGAGATGTACGAGCGGATCACGGATGAAAATCCGTACGAGGTGCCCATGCGCATCTATCCCGCCGTGCACTACACCATGGGCGGGCTCTGGGTCGACTACAACCTCATGAGCACGGTGCCCGGCCTCCACGTCATCGGCGAGGCCAACTTCTCGGATCACGGCGCCAACCGCCTCGGGGCGAGCGCGTTGATGCAAGGACTGGCCGATGGCTACTTCGTGGTGCCGCTCACCATCGGTAACTATCTCGGGTCGAACAAGCTCGCCCCGGTGTCGGCCGACGATCCGGCGGTGCGCGCCACCGAACGAGACGTACGCGATCGTACCGAGCGCCTCCTCTCGGTGAATGGCAGTCGCACCGTCACGTCGATCCACCGCGAGCTCGGCCAGATCATGTGGGAGTACTGCGGCATGGCGCGCGACGCAGCGGGGCTCACCAAGGCGATTGCGCTCGTCTCGAAGCTGCGCGACGAATTCTGGCGCGATGTACGTGTCCCTGGCACCGGCGCCGAGCTCAATCAAGCACTCGAGCATGCGGGCCGCGTCGCCGACTTCCTCGAGCTCGGCGAACTGATGTGCCGCGACGCCCTCGACCGCGAAGAATCGTGCGGCGCGCACTTCCGCACTGAGTTCGAGACGCCCGACGGAGAAGCCAAACGCAACGACGAGCGCTTTGCCTACGTGGCCGCCTGGGAGTACACGGGACAAAGCGAGGCGCCGGTCCTTCATAAGGAGCCGCTCGTGTTCGAGAACGTCGCACTGTCGCAGCGGTCGTACAAATGACGGTGACGCCATGAATCTCACGTTGTACGTGTGGCGCCAGCCGTCAGCCGATGCTCCCGGCGCCATGAAGCGCTACGAGGCGCGCGACATCAGCCCCGACATGTCCTTCCTCGAGATGCTCGACGTGGTGAACGAGGGGCTCGTTGAATCGGGGGAGGAACCGATCGCCTTCGACCACGATTGCCGTGAAGGCATCTGCGGCATGTGCGGCGTGATGATCGACGGCGTCGCGCATGGGCCAATGAAGGCGACGGCGACCTGCCAACTCCACATGCGCCACTTCCAGGATGGCGTCACGGTGTACGTCGAGCCCTGGCGATCGCGTGCCTTTCCGGTGATCAAGGATCTCGTCGTCGATCGGAGCGCGCTCGATCGAATCATTGCCGCGGGAGGGTTCATCACCGCGCCCACCGGCAGCGCCCAGGATGCGAACAACATCCAGGTGGCAAAGCTGGATGCCGACGCGGCGATGGACGCCGCCGCCTGCATCGGCTGCGGCGCTTGCGTGGCCGCTTGTCCGAACGGGTCGGTGTCGCTGTTCACAGCGGCCAAGATCTCCCACCTCGGGCTCCTTCCCCAGGGGCAGCCGGAGCGCGACCGCCGGGCACGACGCATGGTGGCGCAGATGGACGCTGAAGGCTTCGGGCATTGTACGCTCTACGGCGAGTGTCAGGAGGCGTGCCCGAAAGCGATCAGCATCGACTCCATCGCGCGGATGAATCACGATTATCTGTTTGCGTCGATGCGAGAGCGCGAGGAGCGGCCAATCGGCGGAACGGGCTGAGCCATTCCGCTTCTGGCGATCGAGTCGTATCGTTCACCCCTCCCCAGTCTCCGACGGCGGAGACGGGTCGCGGCACCCTGCGGCGAACGACCCACCCGGCTGTTGTATTCGTGTCCTCGAGCTCAGCCGAAGGGGCAAGATCCGATGCGATCGTACCCGGAGTATCACCTTGCCTCGATGCGTATGGCCGACGACGACGGCCTGGGTCCGGTGCTCGCCGCGCTGCTGCGCAGCAACCGCGTGACCCATGTGATCGAGACGGGGACCTATCTCGGCACGGGCTCCACCCGTATGCTCGCATCGGCCTTTCCGACCGGCGAGCCGCCCGAGTCCTTCGTGACGATCGAGGCGAATTGGAGCTCGTGGCGCGCCGCTCTGGCAAATCTCGCCGGTTTCCCATTCGTCAAGGCGCTCTGGGGGCGAACGGTGACACGCGCTGCGGCGCTAGCGTTTGTCCGGAGCGACGAGGCGCTCAAGCATCACGAACGCTGGCCCGACGTGTTCATCGACGACACGCGACATCCGATCAAGTCATATACGCGCGAGCTGCGAGGGCGGCTGGGCGGGCGGCCGCGCGGCACTCGGGCGATCGCACAGTTCATCGGCGACCGCATGCGGCGCTATTCGGGCGAGAATCTCCTCTCCGAGCAGCTTCAGGCGGCACGTGAGAAAGGGCCGCTCATTTTGCTCGACTCGGCGGGCGGCATTGGCTGGCTCGAATTCCAGACCGTGTTGCGCGACATGTCGGCCGTGCCCTTCACGATTGTGCTCGACGACACGCATCACGTGAAGCACTTCCGCAGCCTGGCCCACATTCGTGGGGATTCGTCGTTCACGGTCGTGGCCGAGAGCCCCAACCACGGGTGGATCGTGGCGCGACGCGGTTCGGGCTGAATGCCGAGATTTTTTTCGCCGATCGCGCTCGCTGGCGTTGTCCTCTCGCCCTTATGCTCGCACGCGGCTGTGGCCCAACGCGACAGCGGCGCGGCTATCACGGGCATCGTCCGCGACGCGGGCTCCGGCCGGGCGCTGGCTTTCGCGGTCGTCGATGTTCCGATCATGACGCTCCGGCGGTTCGCCACCGACTCCGGCCGGTTCCGCTTGGCCCCGCTCCCACCGGGTCCGATCGTCGTCTCCGTGCGCCACCTCGGCTTTTCGCCGCGCGACCTCCACCTCACGCTTCGTGCTCGACAAGACACGACCATCGTCGTGCTGCTCAGCCCCATCGCCGTCAACCTTACCGCGATGGCCATTCACGCTTCGCGAAGCTGCGATGATCCCGGACCGCCGCGTAGCGCGGACGATTCTGCCTTTGCGGCGGTGTTCGATCAATTGCGCGAGAATGCGCTGCAATATCACCTGCTCACCACCGCGTACCCGTTCGCCGCGCTGATCGCTCGAGCCGTCGACGCGGAGCAACATGACGGCTCGCTCGACAACCGATCACGCGACACCGTGGTCTTTCGCAGCGAGCATCCGTGGCCGTACCGGGTCGGCGCAATCATTGAACGGTCGACAGACGCCCGGGCCGCCAGCGACTACGTCATGCACATCCCGACGCTCGATGTGCTCGCGGACTCGGCGTTTCTCGGCGCACATTGCTTCTCCAACGGCGGCCTGGAGACGCGCAACGGCCAGACCCGCCTCCGCGTCGATTTCAGAGTCGCCTCCGACATCTCTACACCGGACGTCGACGGGTCGATGTATCTCGACACGGCATCGTATCAGATCCGACGGACAGTTGTCCGCCTCTCTCGGCGCCCTCGCGAGCTTCCGTTCATCGACTCCGCTGTCGTGACCACCGATTTTTCCGAGCTGTATCCATCGCTCCCGGTTGTTACATCGATTGTCGGACGGAATCGTCTGTACTACCCGTCTCGTCCAACGGCTCCTCGCGCCTCCATCGAAACGCAATCGCTCATCTCGCTCGCTTGGGAGCGTGGTCGGCCTGGTGATCCCACGGCGCTCACAGCGACCCCGCTCCTCGCGTCGCGCCAGCCAGTGGCGAGCGTGATTCTCGTCGTCGACAGTGCGAGCGGGCGTCCACTGGTCGGCGCCCAAATTGTCAATCGAGCTGGCGACTCGGCGGAGCTCACGGGGTTGGACGGGCGCGCGCGGCTGGAATTCCTGCCCGACGCTGGCGGAGAAGTGCTGGTGCGCCAGATAGGCTACGCGCCGCGCACTGTACGGGTCCCGCCGGCGCCGTCCGACACCCAAGAGACTCGCGTCGCGCTCTCCAAAGCAGTAGCGCTCGCAACCGTCCGCATCAATGCGCCGAGCGAGCTGTATGTTTCGCCTGCGCTTCGCCGGTTTGAGGAACGGCGTCGACTCGGTCTCGGCGGTTACTTCATCGGCGCCTCGATTCTTCGCCGCGAAGAGAGCCGCAATCTCGGCAATGTCCTTCGTTCGCACGTTCCAGGGACCATGATCGCTGAAGGCGCTCACTCGGCGGCCTATCTGCTCAAGTCCCCGCGGTGCGTCGAAGGCGGACCGCCGCAGGTCTACCTCGACGGAGTTCCGCTGGCAGCGCCGCCATTGCCAGGCAGCAAGCCGAACGAGGCAAATCCAACGACAGCGCGGGGGCAGGCGGTAGCGATCCCGCCATTTGACCTGTCGGAGTTCAACGTCTCCGATCTCGCCGGCATCGAATACTATCCCGACGGGACGCAGCTCCCCGAAGAGTTCGACCACACGTCGACCCGCTGCGGCGCGCTCTTGCTCTGGACCCGCGAGAAGTAACGGACCGCAGCGGTCCTCGGCCGGCGCCCCCCGAGTCACAACCTTGGCAGAGTGACCCCGGTCTGACTCTGATACTTGCCCCCCTTGTCCTTGTACGACACCTCGGGCTCCTCTTCGCCGCGAAAGAACAGCACCTGCGCGATGCCTTCGTTGGCGTAGATCTTCGCCGGTAGCGGCGTGGTGTTCGAGATCTCGAGCGTCACGAAGCCCTCCCACTCGGGCTCGAAGGGCGTGACGTTGGTGATGATCCCACACCGCGCATACGTCGATTTGCCGACCGTGACGGTGAGGATGTTGCGCGGAATCCGGAAGTACTCGACCGACCGCGCGAGCGCGAACGAGTTGGGCGGTACGATGCAGACGTCGCCCTCGTACTCGACGAACGACTTCGGGTCGAATTGTTTGGGGTCGACGATCGAGTTTAGGACGTTCGTGAATATCCGGAACTCGCGCGCCACGCGCATGTCGTAGCCGTACGAGCTGACGCCGTACGAGATGACTCCCTTGCGGACCTGCCGCCCCTCGTACGGCTCGATCATGCCATGCTCCTTCGCCATGCGCGTGATCCAGCGGTCGGACATGATGGTCATGGCGGCTCTCGGTCTCCAATCTCGGGGCGGCTGCGGTCGCCAGCGCGCGGCGCGTCGAGCGCGCCGGCAGTGGCGTAACGGAGTCGACAACTTAACCGCGACCCGCCGAATGACGAGAGGGAGCGTCAAATCACCCGTCCCACGTCCCACGTCCCACGATCCACGATCCACGATCCACGATCCACAATCCACGATCCACGATCCACGATCCACGCTCAACGAGTCCGCGCGGTTGACCCACTTTCTCGCCC
>JBIOHX010000082.1:0-12696 GCA_044449465.1 Gemmatimonadales bacterium | reverse complement strand
GATCTGTGCCACCGCTTGGTCCACGGGCGTGCCCTTGGCCTCGAGCGTCGACAGCACGTCGAAGGCGACGACGAGCGATCGATCCGACGGAGCATGCTTGGCCAGCCCTTCGACGTTGGCCTCCGTGGCGCCGCGCGCCATCGCCTGTTCCCCCGCGTCGATCTCTTGCGGTGTCGGGTTCGATCGGCCCGCGCGTACCATCGCCGACTGCGACGCCTCGAGCCGCGCCTCCGTCTTCTGCACCGCCGTCGCGACCTGCGCGTCGCTCGCCGCCTTCGCCTGGCCTTCGGCGAGACGCTGACGCATCGCGTGATCGGGGACGTTCTTGTCCTGCGCGCGCTTGAATGACGCTTCGATGTTCGCCTTTGCCGCGGCTGAATAGCTCGCGGGGACACTCACGCTCGCCGCGGATGTCGCGGTAGCACTGGCCGAAGCCTGCTGCGCAAACAGCGCGGCCGGGGCGCAAATGAACGCGAGCGCTAGACTGGTCGTGGACTTCATGCTTCCTCCTTTGGAGCTGATGAGCTAACGAGTCGTTCCACTCGGCGCGCTCACCACGAGCCACGCCGATTTGCCGCCAAAGTCGTCGTCGACTTGGGGTCTGCCCTCCGGAGCCCGCCACTCGGTTCCGTCTATGCGGAGCGAGTAGCGGTATTGCCCTGGAGCAATTCGGAGATCGATGTACCACACGCCATTCGGCGCGCGGTGCATCGCGATCGGTTTCCAATTCGTGAAGTCACCGGCGACGTCGACGCGCGACACACCGTCATCTCGCGTCGCGATTCGCGTGTAGTCCGCCGGTACGTTCGGCGCCCCCTCCGGCACCGGCTGCGTTGGCGGCGATCCCCGTCCGGTGCGCAGCGATAAGCCGAGATTCACGTAGCGTCCGGACGGCGTCCCGATCAAACGATCGGCCGGATACGAGCCCGCGTTCACGTCGAGCGACGTCGCCGCATTCACGGCGATCGAAAGCGTGCCGCTGCCCAACGTCGTGTGCGCGCCAGGCTCGGTGCGTACGCCCGCCGCTCCCGAGATCGTGAACCGGCCGTCCATCAGCATCAGCGACGCGCTGCGGTCGACCGTCGGCACGGTGTCGATCGTCGCGTGCTCTTCGCGCACGCCTGCGACTATGCTTTGGCCGCCCGATCCGGGGATGCGCACGTCGGCGCCGAACAGCGCACCGCGCATCGCACGCGACGTGGCGACGTTCGACCGCGACGTGATCGGGGTTCCGCCAAACAGCCCCCCGCCGCCGGGCGTTTGGATCTGCCGCGCAAGGGTCGTGGACGCGAGCGCGCCATGCCCGCCGGCGTACGCCGTGAGCGGCCCGACCGTCGCCTCGAGCGCGGGAATCGCGCTCGTCGTGTAATACGAGAAGTCGTACGACGTCGTCGTCGCGGCTGCACTAGCGTCGAGCGTCAGCGCGGCAACGCGGCCAAACGGAGCGCGCAGCGCGGTCGACGCGCCGGCGCCGGCCGCCCACTGGTGGTTATCGAACGCCGTCGCGCTACCGCCAAGGGTGAACAGCGCGCGCGGATCGGGCACGAGCGTCAAGGACGGCACGAGCGTCACGGCGCGCGACGTGACGCCCGCGACGTCGGTCGCCGACCCACCGGTGACGGACAGCGATCCCTGAACCTGTGCCTCGCCGCGCACGGGCAGCACGACCAAAAGGAGCGCCACGGTGGACATCCATTGTTGTGTTGGCAACGCTCGACCTCGTCACCCGAGTCGATGCCCTCTCCACGCGACCTATGGGCCAGCAAGCCCGAAACGGAGAACGATCACGGCAGCGGGGTGACGGCGATCACCCGACACGGCGGAGCTTGAAATGCTTGGCCGGGCCGCGTGCCAGCGCCCACCACTGGCGTGCCCACCCCGGCTTGCGCAATCTGGCCGACGACAGGTATGATGTGTACACATCCCGCGTGATGTATATACATCTTCTCGACCGCGATGCCGACCCCCGCCGCCTCCATCTGCGCCGCCGGTACCCTCCGCCGCGCCACCCGCTCCGTCGCCCGGCTCTACGATGGCCACCTCGCCCGCGCCGGCCTCACGACGACGCAGTTCTCCCTCCTCGTCGCCTTGGAGCGCCGCCGCGAGCCGACGCCGCTCACCGAGCTCGCCGCCGAACAGGTGTTCGAGCGCACGTCGCTCTATCGCGCCCTCACGCCGCTCGAACGCGAGGGGCTCGTCGCCTTCACCGCCGGCGAGGGCCGCAGCAAAGAAGTCCATCTGACCGCCAAGGGAACCCGGCGCGTCGCCGAGGCGCGGCCGCACTGGCAAAACGCGCAAGACGCCTTTCTCGCCCAGTTCGGGCGCTCGGCGTGGGGCGGCTTGGCCAAGCAGCTCGCCGCGATCGTCGACCTGGCGCGCGATCTGCCTGCGGCAACCGACTAGGCCGCACGACCGTGCTCCTCATTCTCCTCCGCATCGGCGTCGCCGCCGTCCTCATCCTGTTCGTCTCCGGCCAATGCCGGAAGCCCTCGTCCTTCCTCGGCCGCCGCCTCGCCCGAGCGATGAACGTCGGACACGCCAAGCTCACGGCCTGGGGACTGAGCCACGTCGACGTCGGCCGAGCATTCACGGTGCTCGACGTCGGTTGCGGCGGCGGACGCACGATCGAGACGCTCGCCGCCACCGCGCCCGAGGGAAAAGTCTTCGGCGTCGACTATTCGGCGGCGAGCGTCAGCGTCGCCCGCCAGCGGAACGCCGCGGCGATCGCCAGCGGCCGCGTCGACGTTCGGCAGGCGAGCGTGTCGCAGCTCCCCTTCCCCGGCGACACGTTCGATCTCGTCACCGCGGTGGAGACGCACTACTACTGGCCAAACCTCCCGCACGATTTGCGCGAGATCATGCGCGTGCTCGCGCCCGGCCGCACGCTGCTCATCATCGCCGAAACGTACCGCGGGCGTGCGCGCGACTGGCTGTACTTGCCGGTGATGCGCCTGCTGCTGCGCGCACACTATCTCACGGTCGACGGACACCGACAGCTCTTAGCTGATGCGGGCTACCGCGACGTGGAGGTGTTCACCGAGCCGGCGCGCGGATGGATCTGCGTCAAAGGCCGGAAGCCGGAGGCCGCATGACGGATCCCGGAATCGTCATTCCGATTGTGAGCCTCGTGGCGCTAGCTGGCATCGCAAGTGTCGCGGCGATGCGACGCGCCGGCGGGCCACCGGCCCGCTCTGAAGTGAAGTCCCGTGATGACTCGCTGGCGAAGCTCGACGAGCGCATCGCGCGGCTCGAGCATGCGGTCGACGTGATCGCCGTCGAGATGGAGCGAGTCGGCGAAGGCCAGCGGTTCCTGACCAAGGTGCTGGTCGAGCGGGAGGCGAAGCAGGGCTAGGCCTGGCGTGTAGTGCGCGACCGCGCGCGCCCTCGCGCCGCTATTCGGCGCGCAGCGCGATTGCCGGATCGATTCTCGCCGCTCGCTGCGACGGAATCACGCACGCCACGAGTGCCGCGGCGCATACCAACATCGCCGCCACCGCGTACGGCGCCGCGTCGCTCGATGCCACGCCCACGAGCCACGTGCTCAACAGATGACTCAGCATCCACGCGCCGACGAGCCCTGCCCCGGCGCCCGCGATGACCCACAGCATACCAGTCGCGATATACTGACCCGCGACCCGCGACGGCGACGCGCCGAGCGCGATCCGCACGCCGATCTCGCGCGTCCGGCGCGCAATGAGAAAGGCGATCACGCCGTAGAGACCGATCGCACTCAACAGCAGCGCTAGGCCCCCGGCGGCGAGCAGCACGGTCTGCCCGAGGCGGATCTGCGGATACTCCGCGTCCACCTGCCCGGCCAGCGTCATCACTTCGGCCACCGGAACGTTTCGATCGACGGCGCTCACGGCAGTGCGCAGCGTCGCCAGCATCCGTTCGGGATCACCGTTGACGCGCACCGCAAACCGTGCATCGCCCTCCTGACCGAGCGCGTTCTGCCAAAATGCGAAGAACACCGATGGTTCCACGCGCTCCCCAGGCATCCGCACGAGATAGTCCGGCACGACGCCCACGACCTCGAACGCCTTCCCGCGCACGTACATCGTCCGACCAACCACGTCCGACGCGGGAGACAACTTCTGCGCCAGCGATGTGGTCACGACGCCAACAGGCAGCGTCCTCGGACCGTCGGCGGTCGTGATCCCTCGCCCCTCGAGAACCGGGATGCGCAGCGACGCGAAGAAGCCCGGTGACACGAAGTGCGCCTCCACCTGCGTCGCGCTGTCCCCCGGCGTCATGCCGAGGTTTGCCGACACCGGCGAATGGCTCCAGACGAAGCCGGCGCCGCGCGCGAACGCCACCCGTTCCACACCGGGCAGCGACGCGACACGCTCGGCGACCGCGCGAACGTAGCCTTGGGCGCGGACCGAATCGTACTGCGCCGCCGCCGGCCGCACGCGGAACAGCGCGACATGGTCCGCGTCGAACCGCTGCGCATGCACCAGATGGCTGAAGCTCGTCGAGAGGAGCACGGCGCCGCTCAACAGTGCCGACGTGAGCGCGACCTGCACCGCCACGAGCTCGAACCGCGCCCGCGCGCGGCCGCCCCCCGGCGTGCCGCTCTTGAGGACCTCCGCCGGCTCGGCGCGCGCCGTCGCGAATGCCGGCACCAGCCCGAACGCGAGCGTCGACAGGATCGAGACGCCGACCGCGAACCAAAGCACGTGTGCATCGAGCCCGATCGGGAAATAGTTCTGGAAGCCTTCGCTGTCGGAGACGAAGAAGCCCATGAGCGCACGCGACGTCCAGAACGAGAGCAGCACGCCGACCGCCCCGCCGACCAGCGCCAGCGTGCCGCTCTCGACGAGAAGCTGCTGCATGATGCGCACGCGGCTCGCGCCG
Source organism: Gemmatimonadales bacterium (assembly GCA_044449465.1). Taxonomy (GTDB): domain Bacteria; phylum Gemmatimonadota; class Gemmatimonadetes; order Gemmatimonadales; family Gemmatimonadaceae; genus JAQBQB01. Next base: position 7,839 of record JBIOHX010000082.1, on the reverse strand, counting down.
AGCGAGAGCCGTAACGCGATCTCCCGGCCGCGCGCCGCGCCGCGCACCACGAGCAGGCCGCTCAGATTGGCGCACGCGATGACGAGCAGCAACGCCGCGATCGAGCCGAGCAATCGCGCGAGCGGCGAGTACTGTCGCTGCGTGGCGACGAGCGCACCCGACGCGCGCAGAACGACCGGCTTTCGCACGCTGTCGTCGCCTGCCGACAGCTGCGACAGCGCGCGGCCAAAGCGCTCGAGACCCACTTGGGCCCGCTCGATGCTCACGCCGGGCGCGAGACGCGCGAGCACGTCGCTGTCGTCGCACGGGGCGCCGCGCGCGCAACCCGGGCCGAGCGTCTCCGACACCATGGTGTTCGGTACCCAAATGTCGCTCGGCGACGAGCCTACTCCGACGCCCTCGAACCCCCGCGGCGCGACGCCGACGATCGTGAACGCCCGGCCGCCCATCATGATTCGCTCGCCAAGCACCCTCGCGTCGCCGCCGAACGTCCGCTGCCACAGATCGTAATTCAAGATCGCAACGGGCTCACGGCCCGGCGACGACGTCTCCTCAGGCAGAAAGAACCGTCCGAGCGCCGGCGAGAGGCCAAGCAGCGGAAAGAAGTCCGACGAGGCGAAGGCGACGTAGCGTTGGTCCAACGCGCCCCGTTCGCGCACGAACTTGACCCGGCAGCAATCCTGCGATGCGACTCGCTCGAACACATCGTGCTGTTCGCGAAGCAGCGCCGCGCCGGCATTCCCAACGAGGCGATAGCCGCCGCTTGGCCGCGTGAGATACACCCGCACGAGACGCTCGGCCGCGGGCGCCGGGAGCGGCCGAAGGAAGATCGCGTCGACGAAGCTGAACGCGGTGACGGCGGCCGCGATCGCCAGACCGAGCGTCGCGACCGTGGCAAAGGCGAACGCGGGATGCCGCCGCAAGGCGCGCACGGCCACGCGGGCATCCTGCGGCAGTCCGCGAATCATCGCGCCCAACTGCTCGACTCGTTGGCGCGCGCCAACGAACGATCCGCGCCGGCGCGCTGAACGAGCCAATCGCGCGCGCGACGCCGCGGGATCTCCGAACCGGCGCAGCGCCTCGGCACGCGCCTCGGCCGGCGCCATGCCAAGGCCCTCGAGTTGCTCGACGCGCGCCGCCAGGTGCGAGGCGATCTCGTCGTCGAGCTCGCGTTCGAGAATCCCCGGTCGATCGGGGACAGGCCGAACTAGGCGGCGGAATCGTCGCATGGCGGCGGGGCCTCAGGAAGTCCGGCGTTCGGGCCGCATCATCGACACCAGCAGCTCGGCGTAGCTGTTCCAGCGCGACGCGGCCGCGCGCAACTGCGCGCGCCCGGCGGCGGTGAGTCCGTAGTACCGCACGCGCCGATTCTTGTCGCTCAACCCCCACTCCGCGCGGACCAGGTCGCGCTCCTCGAGCCGGTGCAGCGCCTGGTACACGGCGGTGTCGTCGACATCCAGCCGGCCGCCCGATCGCTGCTCGAGCCAGTCGAGGATCTCGAACCCATGCATCTCGGACCACGAGAGGGCCCTGAGGACGAGCATGTCGAGGTTGCCCTTGAACACGGGCATGGTGTCGGCCATCGAATACGCTCACCGAAGAGTCTTCGACAAAGAAACATCGGAGACACACACTGTCAAGCGTCCGCCGCGAACGGGGCGTCAGCCGGGGACCCACTTGCGCAACGGTGTGTCGCGATACACCAAGCCTAAGAATGCCCCTCGAGCCAAACCAGCAAGCGCTCCGTCGGCCAGCAATTGATGATTCGACTCTTCGGAATCCCCGCGCGCCGCGCGTGGGCGACCGCCGTCTCGGCGTTGCGCAATTCCGGCGGCGAGTGCGCGTCGCTGTCGAGCGCGAAGAGACAATGGGCTTTGAGCGCCAGCGCCGCGAGGTCGAAGTCGACGTCCTGCCGCCACGGATCGCCATCAATCTCGATCGCGACGCCAGCCTTCGCCGCGGCCCTGAACACGCGCGGCCAATCAGCCGTTACGCCGGGCCGCGTTCCATAGAGTCGCCCGCGCGGGTGGCCGAGGATGTGGACGCGGCGCGTGCGGACGGCGCCGAGCATGCGCGCCGTCTGGTCGGCAGCGGTGCGAAGGCCTGAATGCGGCGCGGCGACGACGAGCTCGAGGCGCGCGAGCTCGCGCGGCTTCATGTCGACCGATCCGTCGGCGCGGATGTTGGCCTCGATTCCTTTGATCAGCCGGAAGCGGCCGCGGTAGCGGCGATTCAACCGATCGATCTCGCGATGCTGCTGGGCGAGGTCCGCCATCGACAGGCCGCGCGCGATGGGGAGACCGTACGAGTGATCGGTGACGCCGCAGTAGCTGTACCCACGTCCGAGGCCGGCCTCGATGATCTCCTCGAGCGTCTGACTGCCGTCGCTCCAGGTCGAGTGCATCTGGAGGTCGCCGCGGTAGTCGGCGAGCGCCGGGAGGTCGCGCGACGGTTTGGCCGCCCGGAGCGCGGTGACGGCGGCGGCGCGGCTCATGAAGTTCTTGCGGAGCGTGCGGGCGCGATCGATGACGTCGGCGTGGTCGCTTGCCTTCACCGCCTTCTCAACGAGCGGCGAGTGACCGGTGTCGAGCACTTCGCAAATGACGCGCTCGGACTTGGGGCCGACGTTCGGGATCTTGGGGAGGGCGCCGTCGCGAGCGATCAGCGCGTCGATTTGAGCATCGAGATTGAGGACGGCGTTGGCGGCGCGCTTGTAGCCGAAGCCGGCGCGTTTGGACGGCTGGGCGGCAGCGAGGTCGCGGAGGGCGGCGCCGATGAGGGCGTTGGTATCGCGCTGGGAGTTGGGCACGGCTGAGTGGCCGTAAAGAAACGAAAGAACCGGGCCGCGGAACCGGGAAGACAGAGGTCCCGCGGCAACCCGGCTCAACCACTCGTGCACGCACGAAAGCACACGCGCGCGCGAAATGGACTGACTCGATCGGCCGAGAAACGATGGCGGAAACCCAGGCGTTCGGCGCGACGATGCCTGTCCATGCCGGAGATTTCACGGTTCCTAGGCATCGTCATCTCGATGCCCTTCTCAGATCACGATCCGCCGCACTTCCACGCGCGCTACGGCGATCATAAGATTTCCATAGGGATCTTGGACGATCGCGTGACCGGTCAATTCCCGCGCCGAGCGCGCGCCCTCGTACTCGAGTGGCGGGCGCAGCACGAAGCGGAGCTACGCGAGAATTGGAATCGCTCCCGCGGCCGTCGACCGCTGATGCCCATCGCACCCCTGGAATAGCAAATGCTCGACGTCATCGAAGTTCGGTACGTGCACGACTATGTCGTTTGGCTTCGGTTCGACGACGGAACTCAGGGCGAACTGGATCTTCGCGCCGAGCTCTGGGGAGAGATGTTCGAACCGCTCCAGAATCTCGACGTATTTCGGCGCGTGTCGGTCAATCCGGATACGGGGACGATCGAGTGGCCGAATGGCGCGGACTTGGCGCCTGAGTTTTTGATGGAGCATCTGCGGGTCAGGTCGGCGCAAAGCTGACTCGCATTCAACCGAAGCAACTCGACTGGCACGCTTCGCTTGCCCTCAACGCGAATCACCGGCGCGATCGGTCGCGCTATCAAGCAGAAAGAGCTGCGGAGATGTCCCGCATCGGAAGTGGATGAAGTTCTATACGAAAGTATTGTCGAAGTTCGCCGCCACTGCCGGTTTAAAGCTCAGCTTGCGGTTGGAGGTTGCGCCGGCAGAGGGCGTGTCGCCGCAAGAAATAGACGAGACCAAGATGGCCTTGCGCGAACTCGGACTAAACGACTCACTAGAGACTGGCCCGAAGTAGAGGCACGATTGTCCGCTAAGGGAGGGGGCAATAGACGAGTTGATTCTTCATTACCGCCCGGCGGGCGAAGGGGCCCTACTAGAAGACGTCAGAGGCGACGCAATTGCGTCGCCTCTGACGTAATTTCTGAGAACGTAAAATGGCGATCTCGGATCGTTCCCATGGCATCACCGCTGCGACAGCGAAAGCTATCTGGACTTTCGCAGCAGCTCCGAAAGCGAATCAACCCCTTCGTCTCTCAGCACATTCTCAAGCTTCTTGTCGCTACGGTGACCAGAAGCGAACTCGGCTCCGTATGTCTGACGAAGAGTTTCAACGAGCGTGTTGCCGTTCTTCTGGCGGATCTGACCGTCCTCGTCTCTGCGCCGGCCATCTAACCCAGGCTCGTTCAACGTTATCACCTCCTCGCTTCCAACGTACTCGCCAAACAGCCCCGCTCACCCACACTCACTAAACCCACACACATGACACTTCACGCATCCTTCCGCATACTCCATCTGTGATCCGCAGTCGGGGCACGTCCCAATAAACGCCTCCCCCGTATGATGCAGCCCAAACTGCAACTCCATTTCCGCCCCAACCTGCCCAGCCTGCCGCACCGAAGCAGGCACCTGATGCGTCCCCGACACCATCAAATCATTCGGCGGCGCCAACCCCGCATCCACACTTGGCGGCATCAACTCCTGCTGCACGCCAATCACCCGATCCCGATGCCACTCCTCGATCGCAATCCCGATCGCATCCGGCACCGATAGCACCTTGTTGGGCCCAAGCCCCACCGCGCGGTCCGAGGATATCCCCCGCAACTGCCGGTGAATCTCCATGATCGGAATCCCCGACCGCAGCGCCAGCGACACCAGCCGCCCCATCGCCTCCGCGTCCGCCATCGCCGAGCCGCCCGCCTTGCCGAGCGTGATGAATACCTCGAACGGCTGACCCTTGTCGTCTTCCGTGATGTTCACGAACATCACGCCCAGCGGCGTCTCCTTCCGAATCGTCGTGCCGCGCAGCAGGTCGGGCCGCGAACGCTTGCTGCGGCGCTGCAGGTTCTCCGCCTCCACTTCATATAGTTGCTTCTTGAGGCGCTCCAGCTCCGCGTCCTTCTCCACCAGCGACGACTTGAGGTCCGCCAGCGCCGCACGATCCTCCTCGCGACGCGGTGCACTCGTGCCCTCGCGCGCCTCCTTCGCCTTCTCCGTCGCGCCCGTCGACAGCACCTGGTTGTCGCGGCTGCCGTCCCGGTAGACCGTCACGCCCTTGCAGTGCGAGTCGTAGGCGAGCTCGTAGATCTTCCGCACGTCCTCGACTGTCGCCGCGTAGCCGAAGTTCGTCGTCTTCGAGATCGCCGAATCGCAGTGCTCCTGAAACGCCGCCTGCATCCGGATGTGCCACTCGGCCGGGATCAGGTTCGCCGTCACGAACACCCGCTGCCACTTGGCCGGCACTTCTGCGTGCGCCACGGTGCCCGTCTTCGCGATCCGCTCCATCAGCTCGTCCGAGTACCACCCCTCGCCTTTGGCGATGGCGACGAAATCTTCGTTGACGTCGGGCATCATCACGCCCGCCTGGTTGCGCATGAACGCCACGGCGAACAGCGGCTCGAGCCCACTCGAGCATCCCGCAATGATCGAGATCGTGCCCGTGGGCGCCACGGTCGTGACGTTGCAGTTCCGGAGCAGCATCATCGGACGGATGCGCTTGCCGTCGGCGTCGCGCGCGCACGTGTCGTCCGGCCCCCAGATGCTCCGCGCCCACTCCGGGAACGCGCCGCGCTCGGTCGCCAGGCGCGACGACTCGCGCTTCCCTTCCACGTCGACGAACTCCATCACCCTCCGGCCCAGCTCGACCCCCTCGGCGCTGTCGTACGCGACCCCGAGCCGCACCAGCGCGTCGGCGAAGCCCATCACGCCCAAGCCGATCCGCCGGATGCGCTTCGAGAGGTTGTCGATCTCCGACAGCGGGTACCGGTTGACGTCGATGATGTTGTCGAGAAAGTGCGTCGACAGATGGATGTCCGCCTTGAAGGCGTCCCAATCCATGCGCCCGTCGCGCACGTAGTAGCCGACGTTGATCGAACCCAAATTGCAGACATCATACGGCAAGAGCGGCTGCTCCCCGCAGGGATTCGTCGCCTCGTACGACCCCAGATGCGGAACGGGATTGTACCGATTGGCCTCGTCGATGAAGAACACCCCGGGTTCCCCGGTGCGCCAGGCGCCAAGGATCATCCGGTCCCACACCGTGCGCGCATCGATCGTCCCGACGGCCTTCTCGTTGCTCGGGTCGATCAGGTCGTAGCTCGCCCCCGCCTTGACGGCATCCATGAACTTCCGCGTCACCGCCACGGAGATGTTGAAGTTCGTCACCTGCGTCAGGTCTTCCTTGCAGGTGATGAAATCCATGATGTCCGGATGGTCGACGCGCAGAATCCCCATGTTCGCGCCCCGCCGCGTACCGCCCTGCTTCACCGCGTCGGTCGACGCATCGTACAGCTTCATGAACGACACCGGTCCGCTGGCGACGCCGGTCGTCGACCGCACCATCGAGCCTTTGGCGCGGAGGCGCGAAAATGAGAAGCCCGTCCCGCCGCCGCTCTGATGGATCAGCGCCATCGCGCTCAGCGTGTCGTAGATCCCATCGTGCTTGTTGGCCAGCGCGTCCGCCACGGGGAGCACGAAACACGCGCTCAATTGACCGAGCGGACGGCCGGCGTTCATCAACGTCGGCGAGTTGGGCTCGAAGCGACGCGCCGTCATCAGCGCGTAGAACTCCTCCGCCGCCGCCTGCACCGCCCCATCGCTCGCGCCGTATCGTCGATCCGCCTCCGCCACCACCGTCGCCACCCGCCAGAACAAATCCTCCGGCTGCTCCACCGGCTTTCCCTTGTCGTTCTTCACCAAGTAGCGCTTTTCGAGCACGGTACGCGCGTTGGTGGAGAGCGACACAGGACCCGGTGGCGGGTTGACGGGAAGCGGCATGGGGACAGGACTCCTGGAGAGAGCGCGGTGAATCGGTTGTGTCGGGACGATCGATCGAACGACGGGCTTAGCGGGGCCAAGCGGCGGGCGAAAGCCGGGGGCGGCTGGACCGTCGGAAGACTCGAGCTGCTTTTACTGCGGAGGGAACCGCGGGGCGGCAACGTAGGGAGGATCGTGATTCCACGCCAGTAGTAAGATAACTGCCGGCGGACCACCGAGTTACGAAATGAACATCACGAAGCTGCATGGGAGCCGCACTGTGCGTTGAAAAGGCCGATTCCACTGTCGAAAACGCGCCAGAACTAACCACCTCGGCGACGCGCCCGCTCGCCTTCGCCGCCGACAAACAACAGCCAACGAAAGACTTACCACCGGCGAGCGCGGCCAGGGCGCGCCGATTCCCGGTAACCACCGCTCCGAGACCGCGCTCGCCGTCCTCCGACAGAATCGAGGCCTGGTTGCTCGGAAACTCGTGCACGATCTAGACCGAACGGCGACACATTGAACGGTTGGAAGAGAGCGTCGGACGAGTCCGTTCGACCTCACACGGAAGCAATCGGCCGCGCCCATCGATGCCACTGAGTCGACAACCTAGTGCGCGATTTCTGGAGCGCCATTTTCGCACACAATTCGCGCCGCTTGACAGTCGGGATCGTCGCACAGCGAGACTAAATGCGGCGTAACCGCCAAAGTCGTCTTAATGGAACTGTAGTTAATATTTGCACGTCGACGGGATCGGTACCCTAGATTGGACGCCATGCCCATGCCAGCGATCCACCCAACCGCCTACGTCCACGGCACCGCCGTCGTCGTCGGCCGCGTCACCCTCGGCGCGCGCGTCTCCGTCTGGCCGACCGCCGTCATCCGCGGCGACAGCGATCGCATCGAGATCGGCGACGACAGCAACGTCCAGGACGGCACCATCGTTCACGTCGACCACGGCGTGCCGACGATCATCGGCAAACGCGTCGCGATCGGCCACCGCGCCATCGTCCACGGCGCGACGATCGAGGACGACTGCCTCATCGCGATGGGCGCCGTGCTGTTGAACGGCGTCCACG